>PMOA01000022.1 GCA_003161635.1 Limisphaerales bacterium
CTGTCGCAAAAAGGCAACATCGCGCACCGGCTTTATTGGGGTCAGTTGCATGAACTTGTGATTGCATGTTACTTTTATTGAATCACTTGCAAATCCTCTCAAACAGGCAACGTTCGGGGGAGGTTTCAGAAATTCCACATTTCCAACAGTATGAACCGAGGCCTCGTTTTTTCAGAACCAGTACAGGTGGTGTGTAGCCAAGAAATTCCCGAATCTTCTTTGTCATCCTGCGCGATGGGGAGGTGACACCGCGCTCCCAATTGCTGACCGATGCGGAAGAAATTCCGATCTTTGCGGCAACATCTGTTTGCAACCAATGCAATTTCAAGCGGTGCGTCTTGATTTGCTCGCCGAGTGTCTGTGGCTGCAACGGAATTCGCTGATTCGATTTCCAGTGTGGTGGGTATGGCCGGCATGTCCGGGAAATTTGAAAAGGACAAAGCGAGAGAAGGAGCAGTATGTTTTTTATGTGGTGTGGTTGCATAAATTATCATGCAACCATTATTGCCTTTCTCGTAACAATTAGTTATCCGATTTGAACGAATCCAGAACGATCTGGCTCAAGCTGCTGGTATTCCTCGACTTGAATGGGGTCACCGAAATACTCATAGTCAACCCCCTCTTGTTTTGACGAAGGAATCAGATAAATCTCGTTTGGATGGAATAACACCGGCTTACTATCATGGCCCCCCCGGTCTAACACAAAAGAGACGCGCTCTCCCACTTGAATTGTATTGAAGATTGCGAAGCTTTGTTCTTCGCCTATCAAAATTGGTGCGAGAGTCTTTTTCGTCTTTTTCACATCTGTTTTCATTTGAGGCTTGGATGGTTTATTTGGTTCTCACCAATTTCGGTGGCTGCCAAACCTCAGCGTTCTTCGACGGCACCAAATCGTGTTCGCCGAACTGCGGCACCGGGAATTCGCTTGGCGCGTCCGCAACAAGATGGCGCGGGCGGTTTGTGCCGGTCAGCTTCTGCTCGTCGATCTGCCGCTGCAATGTCATGAACGCGTGGATGAGCGCCTCGGGCCGCGGTGGGCAGCCGGGAATGTGCACGTCCACCGGGATGTATCGGTCAATGCCCTTGAGCACGTTGTAGCCCTCCTTGAACGGCCCGCCGGAGATGGCACACGCGCCCATGGCGATGACGTATTTCGGTTCGGGCATCTGGTTGTAGAGGCGCACCACCTGCGGGGCCATTTTCTTGGTCACGGTGCCTGCCACGATCATGAGGTCCGCCTGGCGCGGCGAGGGACGAAAGATTTCGGCGCCGAAGCGGGCGAGATCGTAACGCGCCATGGTGGTGGCGATCATCTCGATGGCGCAACAGGCGAGGCCGAACTGCATCGGCCAGATGGAGTTCTTGCGACCCCAGTTGTAGAGATCCTCCAGGGTCGTGGTGAATATCCCCTGCTTGCTCAACTCGCTTCTTAGACCTTCATCCATTGGAGTTCCTCTAAGTTTCCGGTTTGGCCTCGCACAAAGACTGGAAAGAAGTTTGCCTCATTCGACGGCCCCGTTCTGGCTGGATGCGGCCAAGCGTGCGGACCGCTCGGCCAGTTCAAGATGAAATTGTTCCGGTACGGGGCGCGAGCCTGGCCGATGGGTTCGACCCCAATATTCGGTGAAGGTTTCGCCAGCGGTCCGCCACGGTGCGTGCAACTGTCGTCGATGGCATAATAAGTTCCCTCGACATTGAAGAGGGCGATTCTCTGGCCCTCGACTGTGAACGCAGCCGCTTGGCCAGGTGGCACGTCCCTGGCTGCCGCTATTTTGAAGAGCTTTGCCATAATGCTTGAGTCGGTTTGATGATTGCTGAACGAGCCGGAGCCTCTGGCTCCTGTCAAGCGTTACTCATGGTGATGCGCGTCACAGGCCTGATTGGTCGGCGCGTCGGTCACGGCGGTGGTCGCCTGCACCAGTCCCGCTTTGAGCAGGTAGGCTTCCACCTCGTCGCCGCTGACATCGGCCAGCATGTGCCCGTTGACTTCGACACAAGGCGAAAGGTTCTGCCCGCTCTTTTGGACCATCTCCGCATAGATTGACGGGTTGTTGATGACATCGCGATCTTCGTAATCCAGTGTGTGTTTTCGCATGATGGCGCGCACGCCCTGGCTCCAGCCGCACGAGGGTTTCAAGTAAGCAATGATTTTGGGTGGTTTCATCGATGTTTTGCGTTTTGTTTTGGTTTTTTGGTTGAGGTCGCTCGGAACCTTGCGGTTTCCTCCCGCCGGTAAATTGGTCTCACAAACGAGCCGACTCGGAATCCGCCCGGTCCTTCCCACGGTTGAAGCCCAAGGCGCTTATCCGCAACGAAGTCGCCAGGCGACACCACTTCATTCAATTTCAAACGCCGAAAGCGCTCCGGAACGCCAGCTCTTGCGGGTGCTTCTGGTTCGCCCTTTCGCTGCGTTGGTTTGGCTGGGTAGTTCATTGTCCTGGTTCGATCACACTCAGCCTTCGCCGTTGTTCCCAATCGCTTCGACCGGGCATCCCTCCATCGCCTCGCGGCAGAGGGCTTCTTCCTCCGGCGTAGTGGGTTGCTTAAAGACGTAGGAATAACCGCCGTCGTCCTGGCGCATGAAATTGGCCGGGGCAGTCTCACGGCACAAATCGCAGTCGATGCACTGGTTGTCCACGTAGAATTTTCCGGGCACGCTTTCCACATATTTATTCGCAATGTCGGCCATAGACTCTCTTTCGTTTCTTGCACTCGGGCTCACGTCATCTCAGTCGGCTCGGCGTCGAGCGCCCGCTTTTCTAAAGCGTGTGCTTTTGAAAAGAATAGGCGGCGCAATTGTGGTTGGCAAGCGAATTTCTAAAGTCTTTCCTTTAGAAAGAAATCACTGATGCGGCTGGCTTTTGAAACAGGTTCGCCGTAAGCTCACCCGCATGAAGAAACGCGGTGCTATCCGCAAGAAATCAGAGCTGGTCCCCAATCGGCAAGCGATCCTGCGCCTGCTCAAGCGGCACGGGCCGAGCGATTCGGAAACCCTGGCCGCGCAACTGGACATCTCTGCCATGGCCGTCCGCCAACACCTCTACGCCCTGCGCACTCAAAGGCAGGTGACCTACCAGGAAGAGCAACGCCCAATCGGGCGGCCCGCCAAAATGTGGTGTCTGACGCCGGCCGCCGCGCCGCATTTTCCCGACGCCCATGCGGGCTTGACCGTGAATTTGCTGAACGCGGTCGAACAGATCTTCGGCGCAGAGGGCGTCCAGCGCCTGGTGACCCGATGCGCCAAACAGCAGATTGCGGATTACCGCTCACGCATCCCCGTGCGCTCCCCTCTCCGAGCGCGCTTGGAGGTGCTGGTTTCAATTCGCAACGAAGAAGGGTTCATGGCCGAAGTGCAGCGCCCGCGTGACGGTTCGTTCCTGCTCATCGAGAACCACTGCCCGATTTTCGCAGCGGCCAATGTGTGCTCCAAGCTATGCGATGCGGAAATGGAAGTCTTCCGCGCCATTCTTGGCGAAGGCGTCACCATCGAGAGAGCGGAGCACATGGTGGCCGGCGCCCGGCGCTGCGTTTACCGCATTCGGACCGGCGAGAGTTGAACGAGCCGCTCGGACCGTGTCGCCACTCGACTGAATCGTGCGCGGCAGGGTTTCTTTTGGGCTTTCAGCACTCTGAACCAAGAACGCAGTTTGGGCCATCGAAGGCTCCGTGGACCCGCGCTACTCGCCGGGCGGTTCCTTGAAGCTGGTGATCGTGTTCTGCAGCGCCTGCATTTGTGAATTTAGAACCGCCAAGTCACAGCAGCATGAACGCGGTAGCTGGCCGCTTTCACAAAAAGGCAACGACTTGGGGTTCGTTACCTTTGGTTTTTTGGATCGTTATTTCGTCAGTTTGTCGAACGGGTCATAGCCCATATACGCGATGATGCGAGGATAATAAGGAGCGGTGGGGAATATGCACGTCCAGACCGATTCACAGGACGGGGCCCTTGGCGGGTGTCGGGGCGGTGGGTTGGGTGCGTGGCCGGCGCACTGATTTTTGCGGCTCGACAGTTTGGGAATCACGGAGTATGTAGGTCTTCATGGTGTTTGCTCTTCGTTCATTCGTTGTTTGGGGCGCGAGTCCCACAACTTGTGGCTCGGCAACCCGTCCTGCGGGTCGCAACCCACGCTCTCGGAGAGCAGACACCTTTACTCGTTTCATCTACAGCCATATTGTCTAGGCATCGTTACCATGACAACGAAGTATCCACTTCATTCTTGTCCGATTTGCGGCCATCCAGTCGGAGCGAAGCGATGGTTCTGGCGTCCTTGGATTTGGGCGCGCTGGCATTGTGGATCATGCGGCACACTTTTGCGATTCGATTTCCGCCGGCGATTGATGCTCGGATTGTTTGTAGGGTTATTGTGCGTTTTGATGACGGGGGTTGTGGCGTTGTGCTTGATGTCCCGCATTTCTCCGTGGATTTGGGTATTTCCAGTACTTGTCACCTACATCGTGGGGACGATTTTTATCGTTGTTCGTGGTGACCGGATTATAGTCGCAGAGCAGAGAGAGGAAGGTTCACATGCGTTACCGAAGGATGCCTAACCAAGTCGCTGCAGCCAACCGCCGCTACGCCGGTCAGTTGGACGATTTTATGAAATTCGATTGTCAGGATTGCAGTTGGAGCTCATCCTCCGCGGCGGTGGCTGAGCTTGGACGTTAGGCATACGCATCCACAGCAAAAACCAAAACAAAAGGAACTACAAAGTTATGACAAACCTAATCGTTCGCCATAAAATCGAAGACTTGAACAAATGGAAGAAAGCAGTGAATGACGGGCTTGCTTTCCGAAATGCCAGCGGTGAGTTGAGCTTCCGCGCCTTCCGCGCCGTGGACGAGCCGAATCACATCACTGTTCTTTGCGAGTGGAAGAGCTTGGCGCAAGCTAAGGAATTCACGCAATCCAAGGAACTGCGTGAACGCATGGAAAGTGCTGGGGTTATTGGCCAGCCGGAGTTTTTCTACCTGGAGGAAGTGCAGATTTAAGTTTGTATGCCTAACAAGTGTGCTCCAGTGATCCGCCGCTGCGCTTTTCCGTTCAACGCCGGGCGGCAGTTCGGACGTGCCTTTCACGCTCCACCGTCCCTGTCGGTGGCGGTCGATCATGAAAACTAAAGTCCAAATTCAAGCGGACGGTGATGAGACCCGCAAGCAGCCTACAACCTACGTTGATCTGGTATGGGTTCAGTGCAAAGGTTACCGATGTTTGGCCTATACTGACACGAAGGGTAAATGGATAAATTTCTATACAGGCAAAAAACTGACAGATTTCATTGAAGTAATCGAAGAACACCGCGCTGGAGCCAGCGCCGGTCGGCGCTTTCCGTTCCGCATTCGCGGTTGACATCGCACATCCGGCGTGGCTCAATTCTCGTCGTTAGACTACATCGCGCACATGAAATCGCTAAGTCTCATGGCCGGATACATGATGGAGCCGCTATACTATGTCTGAGAACATAAGTTCGAGCGTCCTTTTCCATTTTACGAAGTCCCTAGACAGTATCGTGGACATTCTTACGTCCGGCTTCTATCCACATTATTGCCCAGAATATTCGTTTGGCCCACTTCACGCCAAAGCCGCCTCGACTGGTACGCCACCAGCCCACGCAGCCCCGAACCCAATCTGAATTTGCCAGCCAACACGGCATCGGGTTGTCCACTCTGAGCAAATGGTTGCGCCTGGAACGTGAAGCTCCTCCCCCAAAGGTGAAGTTTCAAGAAGTGCGGCTGCCCAGATCCAGTTTGTGATGTATCCATGCCGCCATGATTTCACAATCCAGCGCCGGAAACTAGACGTGGAAGCTCAGACGCATACGGAATAATCACCAGTGCGGGTGACTGGTGTAATGCCAGCATGAAGTTTTTCGAGATAACCTCTGCGCACGCAGGCAGCGGTCATTGCCCCTCCCGCTTGTTTCACCCAAACCAGATTCCCACGGCTGTCATATTTCGTCAGGAAAACATCATCGCTTTCGGCATTTGTCAGGTTTGTGTGAATAAGTTGTGAATATGTTTTTACAACTGTAACTTTTTTACCCTGCGGCATCTGACACAAACTGGGCCGAGTTGTAAACAGAGTACCGTTCAGAAAAACCCGACGACTCTCAGAAAAACAAGATAGATGGATCAGAAAGGAAAACTTTATGAAACCTGCCCGAAATTATACGGCGTTTTTTTTCGTGTTGTCCGCTTCGCTCCTGGCAGCCTCGGTTCTGCCTGCCCGCGCGCAATATCAACCGGCCCGGGCATCGGTCCGTGCCGTCCATGGCTCCGCCACATATTCCATTGACGGAAATTGGCAGTCGCTCAAGGAGAACACCCCCTTGACGGCGGGTGCGATCATCAAGACCGGCCCGGATGCAACCATGGACCTGTTTCTGCCGGACAGCCGGACCGTTTTACGGCTAATGCCCGACTCGATTTTGCGGTTCGATCGTTTGGATAAAATGCCTGCTGGCGAGGTGGGGTTGACCATGACCAGGGTGAGCTTACTGTCCGGCACCCTCATCGGCTCCCAGCATAAGCTTGTCCGCCCCTCCGAGTTTGAAGTCCGGTTGCCAAACGGAGTGGCCAAAATCGTTGGCACCGAATATTCAGTACGGGCGGATGGAACCGTGGCGTGTCTGAGCGGGACAGTGTCGGTGGCCTACAACCCGCCTGGCAATGGCTCGCCTGTCAGCGTCTCCGTTGCAGCAGGTTTTTCATCCGATCCAGCCACCGGCAAGATCGCGCCTACCAGCACAGCCTATCTGCAGAATATCACGCCTGACATACAGGCCGTTCGAAACAACGACGCGGCAGGCAATGTCGGGCAGCCAACTCCGATTATAGACTATTCCATTGACAGGATTTCCCCGACCCACGGGCAACCTTGAGGCGGCGGCGACGGAGACGGCCACGGCAACGGGGACGGCCATGGCAACGGGGAGCTAAACCGTCACCTATTCATTATCCCATGGAATTGAGGGTTTTTTAAGGGGGGGGTGGATTTGACTGCCGGTGAAAAAATACATTTAGGACATGCGATGAAAACTGCCACTGCCGCTGGTGAATTTTATGATTGCCAGCGTCGAGCGCGCGCTGAACAAACATTTCAAAAGCTCATTGTCGGATACGCCAGTTACAAAGGCTGAACCTGCGCTGCATAATGTGCAAGGTAGTTTGAAATGATTTTTCGGCATAATAACTGCTTGCCAAACAAGAATGGAAAGTGAGCAACCATGTCCACATTGCAAGCGCGTCCATTACAGCATTTACACCACTGAACGGTGTGCGGTTCGTCATCAGGTCGCAAGTGAGTTGACGCACTATGTAAACGAACAAATGGGGAAAAAGGCAAAACCAAAACCGCCGCAAACTGGCGAGGAGAAAAGCGTAGCTTGGATTGAGTGAACTGAGAAGTTCTCTCAGTTCTATTTTTCATTTTTGGACTTCTTGTTAACAGGTGTTAGGCATCGTCACCATGTCTTCGCCCTACGCTACCGAAGAAGCGAATGAGCGAGATGCCGTCAAAGCGCGTAAGCGGTTGGAGGTTGCCTAAACTGCCGTGTAAAATAGTGGAACTGATTGGGCGGCAGCCACTACACAACCTTGAGGAGGAACAACAGCCGTCACCGCTGCCGCTTCCAATCCACCGAAAACCGACGCCCAATGGAAGCTCCAAAAGTTTAGCGGCCCGACGCAGCGACAGCGTTTAGGAACGACTTCTTTGGTAAACGGCAGCTGTTTCGGATCATGCTCAAGAGTGGTGAACCATTTTGTTTTGCTGGCTTGTGGGAGAAATGGATTAAGCCACCGACACCGGGACCGCCCGACACTGATTTGGAAGAACCACCTCCTAGCCAGACCGTCGAGTCCTTAACCATCATCACGACTCAAGCCAATCAAACGATGGCTCCGTTGCATCATCGAATGCCGGTCATCGTGGAACCGACACATTATCGTTGGTGGCTGGAAAACAAACCCGGCAGCGATTTGTTTCAGGCTGCGTTAAACCGCCCGCTTCAAGCTCCGTTGAAAATTTATCCCGTCAGCAATCTGGTGAACAACCCGAAGATAGAGGATCCGCGCTGTATTGAACCGGCGCAGATTGACCGGGATCTGTTTGAACGGAGATGACGCTGATGCGTTCCCGCCGTGCGCCAGCGACTTCCTGATAAACCGGAGTTCGGCTTTTCCAACTGATTGATGAATACGCTTATTTCTAAACCGTGTCGAGAATTTTTGGTAGTGGGCTACTTTGAAATTGAATTTCCATTTTCAGCTTGAATGTGCCATGCTTGTCGCATGGTTAAACCGAAGCTAAAACGGCCACAAGATGCGATGCAACTGGCTCACAGCGTGTTTCAAGATGTTATCGCGGTTGCTGGCGGCTTCCCTGAAGCTGGTTGCTTTGGTAGCATTTCACTTGATGGGACTGCTCGACGACATCTTTGAAATCATCTTTCCGCGCATCTGGGTCACTAGACCGAGGCAACCCGCATTCTCAAACGCTTGAAGATTTTACGTTCGCAATGGCGCAGTTATGCTCACGGTGCCACGCAATTTCCGATGAAACTTCATTCCAAATATGATCAAGAGTGCCGTGCCAGCCAACGAGCAGGTGGACGGCTCCGGAACCGATTCGATCATGGCAACGTCGATTCTGCCTATTAAAGGCAAGCCAGCTCCAGGTACGGAATCTTGAAGATCACTTGGATTGTCGTCAGCGGGAGGGGGCGCAATCGTTTGTTCGGTCACATAGAGATACCCATCGGCGTTCAAGGTCAGCGTGCCGTTCATGAAGGTGGGACTGAAGCCGTACGGATCCAAAAACTGGATGGTGCCGGTACCGTTATTACCCAGGTTGATTGCGTCCAACGTCACCTCGTGCCCGCCCTGACTCGTCCATGTATTGCCGTTAAAAACACCCCACTCAAGCGTGAGCTCCACGGCGACGTTCGCATTCAAGGCATTCGCCAGATACCCGGCCGTTGGAATGGTGTTCTGAGCAATGCTCATTCCAGGATTTAACGCGCCCTGCAACCAACCTGCGGGCGTGGCCCCCCCAATTTCGCCCGAGATGGAAACCGTGGGGGCCGGATTGGCTCCCCCGGCACCGAGATAACCCTGCAGGCCGTTGTACATCCAGGTAGTCGGAGTGCCGCCAATGTTTGACCGTGTGGCGACACTGACGGCGCCTAGCGTAATTGCAGCCGCATCGTTTCGCGCGTTTTTGGATGTGTAGACTAAATTATTAGCAGCATTGTAGTATTGGTAATAGGTATTGTTATAGGTGCCCATGGCTGTTGCCAGGTTGTTGACCGATGCGTAGGTCGGGCTGAAACTTAACGGGTCGGGTTGACTTATGGACAACTGGTAGTTCTCCAAGAAGGCCAATCCATTCGCGGTGGCCGTCGGGACGCAGGCGTTGGGTTGGATATTCAAAGCGTTCGCAACCGTCACCCCGGCATTGAGCTGGCCCAGCGTGCCAAAAAGACTTGTGTTTTCAGAACCGCTCTGTGCTCTGGCAACCGAGGCGATGGACAGGCTCAACAAAACTGCGCCCAACAGCAGGCCTGCGCGCCAATCCCGCAAACCACCTGATTGTATAACGCTCTTAACAGATTGTGGCGGCTTGATTCGTGTTTCTTTGCAGAAAACCATGATAAGGGTTGAAACATTTTTCATATTTTTGTTACGGGTTGACTGACTACCATCTTTTCTGGGACCAGACATTACGACAAGTAAAGGGGGAAGTCAAGAAATACTTATTCACAAAATAAGCCCTCTGTAAACCCCTGAAAAACATGGTTTTACACGGTTTTGGCCGTTTGATTTAATTAAGAAACGGGTCGCCCATTAGCGTGAGCGGTCAATAGCGAAAAAGCGTCTCCGTCAAACAGCCTTTTTCTTAAATTGGGATTTTCCATATGGTTTCTTGCCCACGACCAGCGTGGGTCTTTTTCGTGATTCTTTCCCTCTCCACAGGTCTGCAAGTCCTTTTTTCGGTTCGCCCTCGGTTTTTCTCTGGCAGAGGGGGCGTTTCGTTGACATTTGCACCTTTCCACACGCTTTTCCACCCCACGCGAAGACACCGCCTCCGTGGTTTCCAGTATTCCCCTGCGATGGTTGAGTCTCTTCCTTCATCCTGATAACACCGTTGCCAATCTCAGCCGTTCAATTGACCTCAGGATGTCGCGGAACAACGCTCTCGGAACCGCCACCTCCGCCATCTGGAAGACTATCTTCCGGGAATGGCGCACGACCTTCGCCCCAATCTTGATCAGTTTCTCCCGCAAGGTCGTCAATGTCCAGTGACGAACGGTCTGGGGCAATACCGCCTGCCGCAGGAAGTTGCCCAGGTTGTAGGTCAGCACGAACAGTTGCAGCCGCACTTGGTTGACCGCCTCTCACAAAAAGGCAACGACCTGGGGTTCGTTGCCTTTGGCTGTTTTTGGCATTATTTCTGTAATTTCTGGAACGGGTCATAGCCCATATACGCGATGATTCGAGTGTGATAGGGAGCGGTTGGAAACAGTCGGTCACATTCCCAAAGACTCAAAGATCGCGCGCTAACCCATAGAATTTGAGCGGCTTCCGATTGCCGGATTCCTGCACCAAACCGTTTCTTCTTGAGATGTCCTCCAAGGGTCGTAGGCTCCTTTGAAATTGGAAAACTGCGAGTCCAAACCGGAGCAACGTCTTTGCGCGGCACGCTCACAAGCCTGTCGCAAAAAGGCAACATCGCGCACGCACTTTGGGAAGGTCAGTTGCATGAACTTGTGATTGCATGTTACTTTCATTGAATTACTTACAAATCCCCTCAAACAAGCAACGTTCGGGGGAGGTTTCAGAAATCCCACATTTCCAACAGCATGAACCGAGGCCCCGTTTTTTCGGAACCAGTACGGGTGGTGTGCCGACGCGAGATTCCAAGTTTCCATTCCGCTTTTCGCTGGCCCCGTGGAATGGATCTCCCCGCGCGCCGCAAGAATTTTTCTTTACATCTTCCACGTAATTTGTCACAATGGCGCCCATGCAGAAGAGAATCTGGCAAGCAACGCTCTTCCTAACTATCAGCCTGTTTGTTGCGTCAGGCACATTGCAGGCACAACCGTACGTGAAGGTCACCGACGATGGTTTCTCGTTTACCCCCGACCCGGTGTACATCGTTGCTGGCGAGGGCGTGTATTGGATTGATGATGGGACCGGTCCTTATACGATCTATAGCAACAACGGGGATTGGGTTCCGTTTGCCACTCCCGGTGGCCTTTACTTCAATCAACCGGGAACCTATGCCTATTACGACGACGCTGGGGACTTCGGAACCGTCTATGTAAGCGCGAACACGCCGCCTTCGGTCACCATTACCAATCCCACGAACAACGGCGTGTTCACAGCCCCGGCTTCGTTTACCTTTGCGGCCGACGCTTCCGATTCGGATGCCGACGGCTTGTCCGATGTCGAGTTTTACGTCGGCACAAATCTGGTGGACGATGTATTCTCCAGCCCATTTGCTACGTCGGTGACAGATTTAACGGCGGGAAGTTACACTTTAACCGTCATTGCCTATGACAATGTTGGCGCAACGGCAACGAATTCGATCTCCATTACCGTGCAAAATTCCGCTTCGATCACGTTGACGGCGCTGAATCTTGCCGCGGGCCAGTTCTGGTTCAATGCCACCGGGTTGACCGTAGGCAAAACCAACATATTGCAAGCTTCAACGAATCTGGCTTCCTCGGCCAACTGGGTCTCTATCAAAACCAACGTCTCCAGCAGCGGTTCAACGTCCTTCACCAATGCGGTCAGCGGCGGGCGCTGCTTCTTCCGGCTGCTTCAACTGCCTTAAGCTGGCGCGATCAATTGCTTTGTGGTCTGCGCCACGTCGCGCCCGCGTTTGCCGCAAAGGTTCTTGGCTCTGGACGAAAAGCCATTCGCTCAACATCGCGCACCGACTTTATTGGGGTCAGTTGCATGAACTTGTGATTGCATGCGGCTTTTATTGAATCACTTGCAAACCTTCTCAAATAGGCAACGTTCGGGGGAGGTTTCAGAAATTCCACATTTCCAACAGTATGAATCGGGGCTTCGTTTTCTCGGAACCGGCACAGGTGGTGTGTAGCCAAGAAATTCCCGAATCTTCTTTGTCATCCGGCGAGATGGGGAGGTGATGCCGCGTTCCCAATTGCTGACCGATGCGGAAGAAATTCCGATCTTTGCGGCAACATCTGATTGCAACCAGTGCAGTTCCAAGCGGTGCTTTTTGATTTGCTCGCCGAGCGTCTGTGGCTGTACCGGAATTCGCTGGTACAATTTCCAATGCCGTGGGTATGGCCGACGCGACCGGGAAGTTTGAACAGGACAGAGCGAGAGAAGGAGCAGTATATTTTTTATTTGGAATGGTTGCATAAATTATCATCCAACCATTACTACCTTTCTCGTGGCAACCTATGACTTCAGATGTTGTTTCGAAATCACCTCTTTGATTTCGATTGGAAGAGGAACGCGAGTTTTTTTACGACAAAGCTGAGCGCATAAATGATTCCCAGCAACACCACGTCCGTCGGGCCGATCGGCAAATCCCATTGATAGGCAATCCAGAAACCAATAAACGATGCCACCCCGCCGATCAGCGAAGCGAAAATGGTGAATTGGCGCATGGTCCGGGCGAACAAATGCGCCGTCAGCGGCGGAATCAGCAGGAAACCGAACGAAATCAACGGACCGACGCTCAACACGGCCATTGAGACAGTAAAGCCGATCAACAGATACGTCAGCGCGTCCCAGAATACGACGTTCTTGCGGAGCGTGACGGCCAGCGTGCGGTCGAACGAGACCAGCATCAATTCCTTGTGAAACAGGCCGAGCACGACCAGCACCAGCGCCAAGGCAATGGCGGTCAGCGTCAAATCAAAATTGGAGACGGTGATGATTTCCCCCTTCATCAAATCGAGCCAGCCAAGTTCCGCGTAGCGGTTTTTTGACAACAGCAGGATGCTGAGCGCGGCGGCAACGACATAAGCCGTGCCGAGCCGGCCTTCGGGCAGGCCGCGTCCGCGTCGCTCCAAAAATGCGAGCACCAAAATCGCCATCAGCGTAAAAGCGATCGAGCCGGCAAATGCCAGCACGTGGGCGTTTTGCGAATCGTGACCACTCATGTCCATGCCCAGCCACAGCGGCAGCGAAAGCGCCACGGCCACGCCGGTGGAGGAAATTTGCGGCAGCGCGACGCCCATGAAAATCAACCGGCGCAACACGAGGAACACGCCGACCAGCGGGCAGGCAAAGCCGATGAGCACGCTGGTATAAACGGAATTTCGCAGCAGGAAATCCGGCGACAGAATCTGGCGCAACGTTTCCATGTCAGCCGAGCTCCATTTCAAAAATTTCCGCCATACGTTCGGGCGTGAACAATTCCGCCACTGTGCCGTGCAGGACCTGGCCCTGGTGCAGCCAGACGATTTGCTGTGCGTGCTTGCGGACAAGCGGCAAATCGTGGGTGACAAGCAGGATGGTCAGTTTCCGTTCGGCGTGAATCTGGGAAATGAATTCCAACAGATTGTGCGTGGCGGCGGCGTCCACGCCGGCGGTCGGTTCGTCAAGCACCAGCACGTCGGGCCGGGTGGCCAGCGCGCGGGCGATGAGGACGCGCTGTTTTTGCCCGCCGGAAAGCCGGCTAAATTTTTTGTGGGCAAAACCGTCCGCCGCCGTTGCACGCAAACAGTCGTGCACCAATTGGCGTTCTGCGTGTGGCGGAAAGCGCCCCGGCCCAACCCGGCCATATGTTCCCATGAGCGCCACGTCAAATCCAGTCAGTGGAAACAGCGGATCAAGTTCGACGGTTTGCGGGACATAGCCGAAAACCGGCGGGGAGCCAAAATGAATCCGGCCGGCGACCGGTGGCTGGAGGCCGAGCAGCGTTTTAAGCAATGTGGATTTGCCCGAACCATTTGCGCCGAGAATCGCGGTGAAACTGGAGCGGGCAATAGCCAACGAAATGCCGGACAGCACGGCCCGGCCATCGTAACCAATGGCCAGGCCGTCGAGCGTGATGACGGGTTCGCTCATATTACTTGGGCAATGCGCCAACCATGGTGTGGACGATGTAATCCATCATTTCGATGTAGGTATCCGTGTGCGGCACGCCGCCGGGCATGATGGGCAGTTTCACCAACGTCGCGCCGGTTTGCTGCGCAATCAGGGCGGGGACCTTTTCCGGGAACTGCGGTTCGCGAACCACAATCGAAACGTGTTCCGCTTTCATTGAGGAAACCAATTCCTCAATGTGTCGCGGTGTCGGATCAATACCCGGTTTCAACTCGATGGTGCCGAAGTAAACCATGCCGAACCGGTTCGCAAAGTACGGCCAATGTTCGTGGTAGGAAACGAACTTCACACCTTTGAGCGGCGCGGCCTCCTTTTGCCATTCCACGATCTTGGCGTCGAGCTTGGCGAGGTAGGTGTCGCGGTTGTGCTTGAAGTCGGCTTCGTATTGCGGCGCGATGGCAACCAGCGCGTTGCAGATGTTCTGCACCGCGGTTTTCGCCAGCATGGGGTCGAGCATGTAATGCGGATTGCCGTAGGGATGCACGTCGCCCTCGGAATGGTCGGTGGACTTTGGCACATCAACCGGCGTGACGCCTTGCGAACAATCCACGTAACCGGATTTGCCGACCTGGATGCGCGGATTTTTGCTCGCTTCAAGCAACGCGGGCAAAAAGGCGTGCTCACAATCGAAACCGACGAGCACGACGAGATCGGCGCGATTCAACACCGGAACGAAGCTCGGCTTCATCGGCACGCCGTGCGTGTCTTCGATGCCGGTGGCGAGACTGTGGACCTCAACATGCTCGCCGCCGACGTTGCGTGTGAGGTCGGCCAGGTCGGTGAGCGTGGTGACGACGCGGATTTTGGCTGCGTGGGCCGGGCCGGCGCCAAGCGTGACGGCGGCGATGACGGCCAGTGACAGGAAACGGAATAATTTGGATTTCATAAAACGATTTCTCCTTTCAAGGTTTAACGTTGTTGCCAGCCGTGTGAGTGTGCGCCGATGATCCACGACCATTGCAAATAAACGGCGTCATCGGGGCGCAGACCGGAGACGGCGTTGTGGTCGGTGTGGGTGTATTGCAGGCGCAGTTGATTCCAATGGCTCAAGGCAAACGTGATGAACGGCGAAAAGGCGGTGGTTTCGTCGCTGTGATTTTGTGCGCTTTGCAACCAGTCAAACAGGAATCCCGCGCTCCATTGCCGGCTCCACTTATAGGTGACATACGAATAAAGGCCGATCGAACCGACGTTTTCGTCGAACTCGTCGCCGTTGTTGGGGACGCCATCGGGGTCGGAGAGATAACGGTTGTCGCTGTAAAGCACCTCCGTACCCCAGGTGAAACTCTGGAACTGATTGTTCTGGAGCGGGACGTAACTCAACTTCACGTCAAAACCCGCGAGCCGGCGTTCTTTTTCAGTCAACGTGCTGATGCCGTTGGGTTGCACCAGCGCACCGCCGCGGTCTTCGGTTTTGGGATTGACGAGACCCGAGACGCCCGTTTCGAACTGCCAATCAGGCGTCAAATCGAAGTAGGTTGAGAGTCTTCCCCAGAAGTTCAACCCGTCGAAAGCGCGGTAGGTGCCGGGATTGTTCGGGTTCGGACTGTCGCCGCCGAAGGAATCGCCGACGCCGGCAGTCAGGCTGATATAATGCGATACGGGCGCCAGCCAGTTGACCTGGGCGCCATCGCTTCGCGATTCACCGCCAATGTATTGGTCCAACACCAGCGGACGATTCACAAATGGCAGTTCATGGTCGTGAATGTAACCGAGCCGGCCGAACTCGCCAAAGAACCGCCCCGCTTTTAATTCCAGATTCCCCGGCAGCGAAGTCGTCTGCAAGGCCGCCTCTTCGATGCCCATTGTTGCCTCGCCAGTGGCGGAATCGGCCGAAGCATTGATCACGGCATAGCCCTTTGCAAACGGATCCACCGACGCGGCCACATTCAATTCAATCGAACGTTGGAACACGTCGAATCCGCCCGGGCGGTCGCTGCCAGTTTGATCCGAGCCTTTGCTGCGGTAGGAGAAAATCGTTTCGCCCACCAGGCCGATGGCCGGGTTGAACTCGCTCATCAAGGTCTTCTTTTGCGCCTCGGCCACCTGATCCACCTTGTCGTTCAAGTCTTTCAATTGCTCCGGTGTCACCGTGTTGGTGGACGGCGTCCCGGCGACGACCGACGCGGGCGGATTCGTTACCGGGCCGGCCAGTTGTTTCTTGAGCGCTTCGATTTCCGCGTCCTGCGCGGTGATTTTTTTATCGAAACGGGCCTCCATTCCCCGCTCCCGCTGCTCAAACTTTTCCTGCATTTGTATCAATCGCTGATCGAAATCAGCCGGTTGATTTGTCTCCTGGGCCTGAGCGGTCATCGCCCCCAGGCAAAGGGCAGAAGACCACCCTAAAATTTTTTTCAGTTTCATATTTTTTCTCCTGCTCAGACGCCACGCACCAAGCGTGCGCGCCAGTTCAAAACGGAATTACAAACGAAAATCCAATCAGCCGAAGCTGACTGGCCTATACGAGGGGAGAAACAACTGAGGGAGGAGCACGGCCGGGCGGAAGATTTTCGATAACCATGCTGAAAATGGAAAATTCCAAATGCGGAATGGTTTCTACAAAAGTCGCCGACAGGACTGCCGGAACGTCGCAAACCGCGGATTCAACGTGCCCGTGCGCAAACAGAGTGACGGCGCAAGAATGGTTGGCGCTGTCCGCGTCCTTGTGAATTAGTTCGTGTAGTGCGGGCACCGCCGTCATCGCGTTCAGCAGCAACACCAAACCGATCAGCAAAACGGCCAGCGCCGGTTTGTTGAAGCGATTCAACTTGGATTTTACGTGTTGCAAAACATTTGCAATATAGCAAATGACGGGCCATCGGCAAGCGTAATTTCGAGAATCAGCGCAACGAAACCTAGTTTTCACTGCGAAGCAAGTAATCATATTTGGATGAAGTGACCTCACAAAAAGGCAACGACATGGGGTTCGTTGCCTTTGGCTATTTTGGGTGTTATTTCGATAGCCTCTCGAACGGGTCATAGCCAATATACGCGATAATTCGAGCGTGATAGGGAACGGTTGGAAACAGCCTGTCGCATTCCCAAAGACTCAGAGACCTTGCGCTAACCCCTAGTATTTGAGCGGCTTCCGATTGCCGGAAGCCTGCTCCGAACCGTTTCCTCTTGAGGTGCTGACCAATGGTCGTGGGCTCCTTTGCGATTGGAAAACTGCGAGTCCAAACAGGTGCTACGTCTTTGCGCGGCACGCTCACAAACCTGTCGCAAAAAGGCAACATCGCGCACGCCGGACGGGAAAATGCCGCACGAATCAAGAAGCACGCCGCGCGAAATCCAGAATTATCCGGGCCGGATTTCCGGGCCGCTACTCGACCGCGTTGATTTGCACGTGGAAGTGCCGCAGGTGAAGTTTCGCGAGATTGACGGCGATCGCACGGGCGAAACGTCAGCGCAAATCCGCGACCGTGTCGTGGCCGCGCGCCGGCGCCAGCACGAACGGTTCAAGCACAAACCGAAAATCACCTGCAACGCGCGGATGGGTTCGCGCGAGTTGAAGCAGTTCTGCGAACTGGACGATGCAACGAAGGAGTTGCTCAAAAACGCGATGACGGATTTGAATTTAAGCGCGCGTGCCTACGACCGGATTTTGAAGGTGGCGCGGACGATTGCAGACCTGGCCGGCTCGGAAAAGATTTTTAGCGACCACATTTCCGAGACGATTCAGTATCGTTCGCTTGACCGCCAGTTGTGGGGGTGACCGCTTGTTCACCTGATCCGCCGGCAGCCTAAAACCATTTTCCCCTGAATACGCGCGGAGACCGGAGTCAGTTTCCACCTTTTGGAGTTTCGTCTTTTTGAACTTCCACCATGAGTTCTCCCCTGGTCTTGATCAAGGAATCAATCGTAAATCCAACCTTCCAGTTTATGCCAGCCGTGGATGTAGAAAATCATCAGCCCCGCCGCGACCCGGAGGAAAAGATGCCCCAAGGCAACCGCCAAGCTGTTCGTGTCAACCGACAAGGATTTTTCCAAAAGTTTCACGATGATCAAAAGGCAAAGCAGTCGCAACCCAACCCGAAGAAGTCGGCATAACGATTGCGTGCTACTTCAGCCGCCGTGAAGAGTTGTTGCAATGCGTGGTGGCAGCCATGCTGACGACATTTTTCTGTATGCTGATGTTGCATGGGCACACCGGCTCGGGCGGCTTTGCGAATGTCCAATGGCGCACCGTAACCACCGAAAACTTTTACGGGCGACCATTCGGGCAACACCGGAATGGGCGCCGGCGCGTGCGGAGCGAATTCATCCGTGGCGTGGACGACTTTGCCACCCACGACGGTGAGAACGGATTCGATGCTTTTGATTTTTTCTTCCGCCACGGAGAGATAATCGTCGGTCAGCGCGACGAGGTCGGCGAGTTGGCCGGGGCCGATAGCGCCTTTCTTGCCGCTCTCGCTGGAAAACCAACTGCTGCCTTGCGTGTAAAGCCGCAGCGCCTCTTCACGGGTGAGGCGGTTCTTGTCGGGATACATGGAAACGCCGCCGACGGTTTTGCCGGTGACGAGCCAATAAAGCGAAACCCACGGGTTGTAGCTCGCCACGCGCGTGGCGTCCGTGCCCGCGCCGACGGGAATGCCAAGTTCCAACATTTTTCGCACCGGCGGTGTTCGCTCGGCGGCTTTCTGGCCGTAACGGTCCATGAAGTATTCGCCCTGATACGCCATGCGATGTTGAATGGCGATACCGCCGCCCAAAGCTTTGATGCGTTCCAAATTCCTGTCGGAAATGGTTTCGCAATGGTCGAAGAACCAATTCAGTCCTTTGAACGGCACGTTGCGATTCACCTCCTCGAACACGTTCAGGAAACGCGTGATGCTCTCGTCATACGTCGCGTGAAGGCGGAACGGCCATTTGTTCGCGGCCAGCAGCGACACGACTTCCTTGAGTTCGCCTTCGAGCGCTGCCGGAAGGTCTGGCCGCGGTTCGAGAAAATCTTCAAAGTCCGCCGCCGAAAAGACAAGCATTTCACCCGCGCCGTTGCAGCGGAAGAAATCATCGCCCCGGCCCGGCCCGGTCATCTTAATCCAGCGTGCGAAGTCCTCCCTTTCCTGCTTCGGCTTTTGCGTGAAAAGATTATAGGCGATGCGCAACGTCATCTCGCCGCGCTTGTGGAGATCGTCAATGATTGCGTAATCCTCCGGGTAATTCTGAAAACCGCCGCCCGCGTCAATGATGCTCGTCAGGCCGAGCCGGTTCAGCTCGCGCATGAAATGGCGCGTTGAATTCAATTGATGCTCTGGCGGCAGCTTCGGTCCCTTGGCGAGCGTCGCGTAAAGAATCGTGGCGTTCGGACGCGCGATGAGCAGGCCGGTGGGATTGCCGGCGTGATCGCGCTGAATTTCGCCGCCGGGCGGATTGGGCGTGTCCTTCGTGTAGCCGCAAGCACGGAGCGCCGCGTGGTTCAGCAGCGCGCGACAATACAAGTGCAGAATGAAAACTGGCGTTTCCGGCGCGACGGCGTTGATTTCCTCCAACGTCGGCATCCGGCGTTCGGCAAATTGAAATTCACTCCAGCCGCCGACCACGCGCACCCATTGACCGGGCGGCGTGCGTTGCGCCTGCTCCTTGAGCATCCGCAAAGCGTCGGCCAGCGACGGCACGCCATCCCAGCGAAGTTCCATGTTGTAATTTAACCCGCCGCGAATAACGTGGAGGTGCGAATCGTTTAGCCCAGGAATGACGCGGCGGCCTTTAAGATCAATCACCTTTGTGTCCGAGCCGCGTTCGTAGCTTTCGGCATCGTCCACACCGACGATGCGGCCGTTCTTGATGGCGAGATTGTGCGCCTCGGGATATTTCAGGTCGAGTGTGGTGATGTGGCCGTTGTGCAGGATGAGGTCAGCTTGAGTTTTCATGGAATGTCAGTGGTTAAGTATTTTTGGGAGCAGCCATCCCTTGGCGAGTTTGACGAGCAAGGGCATGGCGCCCCAGGTCAGGACAAGAACGATGCCGCCGGCGACGGCTCCGGCGAAAATGAAACCGGGCACGCTGGCACCAATCAACGGATTCAACACTGCGGGCACCGCCATGCTGACGGGCCAGACAGCGAGCCAGGTGAGCAATGCCATCTTCCAGCGCGGCGGCGGAATCTGCGGCGAGCGAAACCAGGCTTCCAGGCCGTTCAACTCACGATAGACCGGCGTGCCTTCCGTCAACGGCTTGATCCGCTCCTCCCAAGCTTGAAACATCGGCGAGGCGTAGAAGTCGTCGCGCTGCTGCGAGTTGGCAAAAGTGCGCAGGATGCCGAATTCCGGCGACGGCGAACCGGGCGGCGGCACGAGCATGCTGGCGCCATGCACGCCGGTGTGTGCGAACGAGGTTTTGAAAAATTCCTGAAGCGCCGCTTGGAATTCGGCTTCGCAACCCGGCTTGATCTTCCGGGTGATGGCGACATGGATGGGTTCGTTCATGGGTTTGCTGATTGAGTTAGAACACAAAACTTAGGGTTGTGGAAACGTAATCCACATCGTGACCACCCGCCTCGTGAATATAACTTCCGGTGAAAAAGTGAACGTAGGACGCTTGAAGACTGACGTGCCTCTGAATCTGCCACGTCAGATTCACATCAAGGGCAGTGCCGACAAAGCTTGAAGCGGTTTTCAGCGCGGGAACCGCAATGAATCCAGGCACGGCATAGACGGCGTCATTTCGTGAGTAGCGCCAAAACCAATCTGCTCCGTCGTCCACCGACACGGTGCGCGACAGCTTCAGCGCGAGATTTGGATGAACACCAATGATGTTTTGCGGACGAATCAAACTGGCGTCGTTGAAGTAACCGGATTTGAAATAGAGCGCGTCGAACGTTTCCAAACGCCCGTCATTCGGGTCGTGGTCGCCACTGACAACGCCCGCTTTCAGACCAAGCCTCGGCCGCCACATGGCATCCCACGTGTAACCGGAATCCAGAGCCGCAGTCCACGCCAGGATGGAGTCGTTTCCAAAGCTGCCCACTTGCAGGACTTGCTCCGCGTTCCAATCCCAACCGTTCCGTTCGCCGAATTCGCGGGCGCCCAACGAATGCCGGTGTTCGTCCCCAGTGCCTGAAGCGTAAGCGCCGTGTTCGCGATGAATGCCAAAGTAATACAGGTCCAGACCGAGCGTATGCGGCGCGTCGAACCAGTGCGTGACATAGAGACCCCAGAACGTGGTTGAATGATTCTCGCCGTTGAATCCTCCCGAATCCACGGCGGGTTGCGTGAGGAAGGTGGTGGCTTGCCAAAGTGGCCGCGCGTAAATCGCTTCAAAACCATCGAAACGAAATAGAATGTTTGCCGCCGCCCGCGTCGCCACCAGCCGGCCCGCGCCAAAACTCATGCCGAAACGGCCGGCGCGCAGCGTGAGCCGTTCGTCGTCCGTCAAATACGGAACGATGTCAACGAAGACAAATTGCAGATCAATCGGGTCCTGCTGCACCGGCGGCGCAGGCCGTGATTCGCCCGCCATCAGACCGGAAACTCCTTCCGCAAAGAAGCGCACCCGGTCGCCAAGATGCACGTCGGTGAGCAGCGTGACGCGCTGGAGCAGATAGGAATCGGGACCAACACCGCCAATCCCGAAATTGGGATCGTAATTTCCCTCAAAACGTTCGCGCAACTCGCCACCGAAAGTGAGATACCAGGACGGATCATTGGCGCATAGCGGAATGTATTTGATTGGATCAAACCAGTCGGTGCGGTTCGTCGGGTTGGCCAGGCAGGAGTAATTCTCGTCGAAACGCAGTATCTGGTAGGACGGCGGCGCGGACGGGATTTCTCCGGTGGTGGTCATGTCCCCAGCCAACAGGGTTGGCGGCAGAGCGAGCAACATTGAAATGAACCAGGCATGGCGCATTGGTTATTTCATGCCCGAGCAATAAGGCGCGGCATCGCGTCGAGCCAGTTCGGCGCTGATTGAATCAATGCCTTCCCCGACTTGCTTTGCCGCGCTGTCGAAATAACTCGGCCCGGCTTCAATCACGACATCCTTAATGCTGAATTTGGGCGCGAGTCCCTGTGCCTGCAGGCGCATTTCGGTGTCGTAGGCGGAAAGGAATTGTTCTGCGAATGCCCGGTCGCCGGCACCCACCTCAATGGCTGAATTGCCTTCATCACGGATGACCGGCGCCCAGGCGACGTATTGGGCCTTGAGCCGCACGGCTTCACATTCCGCGATGCGTCCGATAATCCGCAGCGTGTCGAGCGACAAATCCTTTTCGTCGCCGAGTCCAATCACCATGAAACGCTTCGCCGGGATTGAACCTTTTGGCGGCGTGAAGAGAACGGTCTCGCCGAGCTCGCCGACAAACTCGCCACGATTGCGCAATGCCGAGAGCAGACCGCCGAGCTTGTCATCCGTTTCCTTCGCCGCGCCCTGATACGTGTCACCGGACGCCTTGTGTTTGAACAGGCAGATGATTTGCAAATCAGCCGCTTCCATGAATGGGCCAACCATCTTGACGGACCATTGGATGCCCAGCGGCTTGGTGGCAAATAGGTTTTCCTTCGGGGTTCCGCCGGTGTCGGCCGCCGAGGCGCTGGCGAGCAGAAATGTGCCCGCCAGCCCAATGAGGAGCGATTGGGTTTTCATAGTTCGCGCAGGAAGTTTCAATGGTTAATGGGATTTCTTGGGAACAACCTGCGGCTTCTGCGCCGACTGCGGGGCGTGGTGGACCATCGTGTAGGCGTATTCCACGCCCACTCCGTAAGCGCCGCCCTGTTGTTTGAGGATACCCATGAGCGCGTTGTAGTGCTCGCGGTTTTTCCAATCGCGCTGAAATTCGAGCAGGGCCGCAATGGTGGTCAACCTGATTGCGCCAGCCTGCACCATGCGCGAAAGCGCAGCCTCCTGCGCCGCAGGTGATGTCGCGCCGCAGCAGTCTTCGACGACGTAGATGTTATAGCCCGCGCCGAGCATTTCAATCGTCGGCCAGGTGATGCAGACTTCCGTCCACAGGCCTGTCATGAGGATGTTCTTGCGCCCTGTGGCTTCGATGGCTTTGCGAAAACCAGCGTCGTCCCACGAGTTCATGGAACTGCGTTCGACCACTTGCTGGCCGGGAAATATGTCGAGCAACTGCGGCCAGATATAGCCGCTGAAGCTCTCCGTCTCGACGGCCGTGAGCACGGCGGGCACATTAAATTCCTTCGCGACGCGCGCGAGGAGCGTGGTGTTGTTGATGAGGGTCGCGCGGTCGGTGCTGGCCACGCCGAAGGTCATCTGGGGCTGTTGGTCAATGAACACGATGGCGGCGTCCGCCGGCGTGTAGAGTTTGTGGTATTGGCTCATAGTATTTTCCTTTGGTTTGAGTGTGTTTCAGGCGAAGTCAAAAAGCAGCGCTTCGGTCGGCTCGGTTGCTGCGAGCGCGAGCGGGCCAGCCTCCTCGGTGCTCGCGCCGTCGCCGGTGGCCAACGCGACACCGTTAAGCGACAGCGCGCCTTCGGCAATTTGCAGCCACGCGCCGCGCCCCGGCTTGAGTTGGTGCGTGACGCTCTGGCCGGGCTGGAGGCGAATGCGATAAATCTCAGCATCCTGATGAATTGTCGCTGATCCATCTCGACCATCCGGCGAAATGACGAGCACCTTCGGCGCGCTGGCTTGTGCCGGCGTTGGATGCCACTCAGTGTAGCTCGGAACGAGGCCGCGTTCGCGGGGTTGAATCCAGATTTGGAGAAAGTGGAGCGGCTCGGTGGAACTGGGATTAAACTCGCTGTGCGTCACGCCTAGTCCGGCGCTCATGAGTTGAATCTGTCCCGGCTTGAGCACGCTGCCGTTGCCCAGGCTGTCCTTGTGCTGCAATGCACCTTCAAGCACGTAACTGAAGATTTCCATGTCGCGATGCGGATGCGTGCCGAAACCCATGCCGGGAGCAACACGGTCATCGTTAATGACGCGCAACGAGCGAAAGCCCATGTGCGCCGGATCGTAATAATCAGCGAAGGAAAATGTGTGATGCGAGTTCAGCCAGCCGTGGTCGGCGTGGCCGCGTTCGTTCGCCCGCTGGATGTTCAGTTCGGTCACTGTCGTTTTCATGTGAACAGAATAAATGCTTCGCGTAATTCTGTCTAATGCTAAGTTCTTGGCCTGAGCCTGTCTTTAGGTTATGCTGCCGGACATGGAACTCCGACGACTGCGTTACTTCGTGGCAGTGGCCGAAACGGGCAACATCAGCCGCGCCGCGCAGAAAATGTTCCTGACGCAGCCCGCGTTGAGCCGGCAAGTCAAGGCGCTCGAAGATGAAGTCGGCCAGTGCCTGCTGGAGCGTAAGGCTCATTCCATCCGCTTGACGCCCGCTGGCGAAACCTTGCTGCGCGAAGCCCGCGAACTGTTTCAACGCGCCGACCAGATGTTGGAACGTGTCCGCGCCGCCGGACAGAGCGTGCGACTGCGCGTCGGCTACGCGCCATCGCTTGCGAGCGACCTGTTATCCATCGCCGTGGAAAATTTTGCGCAAAAGCATCCAACCGCGCATGTGGAGTTGTTTGATCTCTCAACCAGGGAAATGCTCGCCGGGCTGGAAAACGATACGTTGGATGTCGCGCTGACTGTGGGTTTGAACCGCGATGGTCACGGTTTGAAATGGATACCACTCGTGCGAGCATCGTGGAAACTCGCGGTGAATCGCAATCATCCACTGGCTCGGCACTCGCGGGTGACTCCAGCGGAAGTGGCGCGTGAACCGTTGCTGGTTTTCTGCCAGCGCGACTACCCGGAGTATTGGGGCATCATTACCGGCTGGTTGCGTGAACACCAGCAGCGCCCCGCAATTGCAGGTGAATACGACGGCGTGAGCAGCTTGATGGCGGCGGTGGAATCAGGGCTGGGTATAGCCATCGTCACAACTAGCACCGCCCGCCTCGTCCCGGAGCGCGTCCGCTTGAAAACGTTGTCGGCCGCACCGAAGCCTTTGAGCATAGCCGCTGGTCATCGCGCAAACCGCGCTGCCGAAAAACCATTCGCCGTGTTCATTGAAGAACTGCGCATTGCGGCTCAAACCGGCGCATAAAGCGATGCATCTGACGCGGTTTCTTAACGATGCGCTTGGCTGCCAGCGGTTCGTTTTCCATCCCCACAATGTTTTGACGCTGACGCCTAATTCTGACGCCAATTGCTTCCGCGTTTTCCGCAATTTTAGCCGGTGTTGCTTAATCATCTGACCAAGGGTGACGGGGGCATTTTGTGATAAAAAGGCAACACATGATGTTTCGTTGCCTTTGGTTGTTTTAGACATCATTTCGTCAGCGATTTGAACAGGTCGTTGCCTAAGTATTTGATGATCGAAGTGTGTAAAACCCAACACATGACTCTGCTGTTGGGTTTCAGCTTTTGGGGAACGTGGAATCCAAGCGCAAGATACCCGCCAATACCTGCCATTCGGCTCCCGTGGGCGTGATGTGATCGTGCTCCCATGCCTTTACCTTTCGCACGCTTACGCCTGATTTTACAGCCAATTCCGGCTGCGAAAGGTCGGCTTCAATCCGTTTCAAAAGCAGATAATCACCCAAACTTTTGACATTGACGGGAATGAGCTTGCGCGCACTAAATCTCTGCTTGAAATGGTCGAATTTGACATGCAATGTGCGGTGTGCAATACCCAACAGCTGACCCAACCGCCGTTGGCGCGGTCA
>PMOA01000098.1 GCA_003161635.1 Limisphaerales bacterium
AGCCGCACGTGATGCCGTCCCGCCGGAACTTGGAACGCTTGAAACGCATAATTCGCCCGCAGCAAATGCGCCGGCTGGTCGTCCACATAAACGCGCCAGTTGTGATAATACGTTTGCGCTACGACCACGAGTGACGGCCCGGCGGCCTCGACTTCGGCGTCCACGCTCCGCGTTTCAAATTTTGAATTCAGCACGCGCGCGGTTGTTGGGTTCGTTGTCGTCACGAATAGTTTTGCTTCGGGCGGGAGAAAAACAATTTTACTTCCGTCAAAACTGTTTTGCCCCAGCGCGCGGAGCGTGTTCGCGTTGTCGAGGAAGACCGGTTTTTGTCCGGCAGTGACAAGTGGTAGAAAAGTTTTGCGCGTCTGCCAGTGGAAAAATTCATCCGGCGCGGTGATTTGCGAGACGCCCATGAAATCTTCCAGTCGTGGAAATTCGTTCGTCGTGCCGTAAAGTAGCGAATTTAAATCATCACCTTCTCGCGGCGTGAGCGAGAAGAAGCCGTCCACCTTCGGCACGGCGTCTAGCAAATTCGCGTTGCCGCAAAAGCCAAGCCGTTTTCCAAGAAAATTATTTTTTGGGTCGCTCAACGCGAAATGAATGAAGTCNNCGCGCGAACTGCCGAGTTCCGGTTGTGGGTTCATCGCCAGTTTTATGCGCGCTAGGTTTAATTCATAGACGCTTGGCAGCACGGTCGGGTTTTGCGGCGGTTCGTGCTTGAAGACGTCGAGCCACGCGACAACGACCAAAATCAGCGGCGCGATCCGGCGCAGTCCGGGTTTGGGCGCCCGCATTAAAACGAACAACAACGCGCCGGTCAGTAGTAGGAAAAACGCGCGCGACAGTCCGTTGCGCAACGTCGCGTGAACGTCATCCGTCGGAAACGGGAATTGCCACGCCCAAAAAAGAATTCCCGCGATGAGCGCCAGCAAAATGGCTCCGACAAGAACGAGGCGCTTTTGAAAATCCTTGCTGCGGGGAGTCTTCTCCCTCGCCCCGCCCAAGCGGGGAGAGGGCTGGGGTGCGGGGATTTGAGATTGAGAAGTTTCGGCCTCCTCTCCCCGGCCCTCTCCTCCTTTGGTGGAGGAGAGGGAGAATAATCGCGCCAGTGCGAATGCCGCCAGCAGCGGTGCGGAAAACGCCACGAAGATCACGTATTTGATTGGATATGTCATCAAGCTGAGTTGCGGGATGATTTTGCGCAGGGCGGGGTAGATGAACGTGTTTCCGCCAAACGCAAAAATTAGCGCGACGAGTGCCGCCGCGCTGAGCAGCCGCACGCGGCGTTCGCGTACCGTCCAAACTGCCAGCAATGCCAGCCATAGCGCGCCGATGCCGAGATAATAAGACGACGTCCATGACTGTTCGTATTGGAAGAACACTCCTTCGGTCCAGGTGCGGCCGAAAGCCATCGGCACGAGAAAATTCGCCCAGCCCCAGCCGGGCATGGACCAGCGCGTATCCGCGTATCCGGCGCTCCGCTGCGAATGGGCGGCGAGATCGAGGAACGGCAGCAGTTGCACCGCCGCCAGCGCAATCACCAGTGCCACGACCAATGGAAAACGCCGGAGCATTGCGATGCGTGGCTGCGACGCTCCCGTCGCAGAAAATGCCGGCGACGAGGCGTCGCCGCCACCAGCGATGAATTGTTGGACCCACAGTGCCAGCAACAAAATCCACGTGAGAAAAATAATTTCCGGGCCGCCGGCGAGCATTTGTAGCGCGCCGATGAACGCGGCCAGAATGATTTTTTGCCCGCCTTCGCGCCACGCCAGTTCGACCGCGAGCACGACCCACGGCATCCAACTGAGTGTGGCGATGTGACTCGGCCACATGAGCAGGTTGAGCGTCAGGCCGTTGAACGCAAAGGCCACGCCCGCGAACGCCGCCGCGAAGGAGTTGCCCGTCCATCGTCGGGCGAGGAAAAACATGCCGAAGCCCGCGAACCACAAATGTAACAGACAGAAAAAACCCAGCGACCATGGCAGCGGCAACAGGAGGTAAATCAGCGACGGCGGGTAGAGCGGCATCGTGTTCCATTGCGCGAGAAACGGCACGCCGCAATTGTTGTAGGGATCCCATAACGGCAGTTCCCCGTGCCAGAAACATTCGCGCTGAAAATGGGCGAGGGGATATGCGAAAAATCCGTAGTCGCGGATGACGAAGGTTTCCAGGCCGAGCAGAACCTGTGGGAACGTGGCTAAAATCAGCAGCGCCAGCAGCAGCGCAAACCGCCAGGGTGTGAAAAACTTGTCGCACAGGTTTTTGCCGCCGTTCTGTTGCACGCACACGATTAAACCAGCAGCAGCGCGAAATGCAACTGCGCGCAATTGACGCTAACTTTGGCAGGGCGGTGCTGCCGCGCCGCCGTGCGCCGCAGCAGCGGCGCACCCACCGAACATCACTTAATTGACGCTGACGTGTGAAGGTCTTACGCTATCCGCAGCTTTATGAGCGAATTACAAAATTCTCTGCTGGAATTGATCCGGCGCACCTCGGCGGAAATTCCCGACGACGTCAACCAAGCCATCCTCGCGTCGCTGGAACAAGAGAAAAAGGGCACGATTGCCGAGAGTGCGCTGAAGATCATTGATCAGAACATCCAGCTCGCCAAACGCAAGTCGCAGCCGATTTGCCAGGACACCGGCAGCATCCTGTTTTTTGTGGATTGCCCGGTCGGCTTCGACCAGATCGCGTTTGAGGAAACGGCCAAGGAAGCCGTGAAGCTGGCGACCAAAAAAGGTTTTCTCCGCCAGAACTCCGTGGATTCGCTCACGGGCGTGAACGACGGCACGAACGTCGGGCCGGGCGCGCCCGCGTTTCATTTTCACCAGCATCGTTCTCCGGAAGTGAGCGTGCGGCTGGTGCTCAAGGGCGGCGGCTGTGAAAACGTCGGCGCGCAATATTCGTTGCCGAGCGAGAAGCTCAACGCGAACCGCGACCTCGACGGCTGCCGCAAGGCGATCCTCGACGCGGTGTTGCAGGCGCAGGGGAAGGGCTGCGGGCCAGGCATTCTCGGCGTGTGCATCGGCGGCGACCGCGCGACCAGCTACGAGATGAGCAAGATCCAATTCCTGCGGCTGATTCCCGACCGGAATCCGAATCCGAAGCTCGACGCGCTGGAACAGGACATTTTGAAGACGGCAAACGAACTTGGCATCGGCCCGATGGGTTTCGGTGGCAAGACGACGCTGCTGGGCGTGAAGATTTGCGCGGCGAACCGCCTGCCCGCGTCCTATTTCGTCAGCATCAGCTACATGTGCTGGGCGTATCGGCGTCAGGGCTTGACGCTGGATGCGGAGGGGAAGATTGGGAAATGGCTTTATTGAATCTCAACTCGTTCAGATGAAACGTGCAATTATACTAACTTTGCTTTTTACTCTTGGGCTGGCCGGATGCGTATCAAGTCCTTCGACTGCAAGCATCCTCTCGAAAAGTGAGTTTCAGAAGAAGTTTGATGAAAACGCAACCAAGACAGCTTATTGGCAATACATGGGAGACCGAGACGGTTTCCATTTTATCAGGTTGGTTTCTGCGTTTGGCCAAAAGGTTTATCGCGTGCATGAAAGTGAATTGCCCATTAAAAATGTTTTTCCTCTGACCGATGATTCAACACGCTGGCCTATGGTTTTTCCCGACGGTCGCACAGCATCAATGGATCAGTTCACACCAAAGGCGAAACATGATTAAACTTTCCTTCCCCTTCACCGAAGAAAAAATCCGGGCGCTGAAAGTCGGCGACGAGGTCCTGATTTCCGGCGTCGTGTTCACCGGGCGCGATGCAGTTTACTGAAATATGGAATCGGTTTACATTGAGACGAGCATGGTTAGTTATCTGGTGGCGCGGTCGAGCCGTAATCCGGTGACGGCCTGGCGGCAGCAACTCACAAAGGAATGGTGGGCGGAGCAGCGCGGGCAGTTCGCCTGTGTGATTTCGCAGGAAGTCATCGCCGAGGCGATGGAGGGAGATGCCGGCATGGCGGCGAAGCGGATGGCTGTGTTGCAGGGATTGCCGTTGATTTCGGGCGGAGCGGAAAGCGCCAAGCTCGCGGCGGATTTGCTGGAGCGCGGATTGTTTCCCGCCGTTGCCCGTGCGGATGCGAATCATCTGGCGGTCGCCACCTGTGCTGCGGTAGATTATCTGCTGACGTGGAATTTCCGGCATCTGGTCAATGCGCTGGTTTTGCATCGGCTGGAAAAATTTATTGCCGAACGCGGCTTACACCTGCCGCGCGTTTGCACGCCGGAAGAACTCATGGAAATATGAGACGATGAAAGCTGACCCGATACTTGAAGAACTCTGGCGCGTCAAAGACCAGTTGTCGCGCGAAATGGCCGCCGACCCGGCTGCTTATTTTGCGAAGTTGGACAAAATCACCAACGCCGAGGAAAAGGCGGGGCGAAAAGTGATCCGTTCGGCGGAAGAACTGCGCCAACTCGTGGCCGAGAAAGAACGCCAACGCGTTGCGCAGGCGGCAATGGTTCTCAACGACAAACCACCGCGCAAGAAGCGTTGAAGCAGGGTCAATATGAATGACGATCCGATTGTAGAAGAAGTGCGACGCATCCGGGATAAACTGGCACGCCAGTTTAACTACGACATCCACGCCATTTTCGCCGACTTGCGAACGCGCGAGCGCATGGAGGACCCGGCGCATCCTCTCGTGAAGGACGCAAACGAATGGGCGGAAAGCCGGGAAAATGCACTCATGCTCCGCGACCAGCCAAAGCGAGAAGGCTAGTTTTCCATGAAAGCCGATCCGATTCTTCAGGAACTCGAAGTCATCAAAGAACGTCTGGCGGCGGAGGCGAACGGTGACACGCGGCGTTTCCTCGATCAGATGGAGGCATGGCTGGAGGAACATCCTCACGCCGGGCCGACGGTGAATTCGCCGGAGGAGTTGCAGGCGCGATTGCGAGCGCGCGAGGCCGCAGAACCGCCGCGGCCCCGGGGCAAGCCGTATCGGGTTCACGATCCGATCATCGCTGAGGTGCGTCGGACGCGCGAGAAGCTCTATCGCGAACGGAAAACTGCGCCCTTGATTTTGAAGGACGAACCACCGCGCAAGAAGCGTTGACACAATTCAAGAATGACCATGATTAAATTGAGTTTTCCCTTCACCGAAGAAAAGATCCGGGCGCTGAAAGTCGGCGACGAGGTTTTAATTTCCGGCGTCGTGTTCACCGGGCGCGACGCGATGCACAAGTATTTGCACGAGGGCGGCAAGCTGCCGCCGGGCGTGAATCTGCGCGACGGCATCCTGTATCACTGCGGCCCGGTGGTGATGAAGCAGGATGACGGCTCATGGAAAGCCACGGCCGCCGGCCCGACGACTTCCATCCGTGAAGAGCCGTATCAGGCGCAAATCATTCGCGACTTCGGGTTGCGCGGCGTCATCGGCAAGGGCGGCATGGGCGACCGGACGCTGGCGGCGTGCAAGGAATACGGCTGCGTGTATCTGCACGCGGTCGGCGGCGCGGCGCAGGTGCTGGCGGATTGCATCAAAAAGGTGCGAAATGTTTACCTGATGAAAGAATTCGGCGCGCCGGAAGCGATCTGGGAATTTGAAGTGGCAGATTTCCCCGCCGTCGTCACGATGGATGCGCACGGCAATTCGTTGCATAAGGAAGTCTTTACCCGGAGCCAGGCCGAACTGGCGAAGCGGTTGTAATTTTAACGGTAGGGCCGAGCTGCCGCTCGGCCTGGCTGCGCGGCAGCGCAGCCCTACCAATCTAAAATTTAAAATTCCACTCGCGCGTCGCGTATTTCTCCCGCGCCAGGGCGGCAATTCTTTCCGTTGGAAAACCTTTCAACGGTTCTTCCGCCTTCCAGGCCCGCCGCAAAGCGGCTTTTACTTCATCCGCCGGCACTTTCAGGTTCGTCAGAAAATCGGCGTGTGGGCGGCTTTCGCGGTAATCGGGTTGCTTCAACGGCATGGGCAGCAGTTCGCTGACGAGCGCAAGGTCGAAGTTCAGCAGGAATGTTCCGTGAAAAAGCAGGAAGTGTTTTCTACGGCGCTGGGAGTTGCCGGAGAACTTGCGTTCGCCGATGGCGAGATCGGTGTGGCCGCGGATGGAAAGGTTGAAGGTTGAAGGTTCTGAACAACGACTCAATCGCCACGCGGTTGCGTTCCATGATGAACCGGTTTGCCGAGCCGATGTTGTGGAACGGGCCGTCTGCGGTAATTCGCAGAACCAGCGTGTAGTTCAGGCAGCCGGGTCCTTGCAGCACGGTGCCGCCGCCGGAACAGCGTCGCAGAATCGGGATGCCGCGCGTCTCGCATGCCGCAACGCTCACTTCCACTGCCACTTTGTTCGCGTAGCCGACAACGACGAAATGTTCACGCGGTTCCCAGAAGCGCAGCACCTCGTCGCAGGCACCGGCTTCCGCGGCGTCGAGCAGCGCCTCGTCGCAGGCCAGGTTTTCGGCCGGGCAGGGAAGCGTTAGATCGAGTAAGTTCATTTTGCAGTTGCACTGATTTCGCTGGCATTGAGTGTAGGGTTCCGTTTTAATCCTACCGAGCTTTTTGTGAAGTGGAAAAATAGCGGAGAAGACAGTGAGTATTGAGAAAAAAGAAATTCACGGGTCGGGTGACAAATGGGCGGAGTCGCTGCAGTCCGTCTTCGATCTGATTTTGGAAAACCAGGGACCGGAACGGACGGCACAATTGCTGAAAAAACTCGCCGAACGTCTGCGCGCTTCGCAAACCGAATTGCCGCGCGGCTTCAACACGCCTTACGTCAACACGATTCCGCCGGAGCAACAGCCGCCGTTCCCCGGTGACTGGCAGATGGAGCGCCGGATCAAGAGCTACATCCGCTGGAACGCCATGGCGATGGTCGTCAAAGCCAACTCCACCACCAACGTTGGCGGCCACATTTCGACCTACGCCTCGGCGGCGACGCTTTACGAGGTCGGCTTCAATCATTTTTTCCGCGGGCGCACGGAGAATTTTCCCGGCGACCTGGTTTATTTCCAGGGTCACGCCGCGCCGGGCATGTATGCGCGTGCGTTTCTCGAAGGCCGTTTGGAGGAGCGCCATTTGCAAAATTTCCGGCAGGAACTCGCCGAAGGCGGCGGGTTGTCGTCCTATCCGCATCCGTACCTGATGCCGGATTTCTGGCAGTTCCCGACGGTCTCCATGGGCCTCGGCCCGCTCCTGTCCATTTACCAGGCGCGATTTAATCGCTATCTCCAGGCGCGTGGTTTGGCGAAATGGACGGAGGAGCCCAAGGTTTGGTGTTTCGTCGGCGACGGCGAAACGGACGAGCCGGAAACGCTCGGGTCGCTCACGCTCGCGTCGCGCGAGAATCTCGACAACCTCATCTGGGTCGTTAATTGCAATTTGCAGCGCCTCGACGGTCCGGTGCGCGGCAACGGGAAGATCATCCAGGAACTGGAGGCCGCGTTCCTGGGCGCCGGCTGGAACGTCATCAAAGTCATTTGGGGCAGCGATTGGGACGATTTGCTCGCGCGCGACAAGAGCGGCCTGTTGCTCAGGCGCATGGAAGAGGCGGTGGACGGCGATTACCAAAAATATTCCGTCGAGCCGGGCAGCTACACGCGCAGGCATTTCTTCGGCAAATATCCCGAATTGCTCGAACTGGTGAATCATCTCACCGACGACCAGATTCGCAAGCTGCAGCGCGGCGGTCACGACACGCGCAAAGTTTATGCCGCCTACCAAGCCGCGTTCGAACACAAGGGCCGGCCAACAGTGATCCTCGCCAAGACGGTGAAAGGTTACGGTCTCGGCGAAGCCGGTGAAGGCCGCAACATATCTCATCAGCAGAAGAAAATGAACGAAAAGGAACTGCGCGAGTTCCGCGCGCGGTTCAACATTCCGATCAGCGACGACGTCATCGCCGAGACGCCGTTTTACCGTCCGCCGGCGGATAGCCCGGAGACGAAGTATCTGCTCGAACGACGCAAGGCGCTCGGCGGCTTTTTGCCCCGGCGCAAAGTCAATCCCGGTTCGCCGGGACTCGACGTGCCGAAACTGGATTACTTCGCCGAATTTTTCAAAGGCTCGAACACGGAAGTCTCGACGACGATGGCGTTTGTCCGGCTCGTCAGCGTTTTGTTGCGGGACAAAAGTCTGAGCAGAAACATCGTGCCGATCATTCCCGACGAGGCGCGCACGTTCGGCCTCGACGCGCTGTTCAAAGACATCGGCATTTACTCGTCCAAGGGGCAGCTTTACGAGCCGGTGGACAGCCAGTCGTTGCTTTACTACAACGAAAAGAAAGACGGACAAATTCTCGAAGAAGGCATTACCGAGGCCGGTTCGATGTCGTCGTTCATCGCGGCAGGCACGTCTTACGCGACACACGGTGTGCCGATGATTCCATTTTACATTTATTATTCGATGTTTGGCCCGCAGCGCGTCGGTGACTTGTTCTGGCTGGCGGGCGATATCCGGGCGAAGGGCTTTTTGCTCGGCGCGACGTCCGGTCGCACCACGCTCAATGGCGAAGGTCTTCAGCATCAGGACGGACACAGCTTGTTGCACGCGAGCACCATGCCGACGCTGCTGGCTTACGATCCGGCGTTCGCTTACGAGATCGCCGTCATCATCGCCGACGGCCTGCGCCGAATGTATGCCGAAGGCGAGGAGATTTTCTATTATCTCTCGCTCTACAACGAAAACTACGCCATGCCACCGCTGCCGGCAGGCGTCGAGGATGGCATTCTAAAAGGGCTGTATAAATTCAAATCCGGCGCGGAGGGCAAAAAACACAAAGCCCATATCTTTGGCAGCGGACCGATCATCAACTCGGCGCTCAAAGCGCAGGAAATTCTGGCCGACCGCTACGGCGTGTCCGCCGACGTGTGGAGCGCGACGAGTTACAAACTGCTCCGCACCGACGCGCTTCGCTGCAAGCGCTGGAACATGCTGCACCCGACCGCCGCGCCGAAGAAATCATACGTCGAAACGTTGCTGGCGAAAGAGCAGGGGACGTTTGTCGCGGTGTCGGATTACATGCGGTTGGTGCCCGATCAGATTGCGCCGTGGGTGCCGGGCGGATTGATGACGCTGGGCACGGACGGCTTTGGCCGGAGCGATACGCGAACCCGGCTCCGGCGATTTTTTGAAATAGACGCGGAATCCACCGTCATCGCCACGCTCTACGCGCTGGCGCAGAGGGGCAAGGTCGAAATGCAGACGGTGCAGAAAGCAATCAAGGACTTGGGCGTGGATCCGGGAAAAGTTTTTCCGCAGATTGTCTGACGTACAAATCGAAAGCCGGACCGGGTTTCCGGTCCGGCTTTGCTTTCAGCGAATGCCGGGCAAAGTTGGAAATGAATTATTTGTTGTGGCGACGATAGGCCAGTAGCGCCAGTCCACCGAGGCCGGCAAGAGCCAGTACGCCCGGCTCCGGCACATCGCTGATGAATGTGTAGTTACCATATCCGGCACCAATGTAGCCAGGTTCGCCGCTGATTGCAGAATGAATGGCGCCTTGATTTCCTCCTCCGATATTAACCTCCTGCAATTGGGCAGGCGGTATATATGTTGGAATTGTGAGGTAACTGCCGGGAAGGCCCGTGTCGGCCAACGGATAAGGAGGTTCACCTAGGTCAGCGTCAAGGTCGGAATAGAAAATAACCTGATTTCCCCCAGCATTATTCCCCCAGAAACGAATGACATCGGAGACTCCGACGTAGTTCGGCGGTTCGAGCAGCAGATAATCTCCAACTGATCCCGCTGGGAAGTTGAACGGCAGGGTGTATACCAGCACGTTACCAGCTAGCCCGCCGGAGGGGTCCGCCATAAGCACGCCGTTCAAAGGATTGCCATTAGCGGTTCCGTTGCCGTTCTCATCGAGAGTAACGGACCATAGTGGTTGAGCGCGCGCGGCCAAGGGCACGAGAAACGAAACAAGCACCGCAATTCTTAATGTATTTTTCATAGTTGTCCTTTTCTTCTGACTTCTTATTGGATGCCAATTTACGTCCGCAGCGCCTTTCCCGAAAAGTCGGCTGTTCAGCCGTCGGCTGGTGAGGTGAACTTCCAGGGCCAGGCTTAATTACGGCGCAAGGGACAACGGCCGGCAACCCGGTTGGCACAGATGGGAGGCAGGACGGTTTCCGACGCGACCGTCAGCGCCAGAAATTCATCCATGACGCGCAGGACCAGTTTCACCCGATCGGTTATCGCCAGCTTGTGATACAGGCGTTCGCAGTGCGTGTGGACAGTGTGGGGCGAGACGTTGAGATTGTTGGCGATGGCGAATTCGGTGTAATCGTCAAACACCCCGCGCACAATCTGAAGTTCCTGCCCCGAAAGTTTCAGGCTGCGGGCGATTTCCTGCCATGCCCGTTCGGAAAACATCGCCGCGCCCAAAGGGCATCGCAACTTATGAGTGGCCGGCGAGTCGGTCTTGGCAAGTGAATACGCCTTGGCCGCGCTCATGGCTGGCTCCCCGCCAGTGTGGACTGGCAATTTGGTTTCATAGCCGCTTTCAGGAATCGCAAGGCCATCTGCGGGGCGTCGCTACGGCACTTCCCGATGCCATGCCTTGAATCAACGATTCACACCGCTTATTAATATTCGAGCGAATACTATACTACTCTTATTACAGGGTCAAACGGTTTCTGCTCATGAACAGTCCACGGGGCGCATCCGGGCACTGCCGCCAACCCCGACAGTTACACTTGGAGCGCCGATTTCCGAATCGGCATGATAACGCCAGCGGCGCACGTAATCGAATGCCGGAACGGAGTCCGGCGCTCCGGTGACAGTTGCGCCCCAGCCCACCGTCATTGTGACGCTTTACGCACTGGCGACGATGATTTTGACATCCGGCCAAATCCCTGCGCAGGGCCTCGATGATTGTCGGTTGTCGTTTTGACTTCTTCCTCGGAAAGGGAGTCAGCCGCCAGGCCTCTTCAGATTTTTTCCGGCGATTTTGATGTCCTCGATGGTGCCGGTTTGAAACCATTGACCGTGATGCGGCAGGCAGAAGAGACGATTTTGAGCAAGGGCCTGGTGCCAGAGGATTTTGACGGTGAATTTTCCGTCGGGTGCATTCATCAAGATGCGGGGATGCATGATGCCAATACCCGCAATGATGTAGGGCGATTCCCGCTCGTTCCAATCAAAGGTATTGTCGCGTTTGATGAAAAGATGATCTTCGCCCTTGTCATGCCCAATGGCTTTTGCTTTGGTTTGTGTGAGGAGCAGAAAATCCATTTTGGTGTCATCCCAATAACGGGTCAAACGATCTAGCGCACTTTCCTGTTCATCCGTCCAGATGATGTCGCTGTTGATGGTGAAAACAGGTTCGTTGCCCAAAAACGGCAGCGCCCTCTTCAAACCACCACCTGTTTCCAAGGGTTCTCCCTCTTCTGAGATTTTGATGGTCAGGTCATTGAAGGCGGACAAATAGGCGGTCAATTGGTCCTTGAGGTGCGAGGCATTGATGATGACTTCCTTGATCCCGTACGTCCGCAGCTTGTCGAGCGCATATTCAATCATCGGTTTGCCTGCCACTGATATCAGCGGTTTGGGCATCCGGTCCGTCAACGGCTTCAGCCGCGTGCCATAACCGGCGGCCAGAACCATGGCGTTTTTAATCTTACCGTGCATAGCGCTCCATCCATCGTTTCACGCCGGCCAGCATGGGATGGCGCAAGGCCCTTTGCAACAGGCGTTCCACTCGCGGCGAATGAAGTTTCTTATAGTCATGCTTTCCCTCGTGCCGGCTTAACCGTTCAAAAATGGCCAGCACGCGGGTGTGCCGCAACGCCGCCAGGATGGCCAGGGAAGTTTCAAAAGCCTTCCGGTCGAGGGCAGGGGACCGGGCCAGATACCGGGCCAGCATTTTTTCTCCCAACTCCTCCGGAACATCGCGCCGGGCATCTTCCAGCAGTGACGCCAGGTCATACGTGATCGGGCCTTGATACGCATCCTGAAAATCAAGGAGTCCGGCCTGCCGGACACCTTCTCGTCCCGGGAGCAACATGAGATTGGCCACATGATAATCGCGCAACAAGAGCGACGCCGGGACCTGATGCCCCAAGGGCAACACCTCCCGCCAGACGGTTTTGAATTCCGCCTTGCCTGCTTCTGAAATCGTGGGGGTGCGCCATTCCAAAAACAGCCCGATATCTTCCAGCATTTTTTCCGGGTGATACACCCGCAAATCTTTGGGAGTTGCCTGGGGATGCTGGTGCAGGGCAATTAAGACATCGGTAGCCAGCGTATAAAGCTTTTCCGGTTCGCATGGGTTGTCCAGCAGGCGGGTAAAGGTTGCATCGCCAAAATCTTCCAGCAACAGCAGGCCTTTCCCGTCAGACCGGGCCAGAATGGCCGGCACACTGAAACCGAGCTGATGGAGATGCTGGCCGATCTGGATGAAAGGTGCCACGCTCTCCAGGACCGATGAGGCATCCATCAAAACCGCGCTTTGTTTATCCTTTTGCAGACGGAAATATTTTCGGGCGGAGGCATCGCCGGTGAGGGGTTCACAGGCTGCGTTGCTCCAGGCGGTGGCGTTAAGAAATTCGCGCGCGCTGTCGTTGAGAATTTTGACCACGGATCCCGCCATGCGGGACTGATTAACACGGATGAGCCGCCGGCGCGATGAAAAACAAAGTCCGGGCGCCCGCTGAAACCGGCGGTTCACCCGGGAAGGAACTGTTTCGGAGAATCAAAAGCTAAAACTGGCCCTGAGGTAGGCAAAACCTGGTCGCTGCAATTCCGCTGTATTTTTCCCGATGCCGGATTCAAACTGACAAATCTGTCCGTATCCGGCTTCGACAAGCACCCAACTGCCCGTCCGCCTGTTCGCGTACATTTTTTTGTGAACCAACTGAAACAAATCGCGCTGATTGGAACCGCTCTGTTTTTCGAGACGGAAATCGGATGAAAAATCGATGGCGTTTTGATTGTCGAGCTTCAACGCCGCCACCCGGTACTGGAGACGGGGAGCGGAAGCATCGTAACAAAGAAGATTGGCCGCCGGATGATTGCGGGCCACTGCGGGCGTCCGTGCCGGGGATTGATCGTAACTGACCATCGCCAGAGTCACCGCCGATTCCTGCCCAAACACCGAAGTCACGGTCAGCGCCAGGAGGAGAACGAGAAAATGGAGGACATACTCTGACCTGGACAGGAGGAGCAGCAGGTTGGAATCTTCGGTTCTCTGCACGCCCGATTCCAAGCATCGTGCGTACCAACTCAAAAAATGCCTGATAATTGGGAAGTTTTTGACGGTTTTACGTTCTTTTTTATGTCCCAAAAACAAACTGTATCGGCGACGCACAGATAACGACCGTGTCGCCTTCGCGTTTCACCTTGCCAACGGGTTAAACGCGAGGTTTAATGCGCGACTGCGCTGGCTGGGTAGCTCAGTTGGTAGAGCAGAGGACTGAAAATCCTTGTGTCGGCGGTTCAATTCCGCCCCCAGCCACCAGCCTTCGCTTTGAGCGCCGCGAAAAGCGAGGCTGCCGCGCCTAAGCTGAAAGCGCAGGCGGGCTAGGACTTACGCCCACCAATCACCACTCAAAGCTACGGCTCGGCAAGCCAGCCTTTTTGCAGCGGAGAGCGAAGACTGTCGCGCCGTAGCGAAGCGAAGGCGGCCTGTAAGCGCTTAAATAACAGCGACGCTCCGAGCTACGACTCGGCAAGCCACTTCATTTATACTCGCGGTTGCGTGAAAAATATGAAAACATGTTATCGCTTAACTCGTCGTGGCAGTAGAGGTGAATGATGAGGCGGCGCGCTTTTGCCCAATGGGGTCAAACTGACACCTTCGTGTTTTGGGTTTTTATAAAATTTAATCGCTGCCAACCAATAGCGACTGATGCCACAACATTTATTTCAGAGAAAGTTTCAATAAATGGAGGTGGAAATGGTTCGTTCCGGCAGTCAAAAGCTGCTGGTATTTGAATTCTTGCAATCGCCACGCCAACCGGGAAATTTATGGCCGTTCTAATTTGCCGGCGTTGCCCATGAGGAATAAAGCCAAATCAATCCGCGCCCGTTCGGTGCAACCCCGCTTCCGCATTCTTCATGGCGGTGACATCGCGCTGGGACCGGGCAAGGTGGAACTGCTCGCGCTGATCGGGCAGACCGGCTCCATCAACAAGGCGGCCCGGCGGATGGGCATGTCCTATATGCGCGCGTGGTCACTCGTCCAGACGATGAACCGGTGCTTCAAGAAACCGCTCGTCTTCGCCACGCACGGCGGCGAAGGCGGCGGCGGTGCGGAATTGACGGAAACCGGCTGCAAAGTCGTGGCTCTCTATCAGCAGATGGAACAGGCAAGCTTGCGTGCGACCGCCGCCACTTGGAAACAACTGCGGCGGCTTCTGTGTGTTTGACAACCCAGGGAAAGGATTCGGCCCGGCTCCTGAAAGGGCAATTTCAGGCGGTGCAACTCGACACTGTTCTTGAATCAACAAACTCGGGTTCGTGGGAACGGGCGACTGGAAAGTCGCCTGAATCCCGCCATGCGAGACTGGAAAGCCTGTGCTACGTGAGCCAATTGCAAAACCCTTCCAGCGTAGCGCAGGCTTTCCAGCCTNNCGGCGCTCTGCCGAGACGCCGCTACGCCGGAAGGGTTTTGAAAGAAGCTCACGTAGCGTGGACATTCCTGTCCGCGAGTTCTGGGGACTTTCCAGTCCCCAGTCGAAAACAATGTCAAATTACACCTATTTCAGGTCAGCGTTATATTTGACAAAATATAACGCCCGGTGTTCCATTCCGTTCAACAAAAAATGCTTTTGGAATTTCCATTGCCGCCGGCCCATGGTTGATCTTTCGCCAATCCAAATCGGCTTGTTGCTCGCCGCCGTCTTTGCGGTGGCGTTTTTTTATTCGTCAGTCGGCCACGGCGGCGCAACGGGTTATCTCGCCGCACTGGTTTTGGTCGGGGTTGCCCCGGTTTCCGCGCGCGTGGCGGTGTTGATTGCCAACGTTCTGGTCGCCAGCGTCGCCTGGTGGCGGTTCCGGCAGGCGGGGCATTTCGACTGGCGCGTGCTGCTGTCGTTTGCAGTCGTCTCCGTGCCGTGCGCGTGGCTGGGCAGCAGGGTCCGCATTAGCCAGCAAGTTTACGAAATTGTGTTGGGCATGGTTCTGACCGCCGCCGGTCTGGCTTTGCTGCTGTGCTCGCGCTGGCAGACTGACGAGGTGGCGCGGCATAAGTTTTTCCTGCCGCTGGCGCTGCTCATCGGCGCAGTGCTGGGATTCCTGGCGGGACTAACCGGCATTGGCGGCGGCGTTTTTTTAAGCCCGCTGTTGTATGTGTTCCGCTGGGTGAAACCCAAAACAACTGGCGGCATCGCGGCGGGCTTCATCGTGCTCAATTCCATCGCCGGACTTGCCGGCACGGGCTGGCAAAAAATCACGCATGCCGGGCCACTCCTCTGGCTCACGCTGCCCGCTGTCATCGGCGCGCTGCTGGGCACGCATTTCGGCGCGCGCCGGTGGAGCAGCGTCACCTTCAGCCGGGTGCTGGCGGGCGTGCTGATTTTTGCCGGCGGAAAATTGTTGATTGAAGCCGCCACTTGAAATCACCCGGCCATGCGCGTTCTCTTTTTTGCCCAACTCAAGGATGCCACCGGCTGCAACGCTATGGAACTCGCGACCGCGTCGCCGCTGAATACCCCGCAGCTTTGGACCGAACTGGTGCAACGTTTTCCCGCACTGGCCGCGCATCGCCCCAATGTCCGGCTGGCGCGGAATTGGGAATACGCCGCCCCCGACGCCATTTTTGCCGATAACGACGAGGTTGCACTCCTTCCGCCCGTTTCCGGCGGCTGAAAATTTTGTCACATGGAAATTGAAATCCAACTCACCGACCGGCCCATCGCGGAAACAATTTTGCCGCCGGGGCAACCTGGCGCGGTCGGCGCGTGGCTTGAATTTCGCGGCGTGGTTCGCGGCGAGGAAAACGGCCAGACCATTCGCGCAATCGAATACGAAGCCTATCCCGAAATGGCCGGGCGTGAAATCCGGCGGCTGCTTCAGGAAATTTCCGCGCGACATCCTTGCCTCGCGGCAAAGGTGATTCATCGCGTCGGCGTCATTCCTGTCGGTGAAACAGCCATTTACGTCGGCGTTGCGTCGCCGCATCGCGGCGCGGCCATCGCGTTGCTCGCCGAATTCATGGACCGGCTCAAGCAGGACGTGCCGATTTGGAAACGAGGCGCAAGGAACGCCGGTCTCCGACCCGGCGCGAACTGGAAAATCGCTGAAAACGTGCCGGGTCGGAGACCGGCGCTCCAACCGCTCTCTCTCGATGAAGCGCGTGCCGAAATCAGTTCACGCAGCCGGCCGTTGGCTGCGGTTCGCACACCATTGGCGGAGGCGCTTGGGCGCGTTCTGCGCGAAACGATTTGTGCGCCGGAAGATTTGCCGCCGGTTGACCGCTCGACGCGCGACGGCTACGCAATCCGCGCCGATGATGCGTCGAAAAATTTTTCCGTCGTGGACACGATTCATGCCGCCGACTGGAAACCACGCCAGCTCAAGTCCGGCGAAGCCGTGCGCGTGGCGACCGGCGCGGCGCTGCCGTGCGGCGGCCTGCGGGTGGTGATGCAGGAACACGTCAAGCGCGACGGTGACAAACTCCACGTCGTGCGCCGGGAAAATTCGACGAACGTCCGATTGCGCGGCGAGGAGGTGCGACAAGGTCAGCCGCTTGTGTCTGCGGGAACAAAATTGAATGCTGGCGCGCTGGCAATCCTGGCGACGGTGGGAAACGTAAATCCGCTCGTCAGCCCGCGATTGAGTATCATCCATTTTACGACCGGCAATGAAATTATTCCGCCCAGCCAGACGCCGAAGCCGGGCCAGATTCGCGACAGCAATTCCATCTTGATCCGCAGTCTGCTCCAGAATTTTCCGTGCGACGTGGAGCAAGGCCATTTGCCCGAAAATTTTGAGGCGGCAATGTTGGAAATCGCCGCTCGCAAACCGGGAATTGAAAACGCCGACGTGCTGCTTGTTTCCGGCGGGGCGAGCGTGGGCGAAAAAGACTTCACCCGCGCTTTATTGGAGCAGCTCGGCTTTGAAATCGTTTTTAGTCAGATTAACCTGCGTCCCGGACGACCGCTGATCTTCGGCGTGAACGGCTTGCGTGTGGCCTTCGGGCTGCCGGGCAATCCCCTCTCGCATTTCGTCTGTTTCCATTTTGCCGTCGCCACTGCGCTGGCGGGTTTGACCGGCGGCGAACCGCCGGAATTTTTACGCGGGCAACTCGCCGAAAAACTCGACGACAAACCGTGTCCACGCGAAACTCTCTGGCCGGCCCGATTGGAATGGCGTGTAGGGCAGACATTCTTGTCTGCCAGTTCAGGCGACTTTCCAGTCGCCTGTGCGGACAACGCGAACACGGGACAGGAATGTCCCGCGAACCAGCAGACAGGAATGTCCGCTCTACATCCGCTGAAATGGGCGAGTTCCGGCGACATCACCTGCCTGGCGGCGGCGAACGCGCTGGTCCGCGTGCCGGCAAATTGCGCGAGCCTGGATGACGGAGCAAAGGTGGATTTTTTGCCGGTGATGTCTATGATTGGCGGCGGTTAAATCAGGCCGCGCGGCAGCGCGGCCCTACCTTTGTTGGTAGGGCGGTGCTGCTGCACCGCCTAAACTGAATGAAAAAGAAATTTTCACATCTCAACGCGGCGGGCGCGGCGCGCATGGTCAACGTCGGCCACAAGCCGGTGCAACGTCGGCGCGCTCTGGCGGAGGGCAAACTGGTCTGCCAGCCGGCGACCATCCGGGCGTTGAAAAAACGCGCGCTGCCGAAGGGCGACGTGCTGACCGTGGCGCAAATTGCCGGCATTCAGGCCGCCAAACGGACGGCGGAGTTGATTCCACTTTGCCATCCGCTGGCGTTGAACCACGTCGAGGTCAATTTTCGCGTTCACCGCGCGGCGATAGAAATTTCTTGCACAGCCGAAACCAGCGCGCAAACCGGCGTGGAGATGGAGGCGCTGACGGGCGTGAGCGTGGCCGCGCTGGCGCTTTACGACATGTGCAAAGCGGTGGACAAAACGATGCGCATCGAAAATATTCGCGTGGTTAAAAAGGTGAAGGAATGAAAATCGGCCGCCTCACCATCAGCGACCGCGCCTCGGCCGGCGTTTACGCCGACCGCAGCGGGCCGGAAATCGAAAACGTCCTCCGCGAATTTCTCGGCGGCGATGTGAAGTTTGAATCGCTCATCGTGCCGGATGAAGTGGAGGCGATTTCGGCGGCGTTGAGAAAGTTTGCCGACGCGCAAAAATGCGATATGGTGGTCACGACGGGCGGCACGGGAATTTCCGCGCGCGACGTGACGCCGGAGGCGACCCACGCTGTGCTGGAAAAAGAATTGCCGGGTTTCGGCGAGGCGATGCGGATGCAATCGCTGACGGGGGTGAAGACGGCGATTTTGTCGCGGGCGACCGCGGGCGTGCGCGGCGCGTGTTTGATTGTGAATCTGCCGGGCAAACCGTCGGCGGTGCGCGAATGCCTGGAAATTCTCGCGCCGGCCATCCGCGAAGGGCTGGCGCATCTGCGCGGTGAAAATCCGCACGAGCAAAAATAAAATGGATCCGTTTGGACGAAAAATTGATTATCTGCGCATCTCGGTCACCGACCGCTGCAACTTCCGCTGNNTGCGCATCTCGGTCACCGACCGGTGCAACGAGCGGTGTCTCTATTGCATGCCGGAAGGCTACAAGGGCTGGGAAAGCAAGCCGGACCATTTGACGGCGGAGGAAATCGTCCGCGTCGTGCGCGTGGCGGCGGGGCTGGGCTTCCGCAAATTCCGGCTGACCGGAGGTGAACCGCTCGTGCGCGGCGACGTGCCCGAAATTCTGCGCGCCATGACCGCGATTCCCGGCGTGGAATGCATTGGGCTTTCAACCAACGGAATGAAATTGTCCGCGTTCGCAAAACCTCTGCGCGAAGCCGGCTTGCGCACGGTGAACGTGAGCCTCGACGCACTGGACCCGGCGATTTACCACCGCATTACCGGCGGCGACGTGGCGCGCGTGCTGGCCGGCATCCGCGCGGCGGTGGCGGCGGGTTTTGAATACGTGAAACTGAACTGTGTGCTCATGCGCGGCGTGAACGAGGCGGAAATCTGGCCGCTGGTTTTGTTCGCCGCCGAACACGGACTGCCGCTGCGGCTCATCGAATTGATGCCGCTGACGACGACGGAGGTTTTGACGGAGAAAAATTTCCTGCCCTGCAGCGAGGCGATGCAATGGTTGTCCCGGCACGATGAATTGATTCCGCAGCCGGAGCGCCGGCTGGGCCACGGCCCGGCGCGATACTATCTGCTCCGGCGCACCGGCGCGCTCGTCGGGTTCATCGGCGCGCTGACGAACCAGCATTTCTGCGACAACTGCAACAAGATGCGGCTGACCGCGGACGGCAAGGTGCGTCCCTGTCTCGGCAACCATATTGAAGTGGATCTGCGCGCGGCGTTGCGGAGCGGCGCCAACGACGGCGCGTTGAAGGAATTGCTGGAAACCGCGCTGCGGGTGAAACCGCTGGAACACCAGTTCCGCAATCAATATCAGCCCTGCCGCCCGATGACCGCCATCGGCGGGTGAAAATCAGAACAATGGTAGGGCTGCGGTGCTCCGCAGACCAAATCAGGGCGGCGCGGCAGCACCGCCCTACCAAATCAATAAACCGACACCCGCACCGCCGCCTCCCGCCGTAGCAGCCGACGCTGGCCGCGCCGAAGTGAAGCATAGGCGGGTGAGTCGGCTCTAACTTTTGTCGGATTAGAATGAGCGGACTGATCCCGCATTGCGGGACTGCTACAAACCGCTGGAAATCCAACCTATTCCTCGAAGCAGGAGCGCGACGGCTGGCAGACGTTCTTGTGGACGGGCCGGTCGTCCACGCCGACCGCGGTTTGGGTGAGATTGCACCAGAAATGGCAGGGCGTGGTTTGCCCGTCTTCCTTGTCCGCGAAGGCTTCCTCCGGCGTCGTGCCGGTGAACATTATTTTCGTCCGCAGATGTTTGCAGAAAATCGGGTTCATGGCTTCAACCTTTCAGCTTGAGCAGCGTGCGGCGGATCAACGCGTGCGCCAGCGGCACCTTGTAGCCGTTGTGCTCGTGCGGCTGGGCGCCCTTGAGAATCAAATCCGCCGCCTGTGACGCGGTGGCATCATCCAGGATTTTTCCGTCCAGAAAATCGTTGGCGGCCTGGACCTGATGCGGCACCGGCGAGATGCAGCCGAGGGCAACGCGCGGCTGGCTCAACTTTCCGTCCACGACGTTTGCCGCCGCCGCGCAATTGACCAGCGCCCAGTCAAAAGCGTGCTTGTCGCTGGCCTGCAGGTAGGCGCTGCGGCGGCGCGCGGTCGGAATTTCAATCTTCAAAATCAGGTCGCCGGGGTTGAGCGAGTTGTGCGCCGTCGGGTTTTCCCAGGCTTTCTGATAAAGCTCGGCCAGGCCCATGCGCGTCTCCTTGCCGTCGCGCAGCACGATGGCGGTGGCGTCGAGCGCAGTGAACGCCGTGGCGAGGTTCGACACGACCGGGCTGATGCAGTCGTTGCCGGTGAAGAGGCTGTGGTAGCGGTTCTCGCCGTTGCGCGCGTAGCAGAGGTCGCCGCCCTTCTTGAGGCAGACGGTGTCGCGATGACGGTAATACCAGCAACGGGAATGCTGGGAAAGATTGCCGCCGACGGTGGCGACGTTGCGTATTTGCTGCGAGGCGACCTCGGACGCGGCCTCGTGCAGGCCGGGAAAAGTTTTTTTGATTTCCGCATGGCCTTCAATTTGGCCGACGGTGACGAGCGCGCCGATGGTCCAGTTTTTTGAGCCGGATTCGATTTGATTCAGCCCTGGTAGCGACTTGATGTTGACGAGAATGTTGGCGCTGACGAGATATTCCTTCAGCAGACCGAGCAAATCGTTGCCGCCGGCGAGATAGGCGCCGTGGTCGGCGACGAGCTGGCGGGCGCTGTCGGTCGAAAGCGCGGTGGCGTATTCAAAGGCTTTCATGATTTCGAGGCGGTTGAAGGCGGCACCTTGCCGAGCGCGGCCAAAACTTTCGCCGGCGTGATGGGCAAGCTGGAAACGCGCACGCCGATGGCGTTGGCGACGGCATTGGCAATCGCGCCGGCGGTGGCAACCGTCGCCGGTTCGCCGATGCCGATGACGCCGCGCTCCGGCATGTTGATCAAAACGATTTCGATCTCCGGCACGTCGGCGAGGCCGGGCAGCTTGTAGGTCTCAAAATTCGGGTTCAGCACCACGCCAGACAAATCATCCATCACGCGCTCCTCGTAAAGCGCGTAGCCCAGACCCATGATGATGCCGCCGTTGACCTGACTCTCGGTCGTCAACTTGTCCACGATCAAACCGCAGTCATGGACGGCAACGACCTTTTTGACGGTGACCAGGCCGGTTTCCGTGTCCACAGTGACCTCGGCAAATTGCACGCCGCAGGCATGGTCGGCGGAAAGTCCCGGCTGCCACTGGCCATGGACGACGAGCGGACTGACGCCGAGTTTTTTGCACGCGGCAAACCAGTTTTCCCCGCGCGCGTCGGCGATGCCGGCCTGCGTCTGCAATTGCTGCAGCGCCTTGGTGCAAATGTCAAAAACCGTCGGCGAAATCGAAGCGCACGTCGTGCTGCCGCCGCTGCCGGGACCGGGCGGAAAATTTGTGTCGCCGACCTTCACGGTGATCTGCTCCGTTTTTAATCCAAGCATTTCCGCCGCGACGACGGCAATGACCGTTTTCGTGCCGGTGCCGATGTCCTGCACGCCGAGGCGGAACTCGATGCTGCCGTCGGGATTGATTTGCGCCTCACCTTGTGTGCTCTTGCTCGCGCCGCCGGCGGGCCACGCTGCGCCCGCGCAGCCGATGCCGGTTTTCACGATGCCGGGCGAACTGCCGGGCTTCTGATATTTTTGTTTCCAGCCGAATTTTTCCGCGCCGGTTTTGTATTCGCGCTGGCGGATTTCATTCGGGTCGTTTTTCAGCCGCAACTCCAGCGGGTCCATGCCGAGTTTGACGGCGAGGTCGTCCATGGCGCTTTCCATGCCGTAGGACGCCGGTGGATTTCCCGGCGCGCGAAAGGCGCGGGCCGAACCGGCGTTGACCGCCACGTGCGTCTGCTTCACGCGGATGTTGGGAACCTTGTAAATGTAGGGCGCGGGAATGTCCGCACCGCCGCCGCCGCCACCGGAGTCCCCGCCGGCACCGATGCCCGCCGTGCCGTAATTGTCCATCTCGAACGCGTGCAACGTGCCGTCGGCGAGCGCGCCGATTTTGATTTTTTGAAAACTCGAAGGCCGGTTGCCAACGGCCAGCGCCTGATCGAACCGCGTGAGCATCAGCCGGACCGGCGCTTTTGCCTCGCGTGACAGCCGCGCCGCCAGCACGCCTTCGGCGCCCGCGCCGAATTTCGCACCGAAACCGCCGCCCATGAAATCGGTGATGACGCGCACCTGGCTGTGATCCAGTTTCAACGCGCCCGCGAGGCCGTCGCGCACGCTGGAGATGCCCTGCGTGGAAGACCAGGCCGTGACGCCGTCGTCCGTCCACGAAACCGTGTTGCCGTGCGTTTCCATCGGGTTGTGAATCTGCACCGGTGTCGTGTAAAAACCTTCGATGACGGCGGCGCATTCGGTAAACGCCTGGTCAAGGGTGCCTTGTTCGCGCGATTTGCCGGGCGACGCGTTGGCCGCACCTTCCCAGACTTTCGGCGCGTTGTCCTTTTTGGCGTCGTCTTCGCGGACGACGAACGGGAGCGGCTGCGCCTTGACTTCAATCGCACGCAACGCATCAAGGCAGGCCTGCCTGGTCGTGCCCGCGACCGCGGCAAGTTCCTCACCGTAAAAATGGACCGTGCGTTCGCCGTCGCGCACGGTGATGGCGGCCTTGATGCCGGGAACCTGCAACGCTTTGTCCAAATTGATTCCGGAAATTTTCGCCGCCGGCCATTTCGAGCGGAGAATCATGCCGTAAAGCCAGCCGTCGGCCTGGATGTCGGACGAGTAACGCGCGCGGCCAGTCAATTTCGCCGCCGCGTCCACGCGCGGCGTGGATTGGCTGATGTATTTCGTGTTGGTTGGCCAGCTAGGCATAATCCATCACCTCCGTTTTGCTTGCGGTGTTCACGCCGGTCGCCTGAAACACGGCCTGCAAAATGTGCGGATGCGTTCCGCAACGGCAGAGATTCCCGGCGCACGCGTGTTTGACCTCCTCGGCGGTCGGGCGCGGATTTTTCTTGAGCAACGCCGTCACGCTCATCACGAAACCCGGTGTGCAATAACCGCATTGCAGCGCGTCCTTGTCCCAAAACGCCTGCTGCACCTTGGTCAATTTTCCATTTTTCGCCAGCCCCTCGACGGTCGTGATTTCGCGGCCTTGCGCCTCGATGGCGAGTTTCTGGCAGGCATAAATCGGCGTGTTGTCCATCATCACCGTGCAGGCGCCGCAAGCCGCGCGGTCGCAGCTCTCCTTCGCCCCGGTCAGGCTGGAATAATTCCGCAGCGCGTCGAGCAGTGTCACGCGCGGCTCCAGCATCAGCTTGAGCGTCTCGCCGTTGACCTTCAGTGTGACCGGCACCGCGCCGGGGCCGAGGGTTTTTTCCGCGTTGACCTTTTCGAGTTCCGCCGCGACCGATTGCGCGCGCGCGGCGGCGGCGGTGACGGCGGCGGTGCCGAGGGTTTTGAGAAACGTGCGCCGCGAATGAGCGCCAAAATTTTCCGGCTCCGGACTTTTCATGTGCTGCTCAATTTGAGGTTGATGCCCGTTTGTAATCCTCCGGTGCATCCAAGTCAAGCGTCAGACCGTCATCATTTATGACACATTGGACGCGCCGGCACGGAACAAGTTTCAAAAAAATCTCCAAAGTCCCGGCCGGCGAACCCTTCAACCCGTCAAAGGCCCGTCGCGGCAAAATCACCGGATGCCGCGCGCGCCCGTCAAACTCCGGCTGGCAAATCGCGCCGGCGTGCGCGGAATGAAATTCCAGCAATTGTCGCAGCGTCTCCATATGCAAATGCGGCTGGTCGCCCAGCACAATCGCCCACGCGCCGATTTCACTTCTCCAGCCGCTCCAATCCGCCGCGCAAACGATGGAACTGAACATGCCGCGCTCCGGTTGCGGATTTTCAATGCGGTCTTGCGCCGGAAAATCCAATCGGTCGAGTTCCGCGCCCAGCGGCGCGTCGTTGGGCCGGTGGACGACGGCGATTTGCCCCGCACCAAGCTCGCGCCATTGGCGGATGAGATGGCCGACGATGGTGGTGTCTTTCCACGGCAGCAGCAGTTTTGGCCGGCCCATCCGCGCCGACGCGCCCGCGCCGAGAATGACGACTCCGAGCGTTGGGAATTTTTCTGCGGTTGCGGTGTTCATGGAAAGTCTTTCAACGTTTCACGCCGGCGAATTCGGCGCGTTTCTGGATGAACTGCGCCATCAAGCTCACGGCGATTTCATGCGTGCCGACGGCCTGGATTTCCACGCCGACCGGGCAGGCGATTTTGTCGAACTGCTCGGCCGTCGCGATGTTTTGTTTCAAAAACTGCTCGCGCATGATGCGCGCCTTGCGGCGGCTGCCGATCATGCCGAGAAAAACGAACGGATGATGAATCCAATCGGACAACACCAGCGCGTCATGCTGATGGCCGCGCGTGACGATGAGCCCGAATGCGGGCATTTTCGGCAACGGCACTTTCAAAAGCTCGTGCCAGGGGCCAACCTGAAGCCGCGCGGTGGGCGGAAAAAACTGATGGTTGGCCAGTTCCGGCCGATCGTCGAAAATTGTCACTGCAAAATCCAGTTGCAACGCCAGCGGCGCGACGGCCTGTGCCACATGGCCCGACCCAGCAATCCACAACGCAAACGGTGGCGAAACCGTTTCCTGGTAAAACCATTCGCTGGTAGGGCGCGTCACTCCGTGCGCGCCGTCGTTCGTTTGCGCGGCTGCGGCGGGCAGAGGACTGCCCGCCCTACCTTCAACAAGTGCGATGGAAAAATCCTTTTTGACGCCCCAGCGGAGCGGCTCGGTGACGGCGGCCAGCTTGCGCCAGAGTTCCGCCGATTGCGGGGCGTGCGGCAGGATCAGCCCCGTCACACTCCCGCCGCAAATCAAGCCGTCGTCCCAGCCGAAATTGTGGTCGAGCACCATCTCGAACGTGGCGGGCTGGCCGGACTTCAGGGCTTTTCTGGCGCGGGCGTGGACTTCGGCTTCGAGGCAGCCGCCGCCGAGCGTGCCGACGATTTTGCCGTCGGGGAAAAACAGCGCCTTGGCGCCGATGCGCTGCGGGCTGGAGCCTTTCGTGCCGGAAATCAGCGCGAGCACGAACGGCTGGTTTTCCGCCAGCGCGGCGGCAAGTTGTTCGTAGAAGCGCGTCATAAAATTTTGCTCTCCGGCAAATTTAAACGATTCCGGGCGAATGGCAACGAAGCATGAACCAGGTCGGAATGCGCCGCTGGAACGGCTATCGGATACGCTTGTCACTGCCTAGTCGAACGCTCGGCGGCGGTGAATTCGGCAACCGATTCGGGGAGCGTGAGCGCGCGCGGAGCGCGCGCCACGCCCCCGATGGCTTGAAGATGAATTATGTCCAGATGAAAACGACTGAACTATGACTGACGATGTGATGCAAGCGGTGATGACGACCTGGGTGGCCAAAGGTTTGCCAGCACGTCTTGATGTTGCGGCGACGGCGAAACTGCTCGGCTTCGCGGAGAGTGACATTCAGATTTTGATGGCCGTGGGCAAGCTGACGCCGCTGGGCGATCCGGCCCCGAATGCGCCGAAATGGTTTGCAGCGGTCGAGATGATCCGTTTGGCCGCTGACAAAGATTGGCTGCACAAGGCCACAAAGGAGATTTCCAAATACTGGCGGCTCAAACGTGGGCGGCGCGTTATTCTACTTGATGCGAAAGCCAGCTTCGGCCCGGCCCCCGCCTCTAATCAGACCTCATGTTCCGAGCGTAGCGAGCAATCAAGAAAGTTACTTTGATTCATTACACTCCGTTTAACTTTAATAATACGAATAGACAAGGATACAGGTCAGCGTAATATTGCAATTAATCAGTCGGGGAAATCGCGCCGATGACCGCCGTGAAAACGAAATTCAAATCCATCATCCGTGCCGCGTATGATTCATTTAGAGGAACGGTCTTTGCGGGAACGGTGCTGCTGACCGCCTTCGGCACCCAGGCGCAAAGTCTGTTTGTGTCGGATTTCGAGACCGGCGACATTTATGGATTCACGCCGAGTGGAACACAAAGCACCTTTGCCTCGGGGTTGGTCAATCCCGCTGGACTGGCTTTTGACAGCGTGGGCAATCTGTTTGCGGCGGACCGGAATTTAAATTCCAGTTTCATTTACGCATTCACGACGCAGGGATTTAGAAGCACCATTGCCGATGGGTTGAATCAACCCAACAGACTGGCCTTTGATAGCGCAGGCAATTTGTTTGTGTCGGATTGGGGCAGTGGCAACATCTATGAATTCATGCCGAGCGGAGTGAAAAGCACGTTTGCCTCTGGATTGATCCATCCTCTCGATCTGGCCTTTAACAGCGCAGGGAATCTGTTCGTGGCGAATCAAGGCAGTGGCAACATCTATGAATTCACGCCGAGCGGAGTGCGAAGCACTTTTGCCTCCGGGTTATCTACTCTTTCAGGACTGGCCTTTAATAGCGCGGGCGACCTGTTTGTGTCGACTGGCGGCCCGCCTGGCACCGGCTACATTTATGAATTCACGCCAGACGGAACGCAGAGCACTTTTGCGTCCGGGCTGAATCTTCCTATTGGATTGGCATTTGACGGAGTTGGCAATCTATTTGAGGCGGAGCGAGGGACCGGCTCTATTAATGAATTCACGCCGGACGGAACGCGAAGTACCTTTGCCTCCGGGTTATCTGCTCCTTATGGGCTAGCCTTCCAGGACGTAACGTTGCCCGTGCCTGAACCTTCGGCTTTTGGGTTGCTGGTCGTTGGCGCTGTTGCATTTCTCGTGCGCCGCCGTTGAGATTCGAGAAAGTTTCACCTGATTCTTCACCTAAAGTTACACCTGACGAGCAATAAAGGGGCGGTGACGGGGTAATAAGCGAGCATTGGGCGGGCGGTCGAAAAAACAGCTTGAACCCCTGTAAAATAAGGCTATACTAACCCTTGAAACAGAGTGTGTTAGGCTCGGAACGGTAAAGAGACTGCGTTCGATTCCGACCCTCGCCTCCATGTTTTGGTGCGTGAGCAGCAAGGAGTTAGGCAAATCGGAACGGCCACTGTCAGTGAAAGTGTCAGTAAAATGGTGAGTGCAATCACAATTCGCCATAACTAGCCAGAACTGCACTTTTGGTCGATTAATATTTTTCTGCCTAAAAATCCACCGGAACGCTTGAAACACGACCGTTGATCATGCTCGAACCATTTTGCGTATCAAGAGTGGTCGGAAGAGATTTCATTGACCATGCATTTTTAGTGCGTGGATATTCATCCGAACAGCTTCGAGATTTTGCTGCGCTACTATGTTCGTTGGATTCAGTTGCAATGTGATTTGAAATTCCTTGAGTGCTTCATCCAGTTTCCCTAACTTTGCGAGGGCGACTCCATCATTCAAATGCGCACGCGCAAAGTCCGGGCGAATGCGGACCACTTCGGAAAACTGCGCCTGCGCTTCCTCAATTTTTCCTTCAGCTGCCAGTTCGCCTCCTAATAAATATCGAGCTTGCCAGAATTTCGGGTTCATCCAGATGGCATTGCGAAAATAACTGATGGATTCATCCCGGTGATGCTCCACTGCCAGCGTGACAGCTTGATAGAAATGGGCGGCCGGCCCGTTCGGATGAAGATCGGCAGCCGTATGATAATGCGCCATGGCTTGATTCATTTTCCCCTCGCATTGCTCCATAAATCCCCAGTTCAGGTAAGTTTCAACGTAGCCAGAGTTTATCTCAACGACACGGTTAAAAAAACCGGCGGCTTCGGCTGTTTTATGTTGGTTCGCCAGAATCAATCCCAGATCATTCAAGGCCGGTTCATAATCACTGCGAATGGCCAGGGCACGCGAAAAATAATCTGCGGCGTCGCTTGTTTTTCCTTGCCGGATTAATAACGCGCCGGTTTTATAATATGCCATTGGAGTTTGCGGCAGTAGTTCGCTGACATGCTGCTCTTGCTTGACAGCTTCGGCCCAATCGCCGGTTTGATCTAAAAATTGCGCGAAGTTTTCGCGCAAAAAATAGTCGTCGGGAGTTAGAGCCAATCCTTCTTCATATGTGGCACGGGATTGTTCGCGGGTTTCTTCAGTCATTTGCGAATTTAATTCCTTCAGCTTTGCCAGGTAAAATTTTGCGCGCGGAACATCATTCAATTGTTCGGTAAATGGCGGCTGGGATACCCGGCTGTAATTTTCCTGCCAAACGCGGAAACGATCCCACGACGAAACGGCCAGCCGCCGGTCGCATAATTCCGCAGATGCCCATCCGCTCTTGCCCTGTGCAAGAATGGATTTCGGGAGCAGCTTCGCGACGGGTTCGGCAAATGCGCGTCCCAACAAATAGTTGCCATCAAAGTTCAAATGCACATGTTCATAAAATAATTCGTTGCCCGGAATTTTTGCCGGAGAACTCTGCGCCAGTGCCTCGAGGGCGTCCAAAAAATAAACGCCCTGGCCCGTCTTTGCCTCCGCCGCGTCTTCTATGATTTGATTGATACGGCTGTCGGCGCGAAAAGCCAGCGTGTCATCATCTCGGGCCAGTTTAAAATCACGCAAGGCCAGTTCGGAATTCGTCAGCGCAAGCTGGCAACGCCCCGCGCGAAAATGCAGTTCGGCATATTGCGGATCAATCGCGGCGGCTTGTTCATATTTTTTGAGCGCGTTTGGATAATCAGTTGCCGATTCAAGCGCGATGCCCTCCCGATAAAGGCCGTCCCATTCGGTTTGTTGGGCTTCGTTCAAACCGGCTGAATGCAGCGAGCCAAACGGAGCACAGTCTTTGAAATTGCTTCCCACTGTGCTCAATATAATCGGCACGCCGACATCTTGTCCCGCGCGCAAAATATCGTTCAGATTTTTTTTGAAATTTGCATAAGCGCGCAGCCGTCCCGGATCATCATATCGAAGCTGATGATCTTTAAACATGTTCAGCCCGCTCCACATTTTCGGGGTTGACGAGCGACCACCCAATCGTTGCATCAAACTATCCAGCAATTGGCCAATCTTCGTTGATTTTACCGCGAGTTCGGTGCGAATTTGATTTATTCCCGGCGCGCGCGAACCGAACACCGTGCCCGCGCCGAAAGGCCCGACCATTTCATTGTTGCCCATGTAAATAATCCACAAATCGCCATCGCGCCGGGCACATTCGCGCGCAATGGGCAAAATCGCGTGCGAATTGATGGCGGTCATCGCCACACAGACCACTTCAAAACCCGTTCCGGGAAAACGTTCGCGCAACAAGACCTGCAAATAACGCCAGGCGCCAAAACTCGGATCGGGATCGCCCATTGCCGCCGATTCGCCAAATAAAAAAATCCGATAGGTGTGGGGAGATTTTTGGGCGGCCATGCGCAAAGACAGCGGCGTGCGAGCCAAAGCCGGCGGGAAAAATCTGTAGCCGAACCGGTCATTGGACACATCGTAATCTTTTCCGCCGATTTTGGTTTTTAGAAAAAAACTTGCGGGATAACCGTAACCGCACAAACGCAAACCCAACTCAAGTCCGCCGACGATTACCAATGGGACTACAATCACCGCAAAGATTCGGAACAACCACAGACGGCGCGCGGGAATTTTGGATGTCAGCTTTTCAGGCGATACATTCTTTTCGTTCGCAGAACGTGCTTTTTTTGGAAAATGCTTTTTTGGCTTCAAATGAGTTCACTTCAATTAAAGCAAGTGGACGAAATAAATTCAAGCGGGATATGTTCTGGAATGTTATGGCAAAGGCCATTTCCGAAGCTTATGTCACAGTCGGAGCCAGAACTTTACCCAGGACATTTTGAAGGAATTTTCTTCGATGCATAATTCAATCAAACCCGAGCCCTATATTATAATGCGCGAATGCGCCACCAATCAACCTTAATAAGGAACTACTTATGGACTGAAGTTCTTTGCATCAGCCAGTCTATATCACCCACCCCGGTTTGAGCTGCCACACCTGTGTTAAAAGGTCCATTGTAACCGATAAGATTCCCATCCCGCCATCTATGAATCTCACTATGGCCGTCTGCAAAAGAGAATCCGCAGGCATTATTGTGGTAAGTGGCCGGTTTATCCACCCAACTGGTTGGATCTGTGCAGAACCAACTATCATTGATGCTCCAAGGGTTTTCATCCAGCATGACCCAGCAATTGGCAGCTCCAATTATAGTAATATCACTTTGTTTCCGGAATATTCTGTAATTCGCATTAAGCGGTGCTGTGCTCGTCATGATCTTATCCACAATAGGATTCATATATCCGTTCATGGACATGCTGCGAACAGTCAGCGCATTAACACCTCCCGCTGGTATTGTTTTTCCAAAATACACCGTTCTCTGATCTGCCGGACATTTGAAGGTTGCAACGTTTGGAGCGTAAGGAAATATCAATCCCACTTTGAGCAAACGGTCATCCGCCGCCGCCGTGGGCTGTTGCATGTCGCCATAAATCCACTGATTCTCGGGGTTTCCAGGGGCACAATAAGGATCATTCGGATCGGTGACCTGAAGAGGCCCTTGTCCAACTGTCGGCAAAAGCCGGCCATCATTATCGTCGGAATACATGATCCAGCCCAGTTGCAGCTGTTTTAGATTGCTCATACATTGTATGCCTTGCGCTTTTACTTTTGCTTTGGCCAAAGCCGGCAACAACAAGGCGGCAAGGATGGCTATTATCGCAATAACAACCAGCAGTTCAATCAAGGTGAACCCGGTCCTTTTAGACCGGGATTCCCGACGAAAACGATCAGTAAAACTGTATGACATTTTATTCATATTTAAAAATCATATCTGCCAAACATAATGCAGTCTTGAAAATGTTCTCCAGCAGCCAGCCGTGACCGACTGCTGGAGAACTCACGTCATACAACATACAATTTGATCAAGGCCTCATTGAATTTGCACACGGTAGAAGCGCTTGCTTCCGCCGACCGTATCACTGACCGATTGGACTGCGCCATTACCGGAAACAGGACTGCCGATCGGAGTCCAAATCGGGTCAGTCAGGCTGTTTTTATAGAGCAGCTGATAAGATAACCCGCTTTGAGTTGGGAATGAGATGGTAATGGTTCCGCCGCTAATTGAAGCGGTAAGGGTAATCGAACCACTACTTGCTGGAACCAGCATGAGGAAGTTCACATTGACATCCGAACCAGAACCAAGTGGGTTGCCTACTTGCAGGGTGTTTGTAGAACCATTAAGTGTCAATGTTACCAGATTTCCAGAGCCATCCCTTAACGGGACGAAGCGATAGCTTTCCCAACCCGTGCTTTCCACGGTGAATGTGCCGAGGAGGTTGGTCGTTTGGGTTGTCGTTCCCCAGCCACTGATCACTTGAGAAAGAGTGGCTGTGGTTTCAACTCCACCCCCTGCGGCCAAACGTCCATAGACGTTATAGCTGCCCGCAGGATAATGCCTCGTATAGTTCGCCCATGAAGCAGTAGTGTTTGCACCACCACTGAAGTATCCCATGGTATAATCTACATTGGTATTGCCAATGCCAAGATACTGTGCCCTCTTGGTATCTCCATTGATTTCAGTAGCCATGCCATTGCCTTCACCGGGCAAACCCAAACTATTTGTGCGGTAAAGATAAGGAGCCGCAGCATTAAAGTTTACCTGATGCGTATCCACATCCGTGGCGGCAGGCAGACCAAAATAGGCATTGGTCTGGGGATTATCAATGAACTGACCGCCGTCATGGTCAAAATCCTCCGCCTCCCAAGTATAATTGGCCGAGCTAAAGGTGTCAAAGGTCACAGTGGTTGCAGCGACATTTCCATTCACATCCGTCGCGGATATAGTGACAGTGTAACTTGTATTTGGCAGTAAATATGGATAGCTGACATTCCAGTTCAGTAACGAGCCACTGAATACCAGGTTGGTCACAGTTACACCATTTGTTGTAACCACAATGCTATTTGCATTAACGCCTGCAGCAGACGAAACACTGAAGACGAGTTTATTAGTGGCTTGGAACATTGTCGTGCCGTTTGGATAAATGCCACTGATGATTGGCAGATTGGTATTCGCCGGGAAGAATGCGTAAAAGTTTGGATTGTTTGCACCGAGACTGGTTGCCCTCAAAGTCTCTACGGAACCGCCGGTGAATTTCACCAGATTGCCACCCGCGTCTCTTAAAGGCACCCAGGTATACCCTTGCCAATTACCGGTAGGAGGAAGGGTAAAGGTGCCCAAATTCGTGGTTGTCTGGGTGCTTGTGCCAACTCCGCTGGTCACCAAAGCCAGGGTGGCACCGCCTGAACCTCCGCTACCATTGGCACCACGTAAATACACATTATATGCGCCTGCTGGATAGGTTCTGGTATAATTATCCCATTCGCCGGTGTCATACCAACCGACATTGTAATCGCTGAGACCAGACGTGATGTATTGCAACCTCGGAACATCGCCATCAACCTGATCACCGTTACCTCCTCCTGATGGCCGGTAGACAAAAGTTTCGGGGTCCACAATATTATGGAAATCAACCCCGTCGACACCAGCCAAACCGGCATAGGCATCAACCGGCGGATTATCAATGAATTGACCACTACTTACACCATTATTATAGTCATAATCCTCCGCTTCCCAGGTATAATTAGGACTAAGAGTATCAAAGGAGACGGTGGAGCTTGCCGGGCTGCCATTCACATCGGTTACGCTGATAACGGCAGTATAGATCAGGTTGGTCGTCAGCGGAGCACTCACATTTCGGCTTGTAGAAGTGCCTGTTACCACCAACCCGTTTGCAGTTGTAATATTTGTAACAGTAGTCTGTCCCAATAGAGTTTGGACCGTCAATTTCACTGAAATGCCCGCAGGATTGATTGTGACGCCCGCCGGGGAACTGGCCGTGAAAGTAAGCGCACTGGAAGGCTGGAACATGTTCGTGCCATTTGGATAAATCCCACTGATGGCTGGCAGATTGGTATTCGCCGGAGTCAGCATTAGGAAGTTCACATTGCCGCCGCCAGTAGACCCAGCCGTCAGGCGAAGCGTATTCACGCCAGACAATGTTACCCGGATGAGATTGCCATTGACGTCCCGAAGTGGCACCCACGCAAATGTATCCCAGCCACCGGTATTGACGAAACTAAACGTGCCAACATTAGTGATCGTTTGTGAAGAAGTGCCCCAACCACTGTTGACCAGATCAAACGAAGCGGTCAATGCGCCTCCGCCATCTGCCACCCGCATATAGGCATTAAATGATCCTGATGGATAGGTTCTGGTGTAATTCATCCAATTTGGAAGTCCGCTGCCGGTGCCACCGTCGAAATATCCGACATTAACCTCGCGGGCAGTGTTAGTCACCGCGAAAGCATCCAAGATTTTCTGCCTCATAAGTTCCCCGACGGATATACCGCCATTGAGACCACCCCCAAGACTATATTCTGTTTCCACAGTTCCAAGGGGATCCCGATATACGCGATTCGGACCAGCCAAGTTGCCATTATCAACTGCATCGATAAAAGGCGAATAAGGGGTTACCTCTTGATAGTAAGTATTTGCGCCAGGACCGACAAAGGTATAAACCGGATTATCAATATACAAGCCGCCGCCGAAGTCATAGTCTTCACATTCCCAAGTGAAGTTGTTCGGAGTGAAAGCATCATAAACGTATGAATTAGAGGTAACAATACCCCCATTGTCCGTTACGAGAATACTGACATTAACACCATTGAGAATTGATTGTTGAATAAGGGTTGGATTTACCGGCAGATTGGTATAAGTCACAATTTGGCCACCGGTGGTTGGGGTAAAGAGCAAGCTGGAAGAAACGTCCGAGCCATTCACCGACACTTTAATTCCAGTGGTATTTACTCCATTTGGAGAAGTGGCTGTAAATGACAGCGTGTTGGTGCCGCTCATCAGAACCGAACCGTCTGGAATTAGACTAGAAACAAAAAGCGAGGTTGCTGATTGCCGCACGTTTTCGACGAAGTTTGCGTCACCAGTGCCGGTGTAGAAACGAAACTCATCAATCCAACCCGGAAAGTCACGTGCGCCACTGGGCCTGTTGCCGATAGACAAGCTCGCGCTGCTGCCAAAATTAAAATTGGTCCCGGCGCCAACAGTTTTAACAACATATAATTTCGCCGGGCTTGCTTCACTACCGAAATAGATCGAGGCATTGCCACTTACGCTGTCATAGGTCATCGCCACAAACAGCCACTCATTCGTGGGGAAATTGTAATAGATAGGGGCGCTCACAGATGCCACATTGTTCAAGTTTAACAGAATTGAGTTTCGCGGAAATGTCACACCAGTACCCACACCAATTTCCATGCAAATATCATTTTGTGATCCAGAATCAGTTACCCCATTCGTTGCCAAAACAAAAAAGCGGCAGGCATTATTGACCTGATTCGTGACAAGAGAGGTCATCTTAAACCAAACTGTCGCCGTGAAATTGCTGACCACGCCTAATTGTCCCAAAGTAGTATTGCCAGTGGTGACAGCATAGGCTGCCGCATTGGCGGCTGGATTGCCTGAAATTGGATTAGTAGAGAGGTTCAAAGAGTGTCCCTGATTTTGCACCCCGGAGTTTGCGGGGCCGTGCAGATCCACTGCCGCCAGACCGCTGCCACTAACCATATTTAGGACGACAGGAAGGGCACCGCTGCTCGTCGTCGTCGTTCCCGGGCCGTCTTCAAATGTATATCGCAACTGGAGGGTTTGCGCGAAGGCCGTCCCCAGCAGCATGGAACTGGCCAGCATCGCCAAGATCGCCAAAGGCCGGAGGGTTGAGATTAAATGTGTTGTTCGAAATGTGTGGGTTTGATAGAATTTGGGCTTCATAAATTTACGTTTTGATTGGCTAATTTCTTAAATCATACATATTTTAGTTGATATCAACAACCCCTCTTTGGAGGGGTATGGCGGAACGACAAAATTGGTTAACATTTGCTTGGACGCCGCCAATAACCACATGATGATCAAAATGATGCGGCAAATACGGAAGCCTTCCGCGGGGTGGCCGTTTGTCCTTTTTCTTTTATTTGTTTGCGGAGATTGGCCGATGGTTGCGCATGCGAATGACATGCTGACAAATGCCTCCGACGTGTTGGCGCTCTCCGCCAAGGAGGCGGCGGCGGGCCTCCCGATTTCTGTGAAAGGCGTTGTCACCGCCGCCGAAACCAACTGGAATGGAAGATTCTTCGTGCAGGATTCCAGCGGTGGCGTCTTTGTGGAGAACATCAGCAACCAGCAACCCGTCCCCGGCGACGAAGTGGAAGTGTCCGGCATAAGTCATCCGGGCGGATACGCCCCCATCATCAGAAAGCCACATTGGAAAAAGCTGGGCACCACGCCGCTGCCGGAAGCCAAGCCGGTTACCAGCGAACGGTTAATGTCTGGAGTCGAAGACGGCCAGCGCATCGAGATTTCAGGCATCGTGAGAACCGCGCAATTAAGTGGGAACCGGATTGGAATTGAACTGGTCTCCGGCGGATACCGTTTTCGCGCCTATTTTCCCATCGCACCAAAGGTTGAACCGCAATCATTGGTCGGTGCGAAAGTTTTATTGCGAGGCACTGCGGGCGCGGCTTTCAACGGTTCCTTGCGACATTTTTTAACCGTCACGCTGTTTATCCCGCAACTGGCTGATTTTATTGTCGAGGAACCCGCTCCAGCCAATCTTTTCGACCAACCGTTGATTCCGCTCAACAGCATCGCCCAATATCGCAAGGATCGTTCGCCCGGCAATCAGGTCCACGTCAAAGGCGTTGTCACTTATCAAAGAAAGGGTGAAGACTTGTTCCTTCAAGATGCGACCGGCGGATTACAGGTCAAAAGCAAACTGGCCGAATCCGTTTCTCCGGGTGAAGCAGTCGAAGCCGTGGGATTTCCCGCCGTCGAAAATTTTCTTCCGGTTTTGGACGACGCGGTTTTCCGCAAGACGGCGGAACCACGAACCAATTTGGAACCAAAGATGGCAACCGTGGCTGAATTGCAGCAAGGGCTGCACCACGCTGATTTTGTCACCCTTCGGGGCCGGCTCATTGAGCGTTTGGTGAGAGGAATCGGACAAGGCGCGGACAAGCCGGACACCCAAACCACGTTGGTGCTCCAAACCACCAATTTCATTTTTGTCGCCGAGAAAGACATGTCCGCGCAGAACAGCTTTCTGACTGCAATACCCATCGGCAGCCTGGTTGAGGTCAGTGGCATTTGCCTCCTGGAAAGCAGCGATGACGGGAAAATCAAATCGCTCCGCCTGCTCCTTCCCACTTCGCACGACGTCCGCATCATTGAAAAACCAAGCGGGCTGACGCCGCAGCATCTGTTGGCAAGTCTGGTGGTTGTTTTTGTTGTTCTACTTGCAGCGGTCGGCTGGACCGTCCTGGTTGCGAAGAAAAATTTCATTTTGAAATCATTGGTGCAGGAAAAGGAAACCGCCCAACGCGAACTGCAACAAGCCCACAATCAGCTTGAAGAACGGGTCAAGGAACGGACGACCCAACTGAAAATCGAAATGACCGCGCGCAAAGAGACGGAGCTTCAATTCCGTGCCGTCTTGACGGAACGGACGCGGCTGGCCCAGGAATTGCACGATACTTTGGAGCAGACCATGACCGGAATCGCCTTGCAACAGGACATGGTGGCAAATCATTTAAAAAAAAATCCCGACAGTGCCTCCCACCACCTGAAACTGGCGCGGAGCTTGATGCGGCGAAGCCAGGTGGACTTGCGCCGTTCGGTCTGGGGATTGCGAAGCCGGGCCGAGGAGCAGTTCAACCTGACCAATGCGCTGATCACCAGCGGCCGGCAAATTACCAACGACACTGGGATACGCATCGAAGTTGAAACGGTTGGCGAGGCCAATCCATTGTCCGAAATCATCGAGGAAAACCTGTTGCGAATCGGTCAGGAAGCCATCACCAATGTCGTCAAACATTCCGGCGCGGTGCGGGTGAAAATCGAATTGCAGTTCAGCCCGCAGAAAGTCGTCTTGCAGGTCAGGGACGATGGGAAAGGCTTTGACCCGGAAGCCTGTGCCGGCCCAAAAGACGGACATTTTGGATTGTTGGGCATCAGAGAAAAGACAGAACGCCTAGGCGGGCAGGTTTTGATCGCCAGCACGCCGGACAGAGGCACGTCTGTTCGGGTCGAAATTCCGACCAACGAATCAAATGGCGATCAGCCTTTGCCACCGCCCACCGAAGACCATGAAGAAAGAGTCTAAAATCCGAATCCTCGTCGCCGACGATCACTACGTCGTCCGCATGGGAGTGATTGCGATCATCAACAACGAGCCGGACATGGAAGTCGTGGCGGAAGCCGCCAACGGAACCCAGGCCATCGAACTGTTCAACAAATACAAACCCGACCTTGTTTTACTGGATTCGCGGATGCCGCACAAAAGTGGCGTTCAAGCGGCGAAGGAAATTAAGGATCAACACCGCGCGGCCCGCATCCTGATGCTGACGGCGTTTGATGGCGATGAGGACATTCACAAAGCGCTTGCCGCCGGAGCGCAGGGATATGTTTTAAAAAGTTCCACGGGAGAACAACTCGTTCCGGCCCTGCGCGCCGTGGCGGCGGGCAAAAGCTGGATTCCCGAAGAAGTGGCGGATCGCCTCGCCAAGCGCAAAGAGTTTGAACCGCTGACACCGCGGGAGTTGGAGGTGTTGCATGAGCTGGCCAAGGGGCTGGCCAACAAACAGATCGCCCACGCTTTGAATATTACCCATTACACCACCAAAGGATACCTCAAAAATATTCTCGCCAAACTTCACGTGGCGGACCGGATCGAAGCCGTGACCGTGGCCATTCAACGCGGGCTGATTCACCTGTGAGCGGCGGCCGGGAATTTCAAACCGCAAAGTTTCCGGGCAGCCAGCCGCGTTCCACGCAGTGACGGAAGTTCCATTCGGAAGCGCGCTCCAGCTTGTAACTCCAGAAAAACCAGCCGCGGGTTCCCTCGTAATTCAAAAGTTGCGTGTCGGCGTAGGCCCGTTTGACTGATGCAATCTGGAGCGGCGACAGCCCATGCATCGCCTTTTCCGGCAATGATAGTGACCATTCGCCGACAATCACAGGCAATTCCTCGCGTTGCATTTCGTCCAGCGCTTCCTTGCGGTTGATGGAGAACTCAAGCTGTTCCTGCGCGGTGCGACCCCGGTCTTTTTCGCTAAAGCATTGATAGAGGTGCGTGTCCAGAATGACATTGCTGAACGCCGGCTCCTGCATGAATTTTTTCCAGGCAAGCGGGCGAAACGAATCATGAAAGACAATGGCGACCTCGGGATCAAGATATTTGCGAAGACGCGCGTAGGCGTCCTGATAAAATTGCCGAAGGATTTCCAGCGGCACGACATCGCGCGGCTCATTCAGCAATTCAATCCCGAACAGCGCTGGATGTTTTCCATATTTTTGCGCGAAACTTTCGAGGACGCGCAAGGTCTCCTGGATGTTTTTGGGGTCCTTCGGCCAGTTGATTGGCCCGCTCCGCCCGCTGTGGTCCCAGCCGTTTTGACTGCCCGGCGCGCCATGCAAATCCAAAAGCAATTTCAAGCCATTGCGCTGCGCCTGCTCCAACGCGAAATCTATGAATTGAGCCGATGCAACAAACGGCTTCGGCGCTTCGAGGGCCCAATAACCGACGGGCAAACGCACGGCGTTAAGTCCGCAATTTTTGATCCAGCGAAAATCCTCGGCGGTGATAAAAGTCTCACGATGACGGTCCAGCCGGTTCTTGGCCCGATCTCCCAAGGCAAGACAAAGGCTGTATTCATCCGGTGCATCGGTGTCGCGATAAATGTCCGGCACCATCCACTTTTCAAGCACGAGCCAGCCGCCGAGATTTACGCCGCGAATTTTGCCGGGCACATTTACGGACTCCCCGGCGTAAGTCCCCATGCTTTTTCCTTCGAGCAACAAAACCGCTCCGGCCATTGCCGTGGTTTTTAGAAAATCGCGTCTATCAAATTCTTTCATATATTTTTTGTAGTAATTGAACAAATCCGCCAGCCGTCAACCACCCCTCTTTGGAGGGGGATGACGCCAATGCAATTCTGTGCGACTTTAGGCAATCGCCTGCATGAATCGCCATTATTATGATGGAGTCCGCCTGACTACAGGCGATCCACCCGTTGTAATTGGTCCGCCACCCTATAAATATCCGGGCAATATGTTTCGGCGAATATCCATTTTTTTGCGCGCGCGATTTTTCTGCGCGCTGGTTTCAATTGGGTTCAGTGCTCTCCCCTTTTCTTCGCGGGCGAGTTATCTGCATGCCTATGGCGTGACCAATCTGGACAATAACAATCAACCGATCATTTTACGCGGGGTGAATCTTGGTTCCTGGCTCTGGCCGGAGTTTTACATGATGGGCAATCTCAGCCTGCCTAATTATGCAAACGCCGGCACGGGTAGCGGCGGAATCAACAACTACTACGACGCCTTCGTTGCGGCGATACAGGACGTGCTCGGCGGCGACATGAACCTGACCGCTCAAGTCTTGGACACTTATTGGAGCAATTTCATCACTGCGGAGGACATCGTGTATCTTCACCGTCAACGCTTCAATTCTGTGCGCGTGCCGTTCGATTTCGAGGAATTTTTCTGCGTCACCAACTGGGCAAACAATTATCCAACCAACGGCTATGACATTGACACCGGCTTCAAGTATTTCGACAACTTGCTGGCCTGGTGTTCCACCAATAACATTTATGTCATCCCTGATTTTCATTGTCCGCCCGGTGGTCCGAATAATTTTGCCGTCGTCAATTACGGCGGAACCTTGAACACCAACACCGCCAGTGTGTTTGTCAACTCCGCAAACCTTGCTTTATGCACACACATCTGGACAAGGATTGCCGCGCGTTATTTGACGAACCAATGGATCGGCGGCTATGACCTGCTCAATGAACCGGTGAACACCAGCGACACTACTCACAGTCCCGGTCGGGTAGGCAGTCCGTTTTTGGCGAACACTTATTCCAACCTGGTTCATGCCATCCGGTCAGTAGATGCCAATCACATGCTTCTATGTGAGGGCGACGCTTATGCCAGCACTTTTAGCAACATGGAAAACCCGTCGTGGACCGACCCGAATTCCAACTTGAGTTTTTCCGACCACGACTACGGGAGTTCGCTGCCGCTGGGCACGGGCAACCGTTCAACGTGCATCAGTCTTAATCTCCCGGATTGGGCGGGTGAATTTGGCTTGAACTCCACGCGCTGGAACAATCGGATCATCGCCAACACTTACGAAGCGCCGTTCACACAGTCCGGGAAAACCATCCAGGAAGGACACTGTTATTGGGCTTACAAGGCTTGCCTGTGGGACGTGCTGGTGCAAAACCCGCAGACTCCCGGCTGGAAGGCATTGAAAGCCTACTGGGCATCCGGCAACAGCTCCAGTCTCAAACCATCCGTCACAAACGCCTTTAAATGGCTGATAAGTTATGCACAGGCGGCCAACTTCACCAATTGTGTCGTGCGCGTGGAACTGGCAGACAGTCTGATGCGCCCGAACACCAACAGCGCCGGCACCGGCTTTTCACAAACCAATTTGCCGTACAATAGCAGCGTGACCATTCCCGGAAAAAATTTTGCCGTGGATTATGACATGGGTGATTCCAACGTGGCTTACGTGGACAGCGTCTCCGAAGATCAGGCCAACAATGGACCGCATGGAACGATCTGGAACAGCGGTTCGTTTGGCCGCAATGACGGCGTGGACACCACCACCTGCACCGATCCCGGCACACTGTTGAAGGTCGGCTGGAATGACGCCGGCGAATGGCAACGACACACGGTCACTTGCACTCCGGGAACCTATGATCTTTATATCCGCTTTGCCTGCGGCGCGGCGGGCGGTCAACTCAACGTGATGGTCAACAGCAATGATATCTCTGGAATAATTACTCTGCCGTTTACTGGCAGTTATACCACTTACTCAACTTATCTTGTTCCTGGTGTGATGGTCACAAATTCCGGCCCGGCGATAGTTCAAATCAATTGCATCAATCCAGGTTACGATCTGCTTTGGGTTGAGTTCGTTCCATCCAGCGGCGCGCCTTTGCCGCCGGTTGGCGAAACGGTCATCGGCGCGCAACCGGGAGTTCCCGTCGGACTGACCGCTGGAATTCAAGCGATGGCGGGTAATTCCGAAGTGTCGTTGAACTGGGTCGCGTGTGAAAGCACCACCATTTACAATGTCAAACGCAGCCTGATCCAAGGAGGGCCTTACGCAACCATAGCCAACTGTTCCAGCCTGAGCTATCCCGACAAGGGTTTGACCAATGGAGTCAACTATTACTATGCCGTGTCAGCGTCCAATTCATACGGCGAAAGCAGCAACTCGACAGAAGTGAGCGCCACTCCGCAGACAAACAGTTTGCCGTCGCCGTTGATGGACGACGACGTTGGGCTGGCCACGTTATGGAGCGGAGACGCCGGCGATGTCGGCTGGCCCGGCAGCGCAGGCCAGGCCAGCGGCACTTACACCGTCGTGGGTTCAGGCGTGGACATTTGGAACAACGCAGACTCGTTCCATTACGTTTACCGCGGCGTCTCCGGGGATTTTACCAACGTCGTCCGGGTCGTGACTCTGCAAAACACGGATCCATGGGCCAAAGCCGGATTGATGATCCGGGGAAATCTCAATCAGAATTCAATGAACGCCCTCATCGCCATCACTCCGCAAAACGGCGCGCTTTTTTCCTTTCGAACCGATGCGGGAGCCGCGAGCCACAGCAGTGCTGGTTCGGGCACGGCGCCTTATTGGGTGAAACTGGTCCGGACCGGCAATTTATTCACCGGATACAGCTCGCCGGACGGCGCAAACTGGAATCAGGTCGGTTCAACCAACCTGCCCATGTCGGCCAACGCGTTTCTGGGACTGGCAGTGACGGCGCACAATAATACCAAGACGAACACCGCGACATTCGACAATCTCAACATGATTTTTCAATTGCCGCCGCCGCCAACCGGTTTGGGAGCAACATCGGGCGAAACCCAAATTGGACTCCATTGGCCGGCGGTGACCGGAGCCACGAGTTACACTGTCAGGCGCGCAACCTCCAGCGGCGGGCCATACTCGGTCATTGCGACTGTTCTGGCGGGAACAAATTACACGGACATTACGATTACCAACGGCGTCACTTATTACTATGTCATCACGTCGGCAAACTGGAATGGTGAAAGCGCCAACTCGAGCCAGGTGACAGCCGCCGCGCCGCTGCCACGTCTGACACCGGACTATTCCGGCGGCAATTTGACCTTGTCCTGGCCGCAAACCGCGACGAGCTTCAGACTTTACGGCACAACAAATCTGACACCGCCTGTTATCTGGTCTTTGATGACTAATATGGTGATACCGTCTAACAACACTTCGAGTGTAATCATCCAACCGGGTAATCAGATCATTTTTTTCCGATTGGTGGCTCCTTGAAACAACAACTTAACTTCACATTTATATACCAAACTTTTTCCGTGAAAATTCTCATAACCATCATCATGCTGGGTTCTGCTGTCGTTGCCTCCGCTGCCGACTGGCCTTCAAAGATATTTGCACCCTATATGTATATTGGCGCAGATGACAATTTTCAGATCACGCAATGCGACGACGCCTGCGGCCAGAAATTTTATACCATCGCCTTTATTATTGCCGGCGATCATAAGAATCAGGCGTGGGACGGACGTTTTTCGATGGAAACGAATCTGTATGCCGATCAGATAAGTGCAATTCGCAAACGTGGCGGCGATGTGATTGTTTCCTTCGGTGGTGGTGGCGGAACGGAACTGGCCATTGTCGAACCAGACGCAGCGGCACTGGAAGCGAAATATCAGTCCGTCATTGACCGCTATAAGTTGACCTGGCTGGATTTCGACATTGAAGGTGATGCCTTGTCCAAATCGGATGTCAACCAACGGCGCAATGCCGTTCTCGCCAAACTACAGGCAAAAAATCCGGGACTGATTATTTCCTACACACTGCCGGTTGACCCGGATGGCATTCCTGACAATGCGCAACAACTTCTTGTGGGCGCAAAAGCGAAAGGCGTGAAGGTTCATTCCGCCAACGTGATGACGATGGATTTTGGCGCGCACTTTTCCAAAGGTAAAAAGATGAGCGACGTTTCCATCGCCAGCGCACTCAAGGCTCATGAACAGTGCGGGAAAATTGACCCGGAGATTCAGATCGGCCTCACACCGATGATTGGCCAGAACGATGAACGCGGTGAAATTTTCACCCAAGACAATGCGAAGGAACTGAAAAAATGGCCGAAGGCGCAGCCGTGGGTTTGCAGCCTTTCATTTTGGGCGAGCAATCGCGACGCCGGCGGGGACGGCAAAGAAAAAAACGGTAATACCACCAGCGGCATCCAGCAAAAGCCCTGGGACTTCACTTTGATTTTTAAACCGTTCACGACCACGCCGGTCGCAGCGGAGTCAAAGCCGGCATTGACGATTGATCTGGCGGCGATTGACCGCGCGCGCATTTTCAAGGCGGCGGACGCCGCGCTCAAGCTTAAACCGTTTACCATCACAAAATATCACTCTAATCAAAGCCAAGGCGGGACGAATGATTTTTATTCCAACGCCGACTATTTCTGGCCCGACCCGACGAAGCCGGATGGACTGCCTTACATCAACCGCGACGGCGAATCGAATCCGAATAATTTCTGGCAACACCGGATGGCGATGCGTAATTTGCGCGACGCGGTGGCGGCGCTGGCCGCAGCCTACAAAGTCACCGGCGAAGATCGTTACGCGACGAAGGCCGCTGAGCTGTTGCGCGTGTTCTTTCTCGATCCGAAAACGCGGATGAATCCGAATCTGCAATATGCGCAGACGGTGCCGGGCCGGTCGCCGGGCCGCAGTTATGGCATCATTGACGGGTTGCATCTGATTGAGATTCCGCCGGCCATCACGGCGATGGAGAAATCACCGGCATTCACGCCGGAACTGGTCACAGGCTTGAAGCAATGGTTTCAAACGATGGCCGATTGGATGGTCACGAGCACGAACGGGCGGATCGAGGCCGCCGCCAAGAACAATCATTCGGTGGCGTTCTGGCTGCAAATCGCCTGTTACGCGCGGTTCATAGGCGACGAGGGGAAGCTGGCCGAATGCCGGCGGCAGTTCAAGGAACTGTTTGTTCCGGACCAGATGGCGGCGGACGGCGGTTTTCCGCTCGAACTCCAGCGCACGAAGCCCTACGGTTATTCCATCTTCCAGTTCGACAACATGGTCACGCTTTGCCAGGTGCTTTCGACGCCGGACGACAATCTGTGGAAGTTCGAGTTGCCCGATGGACGCGGGATTCGCAAGGCCGTGACGTATTTGTATCCGTTCCTCGCGGACAAATCGAAATGGCCGCTCAAGCCGGACGTGCAGGCCTGGGACGTCTGGCCGGCGCGGCAACCGGGCCTGCTGTTTGCCGGCCTTGCATTTCAGGAACCAAAACATCTGGCGTTGTGGAAAAAATTGCCACCGGATCCAATTGACGCCGAAGTCCGCCGCAATATCGCCATCACACAACCGATCCTCTGGCTTCAATAAGGAAATATTAATATGTTCGAATCATTTTCTTTTAACCCCGGCTATCGCTTTGACATTCATAAAAATTGTTGGTTCATGAATCGCTGCGCTTCGTCAGCCCAGAGGATGAGCAGATTGTTTTTGCCGCGCTTGGTCTTGTCACTGTCGAAGCGACGAAGGGGGTGCTTATAAAATAACAACTTCAAAAACGTGTTCACGTATCACCGCTCCGTATGAAATTTCTGCGGTATGGTGACGCGGATGATTTTTCCCTAGCTAATTGCGGCGAAATCAAACGCGCTGGTTTCGGCACAGAACACCTCGGCGACCTCCGGCGTTGAAAGTATTGCAAATAATTGCCGATGGTTTCACGCACGCCGCCAAGTTGCTCTAGCCAGGTGTATTCACAGGCCTCGGCAGACGCGCCAGATTATGTGTGCAGAGAGTCTAGCGGAGCGGATTTTCATATTTCCCAATAAAATCACAATTTTGCTATTTTTGGTGCTGTGCTAGTTTTTGTGCTAGTTCCGACTCTTTTTCGAGGGCTTAAACAGGCATTGAAGATTTTGCTATAATCACTTGAATCACCAATAAAATCAGGAGTTTTATCGTGAGGCAAGAAATGCCAAGTAGTGCTGCTAAATCCAAAAATTTACAGTTTTGAGTTATAAATTCAGGAAAGACCCTCAAAAACCTTCAGTGAAATCTTCAGTAAGAGAGTTAAAACCGGTTAAGCCGAATAGTGAAAGAGTATATTGAAATTGTTCGGCGAACCATGTAGTTTTTAGTCGAAAAACAGGCATTAGCCGTCCGATTCCGACCCTCGCCTCCATGTTTTGCTGCGTGAGCAGCAAGGAGTTAGGCCAATCGGAACGGCCACTGTCAGTGAAAGTGTCAGTAAAATGGTGAGTGCAATCACAATTCGCCAGAACTAGCCAGAACTGCACTGAAACTCGCCCACTACTCGCTAAGGCGGGGGCCCCTGAAAGGGTCAAGTGCGCGTCAGCAATTTGCGACTGCCATTGCGCGATTTTCACTTCGTATTCCTGAAGCGCGAACCGAATGCGCAGGAGCAAAACGAAGTCCGCCGCCGAGAGCCTTCGCTTCTCGCCGGACTTCACCAGCTTCCGACCTCGCCACCTTGATTCGTAGGCAATCATCATCGTCGCGCTTGCAGCGTTCGTCTGGTTTGCTCGCAAATGGAGCAATCTACTTGCGTCGCCGTCAAAAACGTCGGCCCTCAAATAATTATTGCTCTGCGTCGGAGGCGGTTAATAGAATTTATACTTTAATTTCTTGCTTCTAATTGGCGAAGGACGATGATTTGGCATGAACTGGCTTAACCCATGCAATTGACCGAGCCATTTTGGCATAGGCGGGACGTTGTCAAAGTCAAACCCAAGCGATGTTGCTTTGGGCGCTTCCGGATTATTTCCTGCAGCCTGGTTTTGTTCCTGGGCGGGTTCAGTGCCACCAGCCTCCATGCTCAGCCGGGTGCCGGCGCGGCGCTCCGCTTCGGCAACACTAATGCCTTGGTGCAAGTCGCCCACAATACCAATTTCAACGGCTATCCCTTCACGGTGTCCGCGTGGTTTCGGACCACCAACGGTGCCGCTATCGTTCAGGGTATTGCGAGCAAATACCTGGATGGATCCGGCAATGGCTGGGTCCTGGTGGTGCAAAACGGTAAACTGCGCGGATTCAATTATCGCTCCTTCGCGAATTACGCCATTGACGCCACGTCGTTGGCGACGGTGTCTGACGGATTCTGGCATCACGCAGCCTTGGTAGTGGATGCCTCGGGCGGAAAAATGTTCCTGGACGGCGTGGCGTTCACCTCAAGTGCGTGGGTTGGCGCGGCGGGGGGCACAACTTCCACTGAGCCGTTGGTTGTTGGCCGCTATTCCACTTCCGTCTTCCCGAGTTTCTCCGGCGACATCGATGAAGTCGCTTATTGGAACCGCGCGCTGAGTGTTAACGAACTCAATTACCTCAAGCACCGGCGCCTCAACGGTAATGAGAACGGCTTGGTGGGCCTTTGGCATTTTAACGAAGGTGTCGGCGCCACCACCGCCGACGCCACGGGGCATGGTTACACCGGCGCGCTTTCCAACAATCCTGTTTGGGTTACTTCGACCGCACCGCTGGTGTTCAACCCGGTGGCGGGCACCGCAGTTTTGCTCGACGGCATTAATGGTTTTGTGACGGTTCCACACCAGTCGGACCTGGATGCTTACCCGTTTACTGCCTCAACGTGGTTCCGCACCACCAATGGCGCAAACGTCGTTCAAGGTCTTGTCACCAAATCCGTGGACACTGGCAATGCCTGGAGTTTGATCGTTCAGGGTGGGCGCCTGCGCGGTTTCTACTACCGGTCGTCTCTCAATTTCGCGGTGGACGCTCTCTCGGCGGCTTCGGTGGCGGACGGTTACTGGCATCATGCCGCGTTGACAGTGGATGCGTCGGGCGGAAAACTTTTTCTCGACGGAGTCGTCGTGGGTTCCAGCGCCTGGACCGGCCCGGCCGGCCCCATGACTCTCACAGACCCAGTTCAAATTGGTAGATACTTCAATTACACAACGCCGTTTATGGGAGTGATTGATGAAGTAACCGTCTGGAATCGCGCGCTCACGGCCAGCGAGATTGTGGCCATGAAAAATGTCCCGCTCGCCGGCAGTGAAAGCGGACTGGTTGCATATTGGCGGTTCGATGACGCCACGGGAACCACCGCCGCCGATGCCACCGGCTTGGGTCACACTGGAACACTGACCAATGGCGCAGCCTGGACCGGCTCGACAGCACTTCTCGGCGACGGCACTTCAGCCATCCACACGACGCTGGGCATGGCGCAATGGACGCGCCGGTTTGCCGTGCAAACCAGCCCCGGGCAAAATGGTTTCACTGCGAGCGCGCCGTTCTGGGTGCGGCGGCTGGATGACTTTGGTGCCCCGGGCGGTAACACCAGCGTCCAAGTGAATCTGCAATCCGCCTTGCAGGGCACGCTGGCAGGGGCCATACCGTTGGTGAACAACACCACGCAGTTCAATTTTTCGTTACCGCCATATAATGCTGTGGTGCCACCGGTCAGTTATGGCAGCAGTCCGCAATCACCGGTGCTTACGGTTCAGCCGCAGCCGGGCACGCAGCTTGATTCGGTGAATGATTCATTTCAGCTCGGCGTTACGGAAACGGACAGCGTCAACAGTGGACCGGTGCTTGCCGCCGATGACCTCGCCCTGGCACCCGTAAAATTATTGCACTTCAATGGCCATGTCTTCTTCGGCCCCATTGATGCCGTGCTCACCAATCTCGCCAACGCGCCGCCACTTGGCGCAATCACTCCGCCTTCTTATCTGCAAACGCAATTGCAAATCAGTCCAGGGGGCGCGTTTCTGGCGATCGCGCCCGGCTTCACGTTCGGCGGTGGCGCGGCATTCAACGTGAATCTCGGCGCGAATGGTTACGCCACCAACCTCAACGGCAGCTTCAGCCTCGCCAATGCCACCCAATTCTTCCAGACCAATGGCATTCGCTATCGCCTCCCCGGCGCGTCGCTCAACGCCTCGGGATTGACGGCCACCAGTCTCGAAGCGTGGTTCCCCGCTGGCTTTGGCATGGCGATCAGCACCAATGTTCGCGCCATGACGCCCTTTGCGGTGAAAACCAACATCGTGCTCGGCCCGGACCTGCTACCCACGACCCCGACGGTCACTTTCACGGCGGCCTCTTACGGCACCAACCGGCTTTACTTCGCCGAGGACACGAAGCCGTTGTTCATCGGCGCGGCCCAGATTGAATGGCACATTCCGCAGGGCGAATTTTATCTGGCGCAGGCCGACACGCTGAAATTTGTCCGCCAACAAGAAGATGATGATTTGTCCGCGCAACGGCCCAACCTCGTCGAACCGTTGGCTGGAGAGCGGATTTCCAACGACGGTTATTATCACAATGTCACTTCGTCCGCCGGCGTGCCGGTTTACGTCCGGCCCGATGCGAATGGAGCGGCGCTGTTGACGCTGCAGGCGACGCTGCAGGAAACCGAATTTCGTCCGCACTTTCCTTACCTGAGCACCCCGATTGGCGGCCATGTCCCGGTCGTCGGCGGCGTGCTGACCATTTCAAATGATTTCGTTGTCCCGGCCGGCAGTTATCTTTTGCTGGCGGGTTCAGTGCCCGTGCCCTATGCGCGCGATTGTCCGCCGGAAGGCGGTTGCAGCAGTTCGCCGACGATTGGTCCGCAGGTGCTGGCTTTCACCGCGCCGCCGGGCCACCTGGGTTTGGGCGAACTCGGCTTTACGCCGGACGGTGGGTTGCTGGCGGAAGGCACGATTCCAGCCGCGAATCTGACCTGGGGATTTGCCGGTGGCGCCGATTATTGTCAGCGCACTTCTGACGTGTCGGCTGGCGCGTATCATGTGCCCGGCACATTTCTGCGTGGCGATCAAAGCCAGGAAGCGGACTCGCAACGCCCCGCCGTGCTGCTGTTCACCGGCTGGGGTCAGCCGGGCAACACCGCCTACAGCGAGCGGCCCTACTCCTCGGCCTACGCTGACGGCTTCGCGAATTACGCCGGGCTGAATTTCCGCGCGCCGGCCACGGGGCGGAGTTTCATCGCCGGGATGAACGCCGGACCTTATCCGCTCACCACGCGCTCCAAGTATTACGTTCGTTACGGCGGCGTCAGCGGCATTCACGAAGCGGCGAGTTTCCCGGCCGACCTCGCGCTTTACGGCTATGCTTTCAGTTTCCAAACTTACCGGCTGTCCTATCTCGACAGCGCCAATTATGAGTCGCGCACGGACGGCCAGGTCGCCCTGCCGTATCCTTCGGCTTTCAACGTGGAATTTGAGCGGATGAAATTCCTCTGTCGCGGCAACCTCGATTCGGCGCAATTGCCGGCGAACATCGGCACGAAGCACCTGGCCTATTGGAACACGGACCTCAAGCCGCTGACCCTGCAATTCAAACCCATGACCGGCGACCCGTGCAGCCTCACGACCCGCTATCTGGTGCTCGGCGTCGAAACCAAGCTGCCGTTCATCCCGCAGGCGTTCCAGACCGCGCTGGCCTTCAAGTATACCGGCAATCTGGCCACCGACGTGACGGCGGTGGAAGGCGTGGATTCCCGCTTTCCCGTGCCCGCCAATTTGAGTTTGCAGGGATCGGGCGGAAGTTTTTATCCGCTCACCACCGCCGCGGAAGCTTACTTCAACAACTGGGAAACGCCCGGCCGGCCTGAAGCCGGATTTTACAATCTGGTGGGGCGCGTCCGCGTGCCGTTTTTCCGCGACGTGAAGGTCCAACTGCATATCACGCCCACCACGGCGGACACGGCGCACATTGACATCCTCGGCGGCTGGCCGGCGGAGGAAGGCAGCGGCGTCAACCGGGGCTGGAACATCGGCTCGCAAAATTATTTCAACACCGCCAAGTTCGACCCGAACCACGACGGCTGGCCCGCGGGGATGACCCTTGGCAACTATCTCAATCCGGGGGATGATCAATTCCATCCGCGCGCGCAGCAGAACTGGATTGACGTGGCGTTTTTCGATTATCCGCTCGCCTGGAATTCCGTGCTGCGCGAGTTTGCCGGGTATGCTCCCGCGACGGTGGTCTTGCCGGTGATTGACGTGGACAGCCGGCTCAAGGAACTCACGCCCGGCAAGGTGGACCTGGATTTCGCGCAGGATCTCAACCTGCAATTGCCGCGCGTCAAGGTGCTGGATTTTGCCAATGACGCTTTGAATGAACTCAACTCCCCGCTTGATTCGGTCTCCAGCGCCATCCAATCCCAACTCGCGGGCCTCAGCACCTTGGGACTGACCAGCGGCTTCCGCAGCCTGCAAAACGTGCTGCGCGAAAACCCCGAAGGCTTCTTCCGCCCCCTGCTCGAACCGGCTCTCAATCTGGCGGTGGACAAAATCTACACCAACCTTACCGCCCAACTCGCCTCGGGAAACAAGGCGATGCTGCTGGCCAATGCGCCGAGCATCGTCATGGACGGCAACAACGGATTGCAAAGCGCCATCATGAATCTCAACGGCACTGCGGTCCAGGCCGGCACGCTGCTGAACCAGTTGGATCACACCTTTGCCGACGTGGACGAGACGGTCGGGCTGTTCGTGAATGTGCTGGGCAAGGACAGCGGCGGCAACCGCCACGCCGTGCGCGCCATCATTCAGAAACTGGCGCAGGACCAGGGGCCGGTGCTTGGGTTTGTGGGCAGCCTGGCCGATTCGTTCGTCAACGACCTGCTGCAGGATCTCGAGCCAACGCTGGCGAACATCGAAAGCCAGTTGACGCAACTGCGCACCCAGTTCAGCCAGTTGCGTTCGCAGGTCACCGGCGTCTCGGGTGATTTCGCCATGGCCCTCAACGCCGCCAATCACTCGCCGGGAGTGCAAACTTATTTGCAGCAGGCGGGTGCCGGCGTGGCGACGATGCTCAACTCCAGTGTCGGACCGGCGGGAGATTATTTCACGGCCGATCCCGCGCGGGCGAAGCGCGAGATTCGCGAGCGGCTGGTCGTCACGTTTCTCGGCTCGCCGCTGCCAGGCGCGTATCAGACGGCGTTCCGTCAGTTCCTGTCGGACCCTAACGCCCAACTGACCCAACTGACAGACGTGTTGTTTGACCAGGTGAACAACGCGATCCGTGACGCGCTGAGTTCGCAGATCGCCGGCACCCAGGATGGCAAGTTCAAAAGCATGAAGGGCGGGCGACTGATGAGCGGTTCGCTGCTTTCGGCGAAAATCCGCGGCGCCCCCACCTTCGAGGGCGATTCGCTCCGCCGCATTCATCTGGATGCCGCCATTCAAATGAACTTGCCGGATGAAATGAATTTCACGGCCTACATGGACATCAAGGAGCTGAACTCCGCGACCACGCCGATCAGTTGCATTCCCCCCGGTGCGCCGGCAGCGGAAGTGACGATCGGCGCGCGGGACGTGTCGTTGGACTGGCTGGGCGTAACCCCGGGCGAACCGCTCAAATTGAGTGTGGAGGCAAGATGGACGCTGCAAAGCGGCAACGTGCTGGGCGTGGGCGGCATGTTCGACGTGAACGGCAAGATCGGATTCAAGGGCTGCAGCATCAATGATTTTGGCGCGACGCTCGCGTTTGGACAGACGGAGAATTATTTCGCAGCCAAGGCCGGGGCGACGGTTCTGGTCCTGGGCATCCCGGTGGATTTCACGGCGGGAATTTTCGCGGGCCGGGCCTGCTCGCTAGACCCGCTCCGGTTCGTAGATCCGGAAGTCGAAGACGTGCTGATTGTGAAGGCGGACGAGTTCACTGGTGTTTATCTTGCGTTCGGCGGCTCGCTTTCGCTTTCGGATATTTTGTTCGGCGGCTCGAGTTGTGTGCTCGATGTCGGTGCGCACGTCAACGGCGCCTTGTATTATCAGGGCGGACCGCGCTTCGGCAGCATCGGCGGCCGGCAGGCGGTCGGCGTGGATGTGAGCCTGATTTGCATCATCAGCGCCTCGGCGGATTGGGCAACGGCGATGAGGCTGGACAGCGCGGGCAAATTAACTATTCAGGGATCCGCGCGCCTCTGCGGCAAAATCGGCGCGTGCCCGTTTTGCCTCAAAGCCTGCAAGTCGCTCAAGGTCACCGGCGTGGTGACCGATGGCGGCGTTGATTACGACATTGATTTTTGAAACCTGTGAATTCCAGACATCCAACATCGAACATTCAACAACCAACACCCAAAGCGCTGAACGGCCGTGCTGCCTTTCCTGTGTGGTGTGCGTTGTTGGCGGTTGTCTGTTTCGGTTCGCTTTTTCCCGCCGCCACCTTCGCGCAAACCGCGCTTTCCAATCTCGTCTTCGCCGTCGGCACGACGTGGCAAGACAACGCCAGCCATCAATGGTCCTACGTCCTGCTCGACAGTTCGGACGGCCTCGTGCTGGCGGGGCGGCGCTTCGCCGTGTTCGGCAAAACAGGCACCGCCAGCAGCACGAATTCATTCACGCAGCGTGGCACGATGTTCCGGCAGACCGATGCGACCGCCATCGCCGCAATCCTGAATCAATCGGTCGCGCTGGGCGACGATCTCAATTCGTTGAGCGACGGCCTGAATCTGATGTTCCGTAATGTTCCCGGCATTACCAACCAACCCCTCGCACAAAAAGTCCTGAGCGCTTTTCAGGTCGCCGCCACCAACGAGGAAAGCGACCAACTGCTTTCCTTGATGGGTAAGGGACACCCTGGCTTGAATCGCTGCCTGGGCCTTGCGTTTGCGGAGCAGGTGACCAACGTGACCACTTACGAGGTGCGCGAACCAGATTCCGCCGGCACGCCCGGCGATGTGATTGGCCGGGTGACCGTGATTCCCGGCGCGCCGGTGATCCTGCCCGCGCCCGGCAGGCCATTCCAAGTGGTTACCAATAATCCGAGCGACCATTTGCGTGTGCGATTGCGCTGGGGGGCGCCGCTGGAATTGCGCCGCCTCGCGCCGTTGCAATTCGGCTACAATGTCTGGCGCATCGCGCGCACGGACGCCGAAGCCGCCCACTTCGATGTGAATCCGCCCTCCACCGCGCAACTCACCGCGGACTCACACTTCGTCCGCGCCAATCTGGCGGCGGTGATGCCGTCGGCTGAACTGGACTTGGGCGGCGGTCTGGGCGGCGCGGAAAATCTTGCTGACCGACTGACCTATTTCTTTTCCGATACGGGCCGCATGACCGGCGGTGCGTTCACCGATGGCCAGGAATTTTATTACTTCGTCACGGCGCGGGACCTTCTGGGTCGCGATGGCCTGGTGTCCTTCGGCGGTCTGGCCCGCGCCTGCCGCCGTCTGCCCCCCGCACCGCCCACGGACGTGCGCGTGGAGAACACCGTGCTGCCCGGTTCGACCAACGCGCCGCGCTTGCTGGTCTCCTGGCAACAGAACACCAACCCGACCAACGCAGTCACGCACTATTGGATTTATCGGTGGACCAACCCATCAATGGTCCTGGTAAATGACGCGAACCCGACCAACGGAATCGTTGGTATCGTGCCGCAACTCGGCGGCACCAATCGCAATTCCTTTCTCGACACCTCGACCGGCGCGCTGACGAACGCGAACCTGACCAACGTGTGGTATACGATTCGTGCGGTCAGCGTGGCGGCGTGTGATCCGCTGTTGTCGCCGCACAGTCCGCCCGCCTGGGGCGTATTGCGGCAACGCGATGCGCCATTGGCAACTACGGGCGAGGTGTTGGGCAGTTGCGGCACACCGGTGGTGATGTTCCAAAATTTTGCGACCAACGCCATCCCGGCGGACCCGCAGACTTGGAATTTTCGGCTCACCTGTGTGCGACGCGACCCGGGCATCACGTGGGTGCAGTTTGCGATTACCAACACCGTGACGGGCTTGAGCACCCAGGCGACCACCATCGGCCCGGTGTATTTTCCACCCAGCGATGACACAGCGCAATTGGATTACCCGCTGCCTGCCGGCGACCTGCTTATTCACACGCTTCAGGTCGGCTGCATCGTGGGCACGGCTTACGACCAGGTTTCCGCCGCTGCCAACTGCACGATGCTCGCGCCCGTGCCGGCGGCCGAGCAGCATGAGGCGATATTCTACGCCGGCCAATTGTTGGCCACCGCTTTGAGCGCCGACGATCCACTGCTCGCCGTGCTGAACAACGGGAACACCGCCTGTTATCCCGGGAACAATGCCACGGTTGACGCCAGCGGCATGGTGGCGATGACGTTCAATACGGGGCCGGTGCCCTTGCTGGTCCAAGCGTTCACCAGCAATACGTGGCATCAACTCGGTATCGTCACGCCGGATGCAAACCAAGTCTATTGGGTTTCTTACCCCGCCTGTCTCATCGGACCCTTGCCGCCCTTCCGGGGTTGCGTCGTGAATCTGCCCAGCGACGGCGGTTGCGACCAGCACGTCGCGCGCGCGGCGGCCGACGGCCCGGTGGCACCCTTGCGCGTGCGCTTCCGGCTCACGCCCCGCACGCGCGAATATCGTGTGTATCGCCGCGCGGACGACGGGCCGCTGACATTGTTTGCGCAGGGCGCGGCGCTTTATGATCCGGCGAATACAAACAAGCTCATCGAGGCGAAGGACGATGCGATGCCGGCGAGTCCAACGCGCCTCTGCTACTATGTGCAGTTGCTCGACAACCAGGGCCACGGTAGCCCGCTGGCCTTGGTCGGGTGCAAAGCCGTAGGGGCTTTGCCCCGGCCGATCATGGCCGAACCACAGCCGCTCGGCGCGGTGGGGAATCCGCAAGTGATGTTAAACTGGTTCTGCCCGACGTCCGGTGTAACGCGGTTCGAAATTAAAATCAGCCGCGTGGATCCGCCCTCGCCCTCGGCGGCCAGTGGTTTCGCCAGTTTGATTGCGACGCCTTACAGCCCCCATAACCCGTTCGCAAGCTATCTGGGTCTGACCAAACAAAAGACTTCGTTATCCATTTTTCGCGAAGCCCAAATGACGACACCGATCGGTCCGGGCTTTGGCCCGGGACCGCAGTTCACCCTCACTGCCACCGTGCTGGCGAACGTGGCTTTTGATATTTCGGTTTCTGCAGTAGATGCCCAAGGCATCATCGGCCCGCCTTCGGAAATCTCGCGGTTTACCTGGACGCCGCCGGTCGTGTTGCCCACGGTGCCGTGGCCAAAGCGCCCGCTGCCGCCAGTGCGCGATTTTGATGCGGGAACTCTTCCGCCGATCATTTCTCCGCGCGTCGCGGCCACCGTGTTTTACGACTCCGACGGCGTCGCGCCGAATCCTCGGTATCCCGTCGGCGTGCGCATCGGTGAACTGGGCATCCCCGGCCAATCAGGCATCTCTGGCCAGCCGAATGACAACGCGCTTACAGAGCACGCCAACGAGTATTTGCAGTATAGCACGGGGACCGGCCGCCTCTTTTTGATTCAGCCGGATCCGAATACCGGCGTGTTTCGTTCCCTCAGCGCGGTCCATCCCGGCCAATCGCTTTTGCCGATCGTCGTTTACCGCGAGCAATTGACGAACAGCTTGTTTCCCCGCGTTTCCGGCGACGTCGTGCAAGTCACTCCGCTGATCGAACGCATTCCGTGGATGATGGACACGAACCGGATCGTCACGATTCCCGACCGGTTGTTTGCCGGTTTTACCGAATACCACGCCCCGCTATACCACTATTATTTTTACCTGCGCGACTTGCAGCCCGTCCAGTTGGGCGCGGCCTACCGCTACTTCGTGGTGCATTTCAATGATCAGCGGGAAATTCAGGAAATCATCCCGGCGGGCGACGTGGAACTGCCACTCAACTGAATGAAATCTCCAATCTCCAACCTCTCAGCTTCAGGCGCCAGCGGCATGGGCCAACCTCGAAGGCTTATTGCTTGGAATTGGATGTTTCTCTGGAGCGTGGCGCTGGGCCTCTCGTGCTTTTCATCGCGCGCCGCGTTCGTTTACGAAACGCCCGCCGAGTTCATCACGTCCGGCGATTTCGATGGAGATGGCCGCGTTGACGCGCTCGTGCTGGACAAAACCACCGGCAACGTCCGAGTGGGCTACCAAAATTTCAATGGTGGTCTGGATTGGTCCGCCCCACGTGCCACCGGAGCCGACAGTGCCAGTGCCTTGGCTGTGGGGCGCTTTGCCGAAACGAACCGTGACGCGATTGCGGTCACGGCAGCGGACCTGAACCAGATCCGGGTTTTGAATCTTTCCAGTCCGTCCAATTCACCGGCCCCAGCCATCATCAATCCCGCCCACGCGGGCGCCAGTCTTTTGGTCGGGCTGGACGCGCCTTACGGTGTGACGGCGAACCGAAGCTGGCTGACTGCGGGCGCTCACGATCCCGGCATCACGTTGCTCGATCTGTTCGCGTTCTTCGCGGACAGCCAGGCAAGTTTTCAAGATCAAATCGTGGCGGAAGGTTATTTGAGCAGCGGCAATTCGCTGGCGATTGGCACCAATGTGACGACCTTCGTGACCGGTATGATGCGGGGCAGCAATGATACCTTCGCCGCTTATTCCTATGCCAGCCAATCCAATGTGCTCTACCGTGTGGGTTTGAGTGCCGGAACAGAATACACCCCGGGACATTTTCAATGGAGCCGGGACACCAATGCCGTTTCCGTAATGATTTTCTATGTGCCGGGACAATCGAACCTCATGGTCCAGCGAATCATCGCGAGCGGCGGCGGCTATTCGTTGGGCGCGCCCATGACCTCGACATTCACCTCCGCCATTCAGCGGGTCTATTTTGTGGATGAAGGCACCAACGGTTATGGCGTGATTCAGTTTGGCGATGGCGTGATGGGCGTGCGGCCGGCGGGCACAAACGACGAATTGCAAGTGAGCTTCGCCTTCGGGTCGGGTGCCGCCGGCAATGTGGTCAGTGGCGTAATCCCGTTGGGGATCGGGAAATTCGCCCTGCTTTCGGCGGCGTCGAATTCACCCGCCTCCACCGAAGCGCAGATCTTCACCCGGGCCGGCACCAACTACACCCAGACCAGCAGCAATTCACTTCCGGCCGTCACCTCGGTCGCAACACGCGGCAACGTGTGGCTGTTCCAGATCGAACCCTTTGCCAGCAGCGCCGCCTCACTCATCGGTTCGTTGAGCGCGCCGGCGTGGAGCAGTTCCATTAGCGGCATGCCCGGCACGCTTTCGGTGCGTGTCGAAAGCGACGGCGGCACGACCACGGGTTTGAACAATCCGGCGACCAACAACTTCGGCCCCCCGCCTGCCGGCACGGCTTACGTTCTGCCAAACCAGTATCGCGACGATGTTTCGTTTTTCGGCTATGGCCCGGCTCGCGCGCCCGAACCCTCCGTCGTTACAATTTCGCCGCCGCCCGGTTCTTATGACGGGCCAATCCAAATTTCCTTCACCCGTCAGAACGCCACCGATGACGTGCAATATCGTTTGGCTCCGGGGAATGCCTGGCAGCTCTACGCCACGCCGTTTCCGCTGACGAACGACGCGACCGTTGAATTCTACGGGCAAACGACCGGCGGCGCACGCAGCCGGACGCAATCCGCCAGCTACGCATTGGGCAACATCGCCGTGCCCGCCGAGCCGCTCGTCACGCTGCCAGGAAGCGACACGAATCCGCCGGCCGTGGATCCGACCATTCCGCATATCTCGGCCAGCGGCACCGTGTTCTATGGCCGGCGCGGAAACAACACCGTCACGAACACCGCGCCGACGATGTTCTACACGGCCAATGACGTCGTCTTTTCATTCACCCCACCCGGCCCGCCGACCATTTTTGCGAATCTGCCCTTGTATACGAATCCCGAAGGTCTGGTGTTTGACACTAGCGGCAACCTCTTTGTGGCGGGCGGTGGAGACGTCAGCAAGATCACTCCCGACGGCACGGTGAGTCTCTTTGCGACCCTGCCCGGTTTCGGTGGGTATGGAATGGTGATTGATGCCGCCAACAATCTCTATGTGGCGGGGGCCGCGTCGCTCGAGATCAAAAAAATCACTCCCGGCGGCACGGTGAGCACCTATGCGATCCTTGCCAGCGGGACGACGGGCATGGTGCTTGACGGCGGCGGCAACCTTTACACGGTGGGCGGTGGTTATACGGTTAAAAAGATCCCCGCTGGCGGCGGAGCGGTGACCGACTACGCGACCCTCGGCGGCAACAACCTCTACGGATTGGCCTTCGACTCCTTCGGCTACCTTTACGCCTCGGATATCACCAAGACGACGCTCTACAAGATCCCCCCGGGCGGCGGCTCCTACGTCAACTTTGGGACGCTCACTTCCGGGGTCAAAGGTCTGGCTTTTGACCAGAGTGGCAACCTTTACGGGACGCAATATTATGAAGACAAGATTTGCAAGATCACGCCCGACGGGACCGTGACCACCTATGGGTCCAACCTGGGCGGCCCCAGATACCTCACGTTCAAGAGCACTACCGTCAATCAATTAGGGAATGATTTACGCCTGCCCTCGATCTGGGCGATCAATCTGGATGGCAGTGGCGAAACCTTTATCACCACCGGCCGCGAACCGCGCGCGTCCCGCGATGGACACTGGCTGGCGTTCTGGCGCGAGAACGATCCGCTCACGAATCAATTCAGCCTGTGGCTGCGCGACCTGCCGGCGGGTCAGGAAAACCGCTGGCTCACTCGCAGCAACCGTTTTGTGGGTTACGATTGGCAGCGGGACAACACGAACCTGATTTTTGCCGTGGACGGCTTGTTCTGGCAGATTGGTGCGAGCACACCGCCCGTCGCATTTCCGCTGGCCACCGACACTCAGCAGGGTGCGCCGGCCGTGAATCCGGCGGATGGGCGAGTCGCGCTGCAAGTCATCTATCCAGGGAGCACCGGCATCTATCTCGCGCCGTCCAACTTGACGACGCGGCAAAATCTCAGCCTTAACATTCTCAGTCCTCGCTGGCCTGCCTGGTCGCCGGATGGCACACGCCTCGCCGTAGCCGACGATCCGAACATCAGCCCAGTGCTGGATGCGGGTCACAATCTGTGGGTGGTGAATTTAGGCGGGCAGACGAACATTTACCAAATCACTGCGTTGACCGGCACGAACGGTTTTCCGAACGGCGCAGTGTGGTCGCCGGGCGGCAACAAACTGGTCACTGCAGGCTGTATTGGTGGCGTGAATGGACTGTGGGTCATCCCAGTTTCGAGCGACGGTTCGGCATGCCACTGTCAGCCGGAGTTGCTACCGACTTCACCGGGCGACCCGATTGATTTCGCCGGCTCCGTCCTGACTACCGCAACCGGCGCGAGCGCAAGCTACGCAAATCTGGGTTTGTTCATCCGGCTTGATCCTGCGTTGCTGGTGGTTTATTGGAGCACCAACTACGATGGTTTTGCGCTGGAATCTGCCACTGAGCTGCCGGCGGGACTTTCGTGGTCGTCCGTGACGGGACCGTATTTCCGCGCCGGCCCGTATTTCGAATATCGGGAAGCGCGCACAGCGCTGGCGGCGCGAAAATATTTCCGGCTACATTCTCCCGGCGTGCTCGTGCTGACGCCGCCCGAACCGGCGATGGCGTTGCATCTTGAACCTAATGCCGCCGTATTGAACTGGCCGCTCAACTATGTTGGTTACACGATCGAAGCCACCACGAATCTCTCACCGCCCGCCCTGTGGATACCACTCGCGGATAGGACGGTGAACACGAATGGCATGTTCGAGTATCGCCGCGTGCTGCCAGGACCGGCGCAGGAATTCTACCGCCTACGTGGGCCGCAATAATGGTTCCGTGCTTTGTGAGTTGTTAAATTTTCGTCTTTATTCTTTTCGCCACAAATTATTTTTCAGTTGCAGTTTTCGGAAAACCGACTCTCGCCTGAATCGGGTTATTGGTTCGTATCGAGGGTTCGAGTTCCTTGACCTAGAGCGTTTCAACAAAAGCTATAGCCGCAGGAGGCAAACCAACCCAGCGCGTCTTGGGCGGTGACTTGGGTCAAAGCGTGTCCAATGGCCCTGACCAGGTCGGCGGGTGTCCGGGCTTCGGCAGTGCGCAGCAGAGCCTTTACCTTTGTGAAGGCGTGCCGATTGTCCTCGTCTTTTAGTCCGCAATCGTGACCAAACTTCACCGCCTCCATTCCGCGAAACCTGGGCTCGTCTCCGCTTGTGTGCTCGTTCCGTCGCGTTGAAATGGCACCCGCCCCCGCGCCAGACTTTCAGCCAACTGGCTTGACGCCGTAAGCCGAAAGACTGGCTTGCCCCAAAACCCCCACGCGACCGAACTCCGCCACCGCTGCGCTCGCCCCGGTTCTCGCTCCATTCCGCCGGCTCGTTTCGTCACGATTGGAAAAAGACCGACCGTCACTCGCAAAAGCCGATTGACCGTCGGGACCGCTTCCCCCCGGCGCAAAGACTTTCGGGCTGACTCGTTGCACGGGCACACCAAAAGACTTTGCGCCAGCCCGATTTTGGCGCGACCAAAGCGGCGCAACCGTTCTCCGAACCGCCTACGGCTAATTCTCCGCCCGGCCACGCCGCTTCCGTCGCAAGACGCCTTCGGTTTCTGATTGGTAGCGGGGGACCGGAACGACTTCGTCGGCCTTTTGCATTCAGTTCTCCGAGCGGACACCAAAACGGACACCAAAGGAGTTAAAAAGGGTATAGTCGGGTTATGCCGAATTATGTGAGTAGCCAATGAAATCGGGTATATTTGGGGCGCAACAGCGGGGTAAATCGGCCGATTCCGACCCTCGCCTCCAATCTGAACCCTTTATTTATAGGGGTTTGGTTGGTGTTAGGGTCTGAGTTTCACCGGAATCTTCACCTGTTTGGCTGCCCGTTCAGAAACTGGTCACTGCTCGGTCAACGCTCGCCCACTGCTCGCTTACGCGACAGTCGCCGATGCCGGCACACTCATAACCATGAGTGAAACGATGAAACAAGCATTCGGTCTGGTCCGGCGTCCCTGGGGCGTCTTCTACCTCAAACACAAAATCACCGGCGAACAAAAGAGCCTCAAGACAAGCGACAAGTCTGAGGCGCAACGCATCCTCCAGGCGCACAACGAATCGGAGTGTCAGCCGCATTTCAACCTGTCGCTGGCGCGGGTGTATCTCAACGGCGCTGATTCCAAGCTGGCCACGCGGACGTGGCAGGAGGTGATGGAAAACATCGTCGCCAAGAAAACGAATGAGACGCGGCGGCGCTGGGAAGTGGCGATTAAGGACCGGTATTTTGACTGCCTCCGCAACCTGCGCGTGGCGGAAAGCGGGGGCGGCGGACGAATTTTGCGCCTAAGGATTTGATCCTGCATAATTAACATCGTCTTAACAAAAATATCACCTGGACTGAAATCGTTCAGTTCCCGTTGACATCGTGGGGACTGGATTTGGTAATATGCGGTTTTCGGAAAGCGTCATCCCTCGTGTTTCCGGTGCGTAACCAGTATGGAAAAGCAAACCGAGCGCAGAATTCGAAATCATCGAATCAACCTATGGTTGCCGCTGTTGTTGGTGTTAGCATGGCCCGCCGTGGGGCAAGCCCAATTCACTTTCATCACCAACAATGGCGCAATCACCATCACTGGATACACGGGAACCGACACCGTAGTAACCATTCCCAGCAAAACCAATGGTCTGCCCATCACCAGCATCGGAGACTATGCGTTCGGTGGCTGCACCAGCCTGACCAATGCGACGATTCCCGACAGTGTGACCAACATCGGAACCTATGCGTTCGGACGCTGCTCCAGCCTGATCTCGATAAAAGTAGATACGAACAATCCGTCATATAGCAGTGTGTCTGGGGCCTTGTTCAACAAGAGCCAGACCGTAATTATTGCATATCCAGAAGGATTGAGCGGTAGTTATACCGTTCCCAATGGCGTCACCAGCATCGGCGACTTTGCATTTGCCCAATGCACCAGCCTGACCAATGTGACCATCCCCAACAGTGTCACCAGCATCGGGGAGTATGCGTTCTTTTACTGCACCAGCCTTACTAGCATGACGATACCCAGCAGCGTCACCAACATCGGAGATTTGGCGTTCGACGGGTGCAGTAGCCTGGCGAGTGTGACAATTCCCGACAGCGTCAGCAGCATTGGAGACTCTGCATTCTCTAACTGCACCGCCTGACCAATGTGACAATCCCCGACAGTGTCACCAACATCGGGGTCTTTGCGTTCGCTGTCTGCACCAGTCTGACCTCGATAACAGTGGATACGAATAATCCGTCCTATAGCAGTGCGGCTGGGGTTTTGTTCAACAAAAGCCGGATCGCGCTCATTGCGTATCCAGGCGGGTTGAGTGGCAGTTACATCATTCCCGACACTGTCACCAGCATCGGGGACGATACGTTCGTTGGATGCAGGAGCCTGACCAATGTGACGATTCCCAACAGCGTCACCAACATCGGGGGCTATGCATTCTACGACTGTTACAATTTGACCAGTGTCACGATTGGCAATGGCGTCACCAGCATCAGGGACTTTGCGTTCGGTTACTGCATCAGTTTGACCAGTGTGACGATCCCCGACAGCGTCACCAGCATCGGGAACGGTGCGTTCGTTGACTGCACCAGCCTGGTCTCGATCACAGTGGATACAAACAATCCGTCATACAGCAGCGTGGCGGGCGTCTTGCTCAACAAGAGCCAGACCGCGCTCATTGCGTATCCAGACGGATTGAGCCGTACTTATACAATTCCCAACTGCGTCACCACCATCGGGGACTATGCGTTCTCTGGGTGCGCCACCCTGACCAGTGTGACGATCCCTAACAGCGTCACCAGCATAGGGGACTGGGCGTTTTCTTACTGCCCCAACCTGACCACAGCTTATTTTTCAGGAAATGCGCCGAGTGGGGACAACACGATCTTTTTCGACGAAACTGGCACGGTTTATTATCTACAGGGCGCTACGGGCTGGAGTTCCGCTTTCGGCGGTTGGCCCACGGCTTTGTGGTATCAGCCCCAGCCCAGGATTTTGGGCAGTGGCTACGGTTTGGGGGCAACAACCAACGGATTCGGTTTCACCATTTCTTGGGCGACAAACATTCCGGTAGTAGTGGAAGCCTGCGCGGATCTTGCCGATGCCAACTGGTGCCCGGTGGCCACCAATGCCCTTGTAGCTGGCACGAATTATTTCAGCGATGCAGATTGGACGAATTATCCAAAGCGTTTCTACCGCATCCGCTCCCCGTGAAGGCACAGTGCAGCTCTGATGCGAAGCAAAGTTTCACCTAAATCTTCACCTAACGAGCACTGACGGGGCAGTAACGGGGCGATAGGCGAGCATTGGGCGAGCGGTAGGAAAATTGGCTTGAACCCCTGTAAAACAAGGCTACAATAAGCCTTGAAACAGAGTGTGTTAGGCTCGGAACGGTAAAGCTTCCGCGTTCGATTCCGACCCTCGCCTCGTTGGGAAAATTCTTCTTATGCTCTTGCTCCACACCTCCAGCAAAAGCTCCAGCAAAACGATAATGAAATGATTCGATTCACGCTCCGGCACGGACCACTGCCACTGCTCCCGCCGCTGGTGTTTATTCCGCGTATTTTCTGTTGCGGAAAGTTTTCGGAAAAATATTTCCAGCAACACTCGAAGACTTCTCCGTTCATTTCACGCAGTCGCGGACGCAGCAGACGAAGTTGTAAATGCGGATCACGTCACCTTGCGGGCCGCGCCCGTGCGGAAACGCGGCGGGATGGCCGGCTTTCGGATCGCTGCGGTGCGCGCCCGCGCCGTGAACATCAAGCAACCGGAATTCGCCCACGCCCGGCGGAAACTGCATCCCGCCCGGAGCGCGACCGAAGCAGACGTAAACCGCCGCACCGCCCGTGCGCCCCGGCGGCCCGTCCAAATGCGTCGTGCCCGACCAGTAGAACGGATACTCGCCATCGGACAGCTTGCTGATTTGAAACACCGGTTTGCCGTCCGCGTCGCGCTCGACAATGGCGACGGAGCACGCGCCGCAATCGCCCTCGGCGCAGCCTTCCTTCGAGCCGGTCAGCCCGCTGCCGCGCAAAAAATTCCAGCAGCGTCGTGTTGGGCGAAACGCCTTCAACACGGACGGGGCGGCCGTTCAACGTAAATTCCAGCGGGCAACTCATAAGCTGCTTCTGCAAATTCGTCTGGAAATAAAATTCTTCAACCGTTCACAATTGTGGCTGCGAAAATGGAAGTCCGTGCGCTTCAGCCACGGCCTGGTGGGTGATTTTGCCGCTCATCACGTTGATGCCGCCCAGCAGCGCCGGTTGGCGCTGGCACGCTTCGGCCAGGCCGTGGTCGGCGAGCATTTCGACGAAGCGACCGGTCACGTTGGTGAGCGCCTGGGTCGCGGTGCGCGCGTAGGCGCCGGGCATGTTCGCCACGCAATAATGCGTCACCCCTTCCTCCACGAACACCGGATCGTGGTGCGTCGTGGGGCGCGACGTCTCCGCGCAGCCGCCCTGGTCAATCGCGATGTCCACCAGCACGCTGCCGGGCCGCATCCGCCGCAGCATTTCCCGGCGAATCAATTTCGGCGCCTTCGCTCCCGGCACGAGCACCGCGCCGATGAGCAGGTCCACCGCCGGCAAAAGTTCCATCAAATGCGATTCGTTCGAGTAAAGCGTGTGCGCCGTGTGCAGCGTGATGTCGAGAAAACGCATCCGTTCCAAATCCACTTCCAGAATCGTCACGTCCGCGCCGAGTCCCTGCGCCATGCGCGCGGCGTTGATGCCCGCCGCGCCGCCGCCAATGACGACGACTTTGCCCGGCAACACGCCCGGCACGCCGCCGAGCAACGTGCCGCTGCCGCCAAAATGTTTCGCGAGGAAATAACCGCCGACGAGGATGCTCATGCGCCCGGCGATCTCGCTCATTGGTTCGAGCAGCGGCAGCCGGCGGTTGACCTCGATGGTTTCGTAAGCGATGCAGGTCGCGCCGGATTTCATCAACGCTTTCGTGAGCGATTTGTTCGCGGCGAGGTGAAGATAGGTGAACAGCAATTGTCCGCGCCGCAGCAAACTGTATTCGTCTGGCAACGGCTCTTTGACTTTCACAATCAAATCCGCCTGCGCGAAAACCCCGGCGTGCGAGTCAACCAGCTTCGCGCCGGCCTGTTCGTATCCGGAATCGGGATAGCCCGCGCCCGCGCCCGCGCCGCGCTCAACGACGACCTGATGCCCGCCTTTGACCAGTTGATACACCCCGGATGGCAGCATCGCCACGCGATATTCCTGCTCTTTGATTTCTTTGGGAACGCCGATGATCATAAAATTATTTTCGTAAAATCCACTTCATCGCCTTCTCCGCCAGTTTGTCGAACGCCGTCACGCAGAGTTCGAGGTGTTCTTCCTTCGTGTCCTCGATTTTGTTGTGGCTGATGCCATGCAGGCTTTGGACGAACATCATCACGGTCGGCACGCCCGCAGCCGCGACTTCGGCGGCGTCGTGCAGCGGGCCGCTCGGCAGGCGATGCGCCTTGCCGCAGGTTTCGCGGATGGCTTCGTCGCACAGCGCAATGAGTTCATCGTTGAACGGGCGCGGGGCGATTTGCCAGAGCCGTTCCCAGGAAACTTTCACGTTGCCTTCCTTCGCAAATTTTTCGCTGGCGTCCTTCGCCTCCTGCAACATTTTTGCAAGCGCAGCGGTATCGAGATGGCGCTGATCCAGCGTGATGCGGCATTCGGCGACAACGCTGGTGACGATGCCGGGCTTGGTCGTGCATGAGCCGATGGTGCAAACGCCGCCGTGGCTGCGTTCGGCGATGCGATAGATTTCTGGGCTCATTTTCGCGGCGGCGAGGAAGGCGTCCTTGCGGCGGTTCATCGGCGTGCTGCCGGAGTGCGCGGCCTGGCCGTGAAACGTGATGGCGTGCCGCTCGACGCCGAACGTGCCGAGCACCGCGCCGAGCGGCAAATCCAAATCCAAAAGCACCGGGCCTTGCTCGATGTGCAATTCCAGATACGCGGCGGCGTTTTTCAATTCCTTGCCGCTGTCCTTCACGCGCTCGAAATCCACGCCCACTTCCTTCAACGCATCGGGCAGACGGATGCCGTCCTTGTCCTTGAGACCACGCGCTTCGTTCATGTCCAGATTGCCGGAACACGCCGACGAACCGAACAGACTTTTGCCGAAGCGCGCGCCTTCTTCATCGGCCCAATCCACGAGGCGGACGGTCACGGGCGGCTTGCCGTGGTATTGCGAATTGATGCGCCGGAGAATCTCGACCCCGGCCAGCACATTGAGACAGCCGTCCAGCCACCCGCCGTTCGGCACGGAATCCATGTGGCCGCCGATGAGCAGACATTTTTCCGATTGTCCGCGCAGCGTCGTCCACGTGTTGCCCGCCGCGTCGTTGTGGATTTCGACGGGGAGCGCTTCGAGCTTTTTCTTCAACCATGCACGGGTTTTCACCCACATCGGCGTGAAAGCGACGCGTTGGGCGCCGTTTTCGTCGCCGGTGAGCGCGCGGAGTTCCTTGAGTTCAGCAACAGTGCGTTTGGGATTTAGAAAAGTACTCATAGTCGCCCTCGCGGATGGTTTGTTTTTACTGTTTCCATTTTACGTGCCGTCAGCTAGACTACAACCACGAATTAGATGAGATTGGTTGCGCACAGGGCGCAGGATTTTATATGCCTATCAGTCCACGACTCGGACCGGAAGCGGTGGCGGCCAACATGGCCGATTACAAACCGCGCTACAAACCCCAGGAAGCGCTGCTCGAAGCCAACCGTTGTCTCTTTTGCTTCGACGCGCCGTGTATCCAGGCGTGCCCGACTGGAATAGACATTCCGTCATTCATCAAAAAAATCGCCAACGGAAATCTCACGGGTGCAGCGCGTACCATCCTCACCGCGAACGTCCTCGGCGCAAGTTGCGCGCGCGTCTGCCCGACGCAGGTCCTCTGCGAGGGGGCGTGCGTGATGCTCGACCGCGAGGGCGACCCGGTGAAAATCGGCCGGTTGCAGCGCTACGCGACCGATCACGTCTTCGAGAAAAACATCTCCGTGCTCAAAGCGACGGCGAAGACGACCGGCAAGCGCGTGGCCATCATCGGCAGCGGACCGGCAGGATTGGGGTGCGCGGCCGAATTGGCCCGGCTTGGCCATTCGCCGGTGGTGTTCGAGAAAACGGCCAAAGCTGGCGGGCTCAACACCTACGGTATCGCCTACTACAAGATGCCCCCCAAAGTCAGCCTGGAAGAAGTGGAGATGATTCGCGGGTTGGGCGTGGAATTTCGCTGCGGAATCGAGGTCGGCAAGGACATCACGACCGCCCGGTTGGAGAAGGAGTTTGACGCCATCTTTGTCGGCATCGGTCTGAGCGGCAGCCCGAAATTGAATGTGCCCGGCGAGAGTCTTCCCGAGGTCGTGGATGCGCTTCACTTCATCGCGCAGATCCGGATGCAACCACTGCACAAAGTGCCGGTCGGCGAGCGCGCGGCGGTCATCGGCGGCGGCAACACTGCCATTGACGCCGTCACCCAGGCCCGGCGGCTCGGCGCCCAGGACGCGGCCATCGTCTATCGCCGGACGCAGTCGGACATGTCCGCTTACGAATTCGAGCAGGAACTGGCCAAGATCGATGGCGCCCGGTTTTTGTTCAACGTGGTGCCCGTGGAAATCGTTTCTCATGGCGGCCATGTGAGTGGCCTCAAGCTGGCTCGCACCACCAACGTGAACGGCCAGGTCCGGATTCTGCCGGGCACGGAATTCATTGAACCATTCGACATGGTCATCAAGGCGATCGGCGAGGAAAAGCAGGTGTCGCTGCTGAAGACGCTTTTCCCGAACCTTGAGCTCGACCAACGCGGCGTGGTGGCGCACGACGCCGACACTGGCCGGACGAATCTCCCCAAGGTTTTTGCCGGGGGCGATTGCGCCAACGGCGGTCGCGAAGTCGTCGACGCTGTGGCGGAGGGCAAAAAGGCCGCCCGAGGCATGCACGTCTTTTTCGCCGGCGAAAAGGTTACCGGGCCGTTGCAGGCATCGCGCCTCGGAGTGAAAGACGGTGCGCCAATGGGTTCGGGCTTCGACAAACCGATTCGTGTGCCGGAGCTGGAAGAGGAATATTTCAAGCGCGGAGGAAAATAATATGGCCGACCTGTCCATCAATCTCGCCGGCATCAAATCACCAAATCCATTCTGGGTCGCCAGCGGCCCTCCCTCCAACACGGCTTATCAGGCGCACCGCGCGTTCGAGGCCGGCTGGGGCGGCGTGGTTTGGAAGACCATCGGCGATCCCATCGTGAACGTTTCCTCGCGCTATTCGGCGCTCAACCTGGGACAGACCCGCATGGTCGGGTTTAACAACATCGAGCTCATCACCGACCGCTCGCCGGAGACGAATTTCCGCGAGCTTGCCGAGGTCAAGAAGCGCTGGCCGCATCACGCCGTCATCGCGTCGCTCATGGTGGACACCCGCGAGCGCTGGCATGAATTCGTAAAGCGCGCCGAGGACGCGGGGGCGGACGGCGTCGAATTGAACTTCGGCTGTCCGCACGGCATGTGCGAGCGCGG
>PMOA01000068.1 GCA_003161635.1 Limisphaerales bacterium
CGGCGCTCTGTGAGCGCCGGTGGAATCAATGGCGACGGTCGCAGACCGCCGCTACAGTGCAAAAGCAAACTGTAAATGGTATTAGGAGAAAATTTGGCATCGTAAAGCCAAGATATGCTAAGGATGACAGCTTGGATGTGAATGATAACTTATTGACAAAAAGTTGCAAAAACGTCACACTGAAACATTCGGGTAGCAGTACGTTTCTTCAGCGGGGTTCCCCACCCCCACCTCCTTGGCGTCTGCTGCCCGNNTGCGGGGGCGTAGCTCAATTGGTTAGAGCGCTGCCCTGTCACGGCAGAGGTTACGGGTTCGAGCCCCGCCGCTCCCGCCATATTTGGTTTTTCTGTCACTGCCTTTGTGTTTGTTGGTATTTTCCCCAATTGCGAGTTTGGACGGAACAATCGTCGGGTTTGTTCAATTCAGCGCCTCAATGCACTTCCACTGCCCGGACGGGCGCGCGCTTGATTCGTTTGAACAGGAAAATCAGCGGCAGGCAGCACAGCACCATCAGCCCGAATATCCGGAACGTGTCCACAAAAGCCCACAAATGCGCCTGCTGGTTGAGCATGTTGTAAATGAGGGCGTAGGCCTGATGCGTCGCCGTCACCGGGTCGCTGTGCCGGGCGAGCATGGCCTGCGCCGCGTGCAGTTGCCGCGTGAACGCCGGGTCGGTCGGCGTCAAATGCCCGACCATCAGCGCTTGATGCGCCTGCGCGCCGCGCGCGACCAGCGTGGTCACGAACGCGATGCCGATGCTCCCGCCGATGTTGAGCATGAGATTGTAAAGGCCGGTGGCGCTGCCGATTTGCCTTTGGCTCAATTGACTCATCGTCGCCGTCGTCAGCGGCACAAAAATAAAACTGATGGCCACGCCGTTCAGCACCGTTGGCCAGATGACGCTGGCCATGCTCACCTGAAGATTGATGTCGCTCAACAGAAACGCAGACAAGCTCAACATCGAAAAACCAAAGCACAACAGCCAGCGCTGTGAAACGCGCCCCACCAATCGTCCGACGATGAACGTCATCACAAACGCGGCCATGCCGCGCGGACTCATCGTGTAACCGCTTTGCAGCGCCGGATAACCCATCAGCGTTTGCAGAAACAGCGGCAATTCCGCCGTTGTGCCGTAAAGAATCACGCCGACGACCGTCATTAACATCAGGCCGACGGCAAAATTCCGGCTCCTTAGAATCCGCAAGTCCACCAGCGGATGCTCCACCGTGAATTCCCACACGATGAAGGCGATCATGGCGACAACGGAAATGCCAATGAACCAGCGAATCCAGACCGCGCCCAGCCAGTCCGCCTCCTGCCCCTTGTCCAAAACGATTTGCAGCGTCGCCAGCCAGACCGCCAGCAGGCCGAACCCGACGAAATCAATCGCCGCCTTCAAGTTGCGCTTGATGTAAGGCGGGTCTTCCACGAGCCATTCCGCCAGGAACATCGCCAGCAGGCCGACCGGCAGATTTATGTAAAAAATCCAGCGCCACGAATAATTGTCCGTGATCCAGCCGCCGAGCGTCGGGCCGATGATGGGCGCCACAATCACGGCCAGTGAAAATGTCGCCATCGCCACGCCGCGTTTGGCGACCGGAAAGCTTTCCAGCAAAATCGCCTGGGCAATGGGCACCATCGCCCCGCCGCCCGCGCCCTGCAGGATGCGCGCCGCAATCAGCATCGGCAGATTCACCGCCATGCCGCACAACGCCGACGCGAATATGAACATCCCGATGCAGGAAATGAACACCCGTTTCCGGCCAAAATGATTTCCCAGCCAGCCGGTCATCGGCAGGACGATGGCGTTCGCCACGAGATAGCTCGTCAGCACCCACGTCGCCTGGTCGGTTGAAGCCGACAGGCTGCCGGCGATGTGCGGCAGCGCGATGATGGCGATGGACGTGTCGAGCACCTGCATGAACGTCGCCAGCATCACGCCCACGGCGACGAGCCACGGGCTGTGCCGCGGATGCCAGTCCTCGTGATGTGCGCCGTCGGGCATGGGAGAATTTATTCCATTTCCCAATAATAACCGGGGCAAAGGCAGGGCGGCGCTGCCGCGCCGCCGGATTTGAAGGCCGCGCATCCGCCTTCGCTTTGCTTCAGCGCGACAAGGCAGCAGAGCCCTACCGTTTGGAATGTTCCGATTCGCATTGGGGAATGGTATTATTTGCCGTTCAGTTTCCGGTTCAAGACGAAACGAAAAACAGCCACCGCCGCGCCGGTCAAAATCAGCGCGAGCAGGCCAATCGCCCATTCCGGCAGGGCAAACACGCTGACTTGAACGTCCGGCGTCACAGACAGGCCGGGGCCAATCACGTGGTCGGCGGGCAGCGGCTCATCGAAAATGATTTTCACCGGCACGCGCTGGACGACTTTGACATAATTGCCGGTCGCGTTTTCCGGCGGCAACAGGCTGAATGCCGCGCCGCTGCCAGCCTGAATGCTGTCCACGTGCGCGCGCAGCGATTTGCCGAGCGCGTCAATCTCCACGAGCGCCGGCTGGCCGGGCTTCATTTTTTTCAACTGCGATTCCTTAAAGTTCGCCACGACCCAGATGTCCGCCGGCACGATGGACATCAATTGCAGGCCCACCTGAACGTAATTGCCCGGTTCAACCGCCTTGCGCGTCACACGCCCGTCGCACGGCGCGAAGATTTTTGTGTAGGAAAGATCGAGTTGCGCCGCCGCGATATTCGTCTGCGCCACCTGCCACTGGGCCAGGGCCATTGTGATGGCGGCTTCGGTCGCCGCCAGGGTCGCCTTGGCCTCGTCCACCTTCGAATCATCCACAGCAACCTTTTGTCTGGCAGAGTTCAAATCTGCCTGCGCCTTGAGATTTGCCGTTTGCGCGGCATCGAGTTCGCGCTGCGAAACGGTGTTTTGTTTCTGCAAATCCTGCGCGCGGTCAAAATCCATCTGCGCCCATTTCGCGGTCGCCTCGGCGGCGTCGGCATCGGCCTGCGATTGCCTGACGGTGGCTTCGGCGGTGGTCACCTTGGTGCGCATCAACTCGTAACCAGCCAAAAACGCCTTGTAGTTGGCTGATTGCGCCTCGGCGGAAGCCTCCTTTTGCGCGACGGTGATTGAGTAACTCGACGGATCAATTTCCACCAGCAATTCGTTGGAACGGACCATTTCGTTGTCGAGGACGTGAACGGCGGCAACCTGTCCGGAAATTCGCGGTGCGATGGAAACCACGTGCGCGGCGATGAACGCGTCGTCGGTGGATTCGTGCGTCAGCACGTCAAAGAAATAGCCCAGGCCAAAAAACAGCAGCACGGCGAGCGCGACGGCGGCGGGCCAGATGAACAGCGGTGAATTTAATTTCGTCAGCAACGCGGTGTTGCCTTTCGGCGGGGACGGTGGATTCGGAGATGGAGGATTTTCATTCATAACGATTAAATCTTTTCGACGGGCGCGCGGCTTTCGCCGCCATGCTCCTTCGCAATCAGGGCGTAGATGGAGGGAATCACCAGCAGCGTGAACAGCGTGCCAATGGTCATGCCCGCGACGAGCACGATGCCGATGGAATTGCGCGCCGCCGCGCCCGCGCCGGTGACGAGGATGAGCGGGACATTGCCGGCCACGGTGGCCACGCTGGTCATCAACACCGGGCGCAGCCGCAACAGCGCCGCCTCACGGATGGCCTGGATTTTGGTCCGGCCCTGCCGCTGAAGTTCGTTGGCGAACTGCACGATGAGAATGCCGTTTTTTGAGACCAGCCCGACGAGGGTGACGAGTCCGACCTGCGAATAGATGTTCAGGGTGGTCGTCCAGCCGTTGGTCCAAAACGCGATGTTTTGGCTCGGCATCTTAAGGAAACAGAACATCAGCGCGCCAAACATGGCCAGCGGCACCGAACCCAGCAAAATGATGAGCGGGTCGCGAAAACTGTTGAACTGGGCGGCCAGCACCAGAAAAATCAAAATCAACGCGAGCATGAAGGCGGGCAGGAATTTGTTGCCTTCGGTGCGCAACTGGCGGGATTCACCGGTGTAATCCAGCTTGTAACCCTTCGGCAGGATCTTGGCCGCCGCCGTTTCCAGCGATTTCAACGCTTCATCCAGCGGGCGGATGGCCACACCGCTGATGGTGACGGCGTTGAGTTGTTGAAACCGGTTGAGCGCGCGCGGCGTGGTTTTCTTTTGCAACGTCGCAAAGGTGCTGACCGGAATCAGCTTTCCGTTTGGTCCCTGCACATAATTGTTCTCCAACTGGCCGGGCGTCAGGCGTTCGATGCGCTTGAGTTGCGGGATGACCTTGTAGCTGCGGCCGGCAAAGTCGAAGCGGTTGACATAATTGCCGCCCACCAGCGCCGCGAGATCGGAGCCTACCGTCGCCATGTCGAGTCCGAGCGCGGCCACTTTGTCACGGTCCAAAACCAGTTCGACTTCCGGCTGGTCAATTTTGAGGTCAATGATGGGTGGAAACGCGAACATGCCGTTGGTGGCGGCGATTTGCTGCAACTGCCGGGCGAAACCCAGAATCTGCTCCGGCTCGGCGGTCGAGGAGAGGACGAATTCCACCGGGAAATTTCCGCCGCCGGGCAGCGCGGGCGGCGTGACCATGGTCGTCCGGATTCCGGGCATGCGATTGGCCATGGTCTGCACCTCCGGCATGACCTGGAAAACGGTGCGCTTCCGTTCGCCCCACGGCTTGAGCACCACGCCGCAGAATCCGTTGTTGGGGAAGGTGATTTGGAACATCTGATCCTTTTCGGGAATTTTGTCAAACTCCCGGGCCAGCGCGTCGGTGTAAAATGTCGTCTGGTCAATCGTCGCATCCGCCGGGGCTTCAACAATACCCATCATGAAGCCCTGGTCTTCCGTCGGCGCGAGTTCCTTGGATGACATCATGAACAAGGGAATGGCCAGCAAGCTCAACGTGATCCAGACGATGTAAACCACCGGTCGCACCGACAATGTGGCGTCCAGCACGCGGCCATAAAATTTGCGCAGGCGGTCGAAATCGCGGTTGATGCGGCCGGCGAAGCCGTGCTCTTCGCGTCCGGCGTCAAGCAGTTTGGAGGACATCACAGGCGACAAGGTCAGCGCGACAATGCCGGAGATGAGCACCGCGCCGGCCAGCGTGAGGGCGAATTCGCGGAACAGCGAACCCGTCAGCCCGCCTTGAAACGCAATGGGCGCATAAACCGCCGCCAGCGTGATGGTCATGGCAATCACCGGCCCGATCAGTTCGCGCGCGCCCAGCAGCGCCGCCTGCGTGGGGGTTTTGCCTTCGCGAACGTGGCGCTCCACGTTCTCGACGATTACAATCGCATCGTCCACCACCAGGCCGACGGCCAGCACAATGGCGAGCAGTGTCAGGAGGTTGAGCGTGAAGCCAAACACCTGCATCAGAAACACCGCGCCGATCAGCGAAACGGGAATCGCCACCAGCGGTATGAGCACCGACCGCAGCGAACCGAGGAACAGGAAAATGACGATGGCGACGATGATGAGCGTGACGATCAGCGTGCGGACCACTTCGTGAATGGCGTCGCCAATGTATTTCGTGGCGTCATACGCGATGCCACCGATGAGTCCGGTGGGCAGCTCTTTGTCAACGGATTGCATTTCGGCCTTGACCCGCTTGACGACGTCGAGCGAGTTGGCGTTGGGCAGCACCCAGACGCCCATGAAGACCGCTTTCTGGCCGCCAAACCGCACTTCCGAGTCGTAGTCCTCCGCGCCCAGCTCCACGTCGGCCACGTCGCGCAGGCGGACAAACTGGTCGCCGGACTGGCGGAGGACGAGGTTGCGGAATTCCTCGACGGAGCGGAGGTTGGTGTTGGCGGTGAGGTTGACTTGGATCAGCGAACCCTTGGTGCGGCCGACGGCGGAAAGGAAATTGTTGTTGGCCAGCGCCAGACGAATCTGGTTGGGACTGATGTTGAACGCGGCCAGGCGGTCGGGCTTGAGCCAGATGCGCATGGCGAAAGTGCGTCCGCCGAGGATGTCCGCGCGTTGCACACCTTCGATGGCGGAGAGACGGGGTTGCACGATGCGGACGAGGTAATCGGTGATCTGGTTCGGCTCCAGAATGTCCGAACTGAATCTTAAATAAGCCGAGGCGAATTGCGAGTCGGCGGACTCGATGTTGATGACGGGCACCTCGGCCTCCGGCGGCAGGTCGTTGCGGACCTGGTTCACCTTGGAGCTGATTTCGGAGAGCGCCTTGTTGGCGTCGTAATTCAGCTTGAGCCGGGCGGTGATGGTGGACAGGCCGAGCTGGCTGCTCGATTGAAGATATTCAATGCCGTCGGCGGCGGCGATGGCGCGTTCGAGCGGCTGGGTGATGAAACCGCGCACCAGTTCGGCGCTGGCGCCAATGTAAACGGTGGTGACGGTGACGGTGGCGTTTTCGCTGTGCGGGTATTGGCGGACGTTGAGCGATCGGATGGCTTGAAAACCGGCGATTAAAATCACCAGGCTCACCACCAAGGCAAGCACCGGTCGCCGGATAAACAGGTCAGTGAAGGACTTCATAAACTTGCTGCGATGCTCCTGCGCCGGGCGATAATGAAAAACATCGAACATTCAATCCCGCAAAGCGGGACCCAACGCCCAACCCCCTGGCCGCATCCGCTCACGGAACTTTGGAAGTTCGTTGTTGAATGCCTGCCCTGCACAGCCTTGGCGACGAAGGGTTGAATGTTGAATGGTTCTTTCATGATTTCAAATCTCCGCCGCACCTTGGAGGTCAACTGTCCGAGGGACTGGGTTTTTCGACGGCCCTGGGCACCAGATCGTTGTTTTCCTGCACGCTCATGCCGTTGCGGAGCTTGAACACGCCCGCGCTCACCACGCGTTCGCCGGCCTTGAGGCCGGAGAGGATGCTGATGAAATCTCCCCGCGACCGGCCGGTGTGGACAAACTTCTGGCTGACGACGGCTTCCGGTTTTCCACCGTTCTTGGCGGGGTGCGACTCAATCACGTAAACCGAATCGCCATACGGCGCGCTCAAAATGGCCGTTGCCGGAACCGCCAGCACGGTTTGCTCTTCCGGAAAAATCACCTCGACGCGCACAAACATCCCCGGCCGCAACAACTGTTCCGTGTTCGCAAACGTCGCCTGCAACCGCACGCTGCGCGTCGTCGCATCCAGGTCGGGATTGATCGCCGTCAGCGTGCCGTCGAAATGTTGGTCGGGATAAGTGTCGCTGGAAACCCGCACCGCCAGCCCGGTTTTGAGCCGTGCCAATTCCTGCTGCGGCAGCGAGAAGTCGGCGTAAACCGGCGCGAGTGACTGCAATGAAACGATGGCTTTCCCCGCTGCCAGCAACTCACCCAGGTTCACCAGCCGGATGCCCAGCCGTCCCGCGAATGGCGCGCGGATGGTCTTCTTTTCAATCGTTGCGTGGATGGCGTCGGCGTTGGCCTGCTGCTGTTTCACGGTCGCTTCCACGGCGTCCAGTTCGGATTGGGAGACGGTGTTGTTGGTGCGCAACTGGCGCGTGCGCTCGGCATTGAGCCGTGCCAGTTCCACCTGCGCGTCGACGGCGCGCAATTGCGCCTCCTCCGACGATGTGTCCAGCCGCACCAGCAGGTCGCCCTTGGCCACGACCGCGCCGGATTCAAACGCAATTTCGCTCACCGTTCCGGCGATTTCGGGCGAGACGGTGACACCCTGCACCGCGTTGATCGAGCCGACCGCCGTCAGCGTGTCCTGCCATTTTTCCTCGTGCGCCACGGCGGAGGAAATCGTTTCCGGCGGCGGAGCGAACGCCTGGCCGGCGGCGATGAGCGTGTGAATTTGCCATGCCTTGACGCCAGCCAACCCCAGAACGACTGCCAGCACGACAATGACCGCGGTTAAGATTTTTCGTTTCATGTTTTTGCGATGATTGGTAACTCCCGATAAAAATATTCAGCCTCGCTTTTTCTTTGCGCCCGCGCCGGTCAGGAACAAGTCCACGATGCGCTCCGCCGCGCGGCGGTTCAGGCGATAATCTGGCATCAACAAATGCGCCGCGATGTAAAGGTGCGCCTGCCCGTAAAAACCATACGCCAGATCCCGGCTGTCAAACCGGTCGCCCAACTCCCCGTCCGCCTGCGCGCGCTTGATGAGCGAACGGATGAATTCCAGGTTGCGCTGGCATCGGTCAAGATAGAGCAAATCCGGCGGCACTTCACCCGGCGCGGCAAACGCGGTGGCGAACGCGATGCGCGTCAATTCGCGGTTCTGGTGAAAGTAATCGAACAACGCCGCGAGGATTTCCACCAGTTGTCCGCGAAAATCACGTCCGCGCGCGGCGGCCTGCTGCACGACCTGCAGCCGTTCGTCGTGCGCCTCGCTGACCAGCGCCTGAAACAGGCCCGCCTTGTCGCGGAAATAATAATACAACGCCGGCTTGGACACTTTTGCGTCATCCACGATTTGCTGGACGGACGTGGCGGCGTAACCCCCGTTGGCAAACCGCTTGAGTGCCGCCCGGAGGATCTGTCGCCGCGTCCTTGGACCATGTTGAGCCATAAACCTACCGAACGGTAGGTAACAAACGCGGACTCGTCAAGCGACTTTTTATTAAAAGCCAGGCCTGCGGGGCTTATTCAAAGAGTTGAAAGCTCCGCGGCAAATGCTTATTCTCGTCCGGTTGGGCGGCAAACCTTGAAACAGGAGCTTTTATGAATCTTTGGCGCACACAAATCATTTGGCCGGTACTGGCCGTTGCCGGCACCTTTCTGGCCGGCATTACCGGTTGCAACAAGCCGTCGGGCGGCGAGACCGCGGCCAGCGATGTCATCAAGGTTGGCGAATTCGCGTCGTTGACCGGCAGCGAAGCCACGTTCGGCCAGTCGTCGCACCAGGGCACACAGATGGCGGTGGACGACCTCAATGCCGCTGGCGGCCTACTGGGTAAAAAAATCCAGCTGCTCACCGAGGACGACCAGTCCCAGGCCGGCCAGCCCGCCACAGTGGCGCGCAAATTGATTTCGCGTGACGGCGTCGTTGCCATTCTCGGGGAAGTGGCGTCGTCACGTTCGCTCGAAGCTGCGCCCATCTGCCAGCAGAACAAAATCCCGATGATTTCCCCTTCCTCCACCAATCCCAAGGTCACGGAAACGGGCGATTACATTTTCCGGGTTTGTTTCATTGATCCGTTTCAAGGCACGGTCATGGCGAATTTCGCACGCAAGACCCTTAAATTGAACACGGCGGCCGTGTTGACGGACGTGAAGAGTGATTACAGCCTCGGGCTGGCCAAGTTTTTCAAGGCGGGTTTCACGGCGGACGGGGGAAAAATTCTTGTGGAACAAAACTACAGCGCCGGGGACAAGGATTTCAACGCGCAGTTGACGGCCATCAAGGCCCAAAATCCCGACGGGATTTTTGTTCCCGGTTATTATACCGAGGTCGGGTTGATTGCGTTGCAGGCCCGGCAGCTTGGCTTTACCGGGCCGATCTTTGGTGGCGACGGCTGGGAATCCTCCTCGCTCGTGCCCATCGGCGGCAAGGCCCTGGAGGGTTGCTATTTTTCCACGCATTATTCGCCGGAGGACACCTCGCCGGCGGTCCAGGATTTTGTAAAAAGGTTTCGCGCCCAACACCAGGAAACGCCCGATGCCATGGCGGCGCTGGGTTATGATTCCGCAATGATCCTCGCCGATGCCGTCAAACGCGCCGGATCAACCGGCGGCGCCAAGGTCGCTGCTGCACTGGCGGCCACGAAGGATTTCGCCGGGATCACCGGCAAAATCACCATCGACGCGAACCGCAATGCCTCGAAGCCGGCCGTGATCCTGACCATCAAAGACGGGCAGTTTAAATACGTCGAAACCATTGCGCCGTAAATTTGGTTGAGAGTTTTTGGTTGAGAGTTGAGGGAAAACCTGCAAATGACAATGTCGTGTTCAACTTTGAACAAGTGGATGTGTGGCAGAGGGTCATTGAATTTCTCCAGCAACTCATCAATGGCCTTGCCCTCGGCTCGATTCTCGCCCTGATCGCGCTCGGTTACACGATGGTTTACGGGATCCTCCGCTTCATCAATTTTGCCCACGGCGACATTTTCATGCTCGGCGCGTTCGCCGGATTTTACCTCGCGCCGAAAATCGCCGCCGTTCTGCCCACCCCATCCATCTGGGCCGGACTCGCCGTCATGGGAATTTCCATGATGATCTGCGCGGCCATCGGCGTGGTGATTGAAAGATTTGCCTACCGGCCGTTGAGGCGCAGTCCCAAACTGGCTGTGCTCATCACGGCTATCGGGGTTTCGTTGTTCCTGGAGTACACCGGCCAGCTGGTCTTCGGTGCCGCCCCAAAAAAATTCCCTGACCTTATCCCAGTCTATCCCCTCACGCAATTCGGCGGATTGAGCATCAACAGCAACCAGGTGCTCGTGCTCGGCGTGACGTTGCTGCTGCTGTTGGCCCTGAAGTTCATTACCTTGAAAACCAAAATCGGCACGGCGATGCGGGCGTTATCGTTCAATCCCGAGGCCGCGGCCCTCATGGGCATCAACACCGATTTCGTCATCTCGTTTACCTTTGCCCTCGGTTCGGCGCTGGCCGCGGCGGCGGGCATTCTCTATGCCATCAGTTACCCGGCGATTGACCCGCTCATGGGCATTCTGCCCGGGCTCAAGGCGTTCGTGGCCGCGGTGCTCGGCGGCATCGGCAACCTGCCCGGTGCGGCGCTGGGCGGCCTCATCATCGGGGTCACTGAGACGCTCGTTTCCGGCTACATTTCCTCGACCTACCGGGACGCGATCGCATTCGGAGTTTTGATTTTGATTCTGCTGATCAAGCCTTCCGGTCTGCTCGGTAAAAAGGAGGTTGAAAAGGTGTGAGGTTCAGGCATGCCAAGCTCCTGCTGCTCGTCGCCCTCGGTCTTAGCCTCCTCGTGTCGCTCGGCGCGGATCGCATCGACGCTTATGTCCTCTTTGTCCTCTATAACATCGGCATCTATATCATTCTCGCCGTCAGCTTAAACCTGATCAACGGGTACACCGGCCAGTTTTCGCTCGGTCACGCCGGCTTCATGGCCGTGGGCGGTTACACGGCGGCGGTCATTACCAACCAGTTTGGCGCATTGAACCCGTTTGCGTCTGGCGCGCTTTTCTTTGGTGCGCTCCTCGCCGGCGGATTACTGGCGGCGGTGGCCGGCTTGCTGGTGGGATTGCCAACACTGCGGCTGAAGGGCGATTACCTGGCCATCGTCACGCTCGGTTTTGGCGAAATCATCCGCGTCATTTTTCAAAACATGGACCGGGTCGGCGGGGCGCGCGGTTTAAGCGTGATGCACGGTTATACGAATTTCTTCTGGACGTTCGGCATGGCGGCGGTGACGGTTTACGTCGTTACTGCGCTGGTACATTCGACTTACGGCCGCGGGTTCATTGCTGTGCGGGACGACGAGATCGCCGCCGAAGCGATGGGCATCAATACGACCAAATACAAGGTCACCGCGTTTGTTGTCGGCGCGTTTTTCGCCGGCATTGCCGGTGGCCTCTACGCGCACTCCACGCAATTCCTCACGCCGGGTGGGTTTAACTTCATGCAATCCATCGCTATCGTGGTGATGGTCATCCTGGGCGGCATGGGCAACACGCCGGGGGTGATTCTCGCCGCGATTCTGCTGACCCTGCTGCCGGAAGGTCTGCGCTGGATGGCCGGGGTCGAACATCTCCCGGGCATCGCCAAAATGCATCCGCTCGGCTGGATTGGTGACACGCGGATGATCATATACTCCCTGTTACTCATCGTGCTCATGCTCACGCGACCCCAAGGACTTTTTATCTGGCGCAGAAAATTCCGGAACGCTCCGCCATGACTGCAACCGCGACCATCGAAAACGATTTGTTGAAGGCGGAACGGTTGACGATCCGCTTCGGTGGGCTGACCGCCGTGTCGAATCTGGATTTGCTTATCCGGCGCAATGAGCTGGTCGGTTTGATCGGGCCGAACGGTGCGGGCAAGACGACCGTGTTCAATCTCATCACCGGCGTCTATCAACCGGCCGAGGGCGAAATTCTTTTCGATGGCCAGTCGGTGGTCGGCAGCAAACCCTACCGCATCACCGCGCGCGGCATCGCGCGGACGTTCCAAAACATCCGGCTGTTTTCGTCGCTGTCGGTTTTCGACAATGTCCGAACGGTTTTTCACCTGCATTTGCGAGGCGATGTCCGACATGCGCTCTGGCGCGGACGCGCGTTCCTGGACGAGGAAAAATCCATTGCCGACCGCGTGGTGGAGCTGCTGGAAATTTTTCACCTCGAAAAACTCCGGGACGCTCCGGCGAAGAGCCTGAGTTACGGCGACCAGCGGCGCCTGGAAATTGTGCGGGCGCTGGCGGCGCAGCCGAAGCTGCTGTTGCTCGATGAGCCTGCCGCCGGGATGAATGCGAATGAAAAGACGGATTTGATGCGATTGATCCAGTTCATCAAGGACCGGTTCAGGATTTCCGTGTTGCTTGTCGAACATGACATGCAGGTCGTAATGGGCATCTGCGAGCGCATCGTGGTCCTGGATTACGGCGTGAAAATTGCCGAAGGCACGCCGGATGAAGTGCGCAAGAATCCGAAAGTCGTCGCCGCGTATCTGGGAGATTAAATGAACAACAAAGGCGCGAAGACACAAAGGGAGAGGACTGGGAAATCAGTCCGCTTCGCGCCTTTGCGTCTTTGTTGTTAAAAATCATGCTCGAAATAAAAAATCTGGCCGTCAGCTACGGCGCCATTACCGCGTTGCATGGGATTTCGTTGTCTGTGCCAGCCGGCGGCATCGTCACGCTCATCGGCAGCAATGGCGCAGGCAAAACGACGACATTGAAAACAATTTCCGGTCTGCTGAAGCCCAAGTCCGGCGAAATTTTTTACGATGGTAAAAACATCGCCGGACTGCCGCCGCATCAAATCGTCAAGCTCGGCCTCTCGCACGTACCGGAAGGCCGGATGATTTTTGCCAATCTGACGGTGATGGAAAATTTGCAGATGGGTGCGTATCTGCAAACGGACCGGTCGGCTGTCCGGCACGCATTGGATCATGTATTTGCGGCTTTTCCACGGTTGCAGGAGCGGGGGAAACAAATCGCAGGGACCTTGAGCGGCGGTGAACAGCAAATGCTGGCGATCGGCCGCGCGCTGATGAGCAAGCCGAAATTGTTGATGCTCGACGAACCGTCCCTCGGCCTCGCGCCGTTGCTGGTAAAGACCATTTTCGAGAAAATCGTCGAAATCAACCGGCAGCAGGGCATTACGATTCTCCTCGTTGAACAGAACGCGAACCTGGCCTTGGAAGTTTCGGATTTCGGATATGTACTGGAGACCGGCAAGGTCGCGTTGCAGGGCGACTCGGCAACGCTGCGCCAGAATCCGCAGGTCAAAAGCGCCTATCTGGGCGGGGTGTGATTTCCAACTAGGCAGGTGGCGGCGATTTTGGCAGCAGCCGGGAGATGACGACCAGCAACACCACAACCACCAGTGCCAGAATTCCCCAAAACACCACGCCGCCCTTGCCGGGGATTTCATGCTCGCGCCACGACGATTTCCGGAGCTGCTGCTCGGCAGCGGGCGTCGCGATGATCCGGTCTGCCGACAGCAGTTGCCCGGCAACCAGGCTGAGGTCGTAGTGCGGCGCGGCCACGCGCGGATTGCCGTAGTACAGGAAAACCGCGTCGTCTGACTTTGCTTTGAATAGGACACGTGTTGCGGGATAAAATATCTGAAATTTTTCCAATTCGACCGGCGGGTTGTCGCCGTTGTGCGTTTCCAGAAACAACGTATCGCTTTGGGGCGGGCCGTCGAGGGTCAGGAAAAACTCCCGGCTCTTGCGGTCGGGCTTTTGCACCCAGGCGGCGCCGCCCAAATTGTGCCGGTATTTTTCACCGCGTTCGTCGGCAAGTTCCTCGTAAAGCGTTATTTCGCGCTGGAACAGCACCGTTCGTGTGGTGCAACTCAGGCGGGTGACGGGCAGGCGGGATTGCGGCAGCTTGATGATCCAGCGGCTGAGTTTGGGATCTTTCGCGTCGTTGGTGGCGGTCACCGCCGGTGCCAGCGAACGGCTGATGGAGGTGCGTTCGAGGACGTAAGGCACCTGGTTGCTGCCATGCAAAAGCCGCAAGTCCTGGAAGCCCGGTTGCGCGTGCGCGAGCACATCCGGATCGAGCTCCAATTGCTGCGCGCCGTCGCGGGTGATTTTCACCGGCTTGCGGAATTTCCACGCCGTTACGTCGAGCGCCGCACCGGTTGTCTCGATGCCGGGCAGAACTTCCGGCGGGCGATAATCCGGGTTGTTCACCGGCGGCGGGAGTTTGATCGGTGCGACCGCCACGGATTTGAGGTTCATGTCCAGCGCGGCCAGGTCGTAACGCGGTGCGGCACATTGGCCGTTGCCGGTCAGCAGATGATAAGCGCCCGCCTGTCGCGCGAGAAACACGAGATAAACCGGGCGCCGTTCCACACGCACCGCCGTGATGGGCAACGGCGGGCTGTCCTGGTTCCGGATGAACAAAAGCAATTCCCGCGAACGGACCAGGCCTTCCAAGGGTGCCGAAAGGCTTTCCGCCACGGGTTGGCCTTCGATGGCGACACGATAAATCGCACCCTGGCCGATGGTCTGCTCGCGAATGGAGTCTTCCGAAATCTGCGGCACGGCGAACGTCACCTGCCGGGTGAAAAGCGGCTCGGCGGTTTCAATTTGGACGGCGGCGAGGCTCAAATTCGCCGCACCGAGATTCAACGCCAATCGCGTCTCCCCCGGGTTTTCGTTGCGTTCGGCAATGGTTACCGGCATCCACTCGGTCGGGGCCGGTTCGGTCACGGCCACGCGGATGCGCGCACCAGTGATGGGGATCGGCGGCGTCCGCTGGTCGTCCACTGTCAACCGCAGCCACGGCCACGTGTCGGCGGGGAAGGAAACGTGGAGCCGGTTCACGCCATTCGGCAGCCGGAAAATCGGCTGTCCCTGTTCGAGGGTCTGCCAGCGTTTGAGGTCGGTGGAACCCTCGACGCGCACCGGTTTGAGGAAGCCGTCCGCCGGAGTTTCCAACGTGACGTCGTCCAGCGGCTGGGTCAGTCCGGTCTCCAGAACGATGATCGTATTGCTCGGGGTCAATGAAACGTGGAATGATTTTACGTTTTGAACGACCTTCACCACCGGGACCGGGCGTTCAATCAAATAAGGCACTTCGTTGCCCGCGTCGTCAAAAAGCCGCAGGTCTTCGAGCGCGGGGCGCGCGGCATCGAGCGTTTCGACCGGCAGATTCAGCTTTATCAGACCGGGCGCGGGCACGGTGAACGGTTGTTCGTGCTGCCAGTCGGCGGGCAGGCCGGCGGCATTGGCGGAAACACCGCAGGCCACCGCGAGGAAGAAAAACAGCTGCGGAGCAGCGCCAGAGAATAGCCCACGGCGCCAGCCGTGGGAATTCGTCAGGTAAAACATCCAAGCTGCGGAGCAGCGAAAGAACATTCCCAACCCTCTTGTCTTTCGCCCCTGCCGGGGCTTGTTCGTTTCTGTGTCTCCAACCCACGGCTGTCGCCGTGGGCTACTATCTTTCGCCACTCCGTGGCTATGGCTTGCGATACGGCGGTTCAAAAAGTCGCCTGTGCTCCAGTTTTCATTGCTTTGCCTCATTTTTGGCCTCCGTTTCCTTGGCGGTGGCGGAAAAGAATTTTTGATAGGCAAACGATGCCAGCATCGCAATCACCGCCACGCCGATAAACGCGCCGATGCGGTAGAGCTGGCCGAGCCGGGCGAGGTCGTGGAAGAAAAGTTTCAGCAACGTCACGCTCAACAGCCCCAGCGCGGCGTAACGCGATGCCGGGATTTTTCTAAGGATGCCGATCACGAGCAGCCCCAGCGCGAACAATGCCCACGCGATGGAATAGGTCATGTCGCGCGCAAAATCGCCGCTGAATTGAAACGTCAGCGTTGAACCGGCCGGGCTGAAAAAGTCGGCGATTTCGATGTTCAACAGCAGGAACGCCAGCACCGTGCCCAAGCCGGCAAGAATGGGCGGCGCGTTGGATTGCAAAATCAGATTTCGCGGCGGCGCGAGCAGCCGCGCGCCGGCGAACAGGCAGACCGTCACGATGCCATAGGTGTAGAGATACCAGTTGAGAATCGGCGTGGCGTTGCGCAGGTGATAGTCGAACACGGCGCGATTCAAGGCGAGCCGGACGAACGCGGCGACGAGCAGCCCGGCGCCAGTGAGTCGCAGGCCGGGATGCGGCACGCGATGGAACAGCCACAGCAACGCCGCGCCTTCCAACGCCCAGCCGATGGTGATCCATTGGCGGTCGAATTGGATCGGGAAAATGAGCGTGATGAAAAACAACGCCACGCCGCCGAACCAGGCCAGTTGCGTCATCCGCGCCGGGCTCGCCGCCGGAATTTTCTTGAGCACGACAACCAGACTCAACAGCGGCGGTATGGCAAACGCCGCCGGCAATAAACCCATGACCTGGTTCGGATACGCCGCAGCGACGAGGCGATGCAGGAGGAAAAATTGGGGCAGCCCGGCCAGCGCGGCAACGGCCCACGGGACAACTTTGTTGCCGAACTGCCGCAGGAACAAGAACGGAAAAAGAGTGAACACGGCGTAAAAGATCAGGTACCACGTCAGCGGCCGGGTGGGGTTCGCAGGATCGAACCGGTTGAAGTGCCAGGCACATTCCAGTGCCGAAACGCAGGCCAGCCCGATGGCGGGCTGCCAGTCCTGCGAAAACATCTTCGCCACGCCCAGCAACAATACGATCAGGAGCAGGGCGAGGCCGAAGACCGGCGACGGATTTGCCAGCGGCAACCGCAGCGTGGCCATGATGAGCAGCAGAAACGGCAATGTCGCCGAGCACGCCGGCAGGAGTGCGGCCAGATTCTCCGGTTGCAAGGCATCCTCATTGAGACTGACGGCTTTGGTGAATAAATCGGGTTTCAGTTTGCGCACGGCCCAGACGCTGACAGCGACGAAGAAAACCGCGAACGCGCCGAGCAGGAGAAAGGACGTGGGCAGTCCGGTGAGTTCGGTTGGAATTTTGAAAATCAACGCGCCGGTGGCGGCGAGGGTCAGCACCATCACGGCCAGCACCGGCAACAGCGAAGCCAGCATCACGGCCAGACTAATGGCCAGCACGTCCACCAACAGGACGAACGGCCAGACGAGGAACGAAGTTTCCGTGAGTTGGAAAATGGGGATGAGCACCAGCACGAGCGCCAGTGGCGGGAAGATCTGGCCGCCCCACATGGCGGTGTTGACGCCGCGCCGGCATTGCAGCAACACGGGAAAAACCGAGTGAACGACGGCGAAGATAAAATAGAACGCCAGGGCCGCGTTCAATAACTCGTTGCTCAGGGACTTGGCCGTCCATGCGGCGAGCAGCCCGAAGACCGCAAGGCCGGCGATGGGTTGGGCGGGAGCAACTTCATCATCGAGCAGAACGAGCGCGATGACGATCAGATCAATGAGGAAAACGAAACCGAACATCAACCACGGCCGTTGCGCGAGGGGCGCAAAGGTCAGGAACCACGCAGTGAAGGTGAGCGCAACGGCGACCAGGCCAAGGGTGGAACCCGAAAGCCATTTATTCGTTGATCCGCGAAATTTTGCGACCCAAGCCGCCCCGAGGTAGAGCGCATTGAATCCGAGCAGGACGGCCAGCGCGACCAGGATTTTATCACCTTCAAAATATTTTTCCGGCTCGAAAAACTTTCCCGCCCAGCCGATTTGCATGAACGCGGTCCCAGCGGCGGCCAGCGCGGTCAGGAAATGCCACCGGCGGTTCAGCGCGACGACAATCAGCCCGGCATCGAGAATGGCGATGTAGCCGAAGAGGCCCAGCGGATTGTCCTGGCCGGTGGAGAGCAGGATGGGGGTGAGAAAACCTCCCAACATGCCGAGGATGGCGACGACCAGGGCGTTGAGCCGCACGGCGAGCAGGAAGGCCGTCGTCGTAATCAACACCATCAACAGGAACGTCGGGATCGTGCCGAAAAATTGGAAGTGATAGATCGAGCGGCACGCGAACGTCACGGCGTAGAGGATGAGGACGCCCGTGGCGCACAAGGTCTGCGCGCCGACCGTGTATTGTTTCCGCCGATGCAGCCAGGCCCCCACGATCAACAGGCCGAGGCCGGTGAGAAAACCCAGAGCGACTCGAAGTTCGGGCGTCACCCAATTTCTGTCGAACGAGTATTTCTAGGGAATCGCCACTCCCATGAATGCGGCGAGCACGAGATTCAAGGTCATTGCCAGCGTCATCACCGCGCCCAGCGCCTTGCTGTCGTAAAGGACCCAGGCAAGCACGCCAAGAAGTCCGCCCCATACAACACCGTTCAGAAGTGCCACACCGAGCTCTTTGTTGAGGAGTTTGCGCCAGTAGTGGGTCTGCAGCTGTCCGAGCGCAAGCGCGCGTACGATCATCGTGGTCGTCTGGTTGCCGGAATTTCCGCCAATGCCCGCAACTATGGGCATGAGTGCAGCCAGTGCCACCAGTTTTTCGATCGAGCCCTCGAAGGCACCGATGACACGGGACGCGATGAACGCGGTAACCAGATTCACGGCAAGCCACGCCCAGCGGTTCTTGAAGCTGTCCCAGACAGGTGCGAAAACATCCTCTTCTTCGCTCAGCCCGGCTTCCGCGAGGACCTGCTCGGCGCTCGAGTCACGGATGTAATCCA
>PMOA01000097.1:0-12935 GCA_003161635.1 Limisphaerales bacterium
GCTAAAATGCCATAGCTTCCGATGGTCTGCACCGTGCAGGATTCCACCGTCGTTGAATTGCCAAAGAGGTAAATGCCATAATAGGCACAGCCCGAAACCGAGACGCCTGAGACGAGGACATTATTAAGAGGAAATGAGCAAAAAATGCCTGAGGCAAAGCCGCTGCCGGTATAGTTTCCGCCGCTGTAGGTGACGCCGCCCGTAATGTGGCCGTTGCGGATGGTGATGTCGGTGTTGCCACCTGCCAGCAGGATGCCCGTGCCGGTCGGAGTTGCCTCGGTGGAAGAGAGCGTGAACCCGTTGAGGTCGAGCGTGACCTGGCTGGCCGTGATGGTGATCGCCGTGCCGCTGGACACGGCCAGATTGCCCGTCAGATAATACGAACCCGGCGCGCTGATGGTGTAGGGCACGGACGAGATCGGCGTGCGTGCTTCAATTTGGTCGAGCGACTTCATCGTCGGCGTCGGCGCGCCCGGTGGCGTGAGGCTGCCTTGGGCGAAGACGGTTGAGAGTTGCGAGTTGAGGGTTGAGAGCGCCAGCAAGGCCAGCGCAATGAATAAATAGTGGAATTTTGTTTTCATAATAAATTCGAGTTTAGTTTTCCTTACTTCGATGATGAACTAATTTACTGTGCCCTTTTTACGCCTCGCCCAATTGAAGTGCAAGCAAAAAGCCTCATCATCCGAGCGAGCAATCACGTCAGGAGCCGGAACAAACCCGCTGATGCCACAAAAACGCATTTCAATTCTTGCAATGGCACAATTTCACGCCAGGTGCCCGCTCAGGCGGATACCTTGCAGTGACCTGCATAACTGCGGACGCAGGGATAGGCTGCGCAGCCACTGCTGTACGACCGGATGCCGCTGATGTTTGTGCCGGAAAATTTCAAGGTGGCGGCTAAAAGATGACGACCCGCGTGATGACGGGAAGTGACTCGAAACAATGACCCGTTTAAAGACCCTTTCACAATTGCGTCAAGACCATGGTTCGACCCCTTTTCTGGAGGACGGCACGCTGGAGATCGACAATAACTTGATCGAGAACAGCATTAGGCCGAGTGCAATCGGAAAAAAGAATTTTTTGTTCATCGGGCATCCTGAAGCCGGTGAACGCAGCGCCGTGATTTACACCCTGTTGGGTAGTTGCCGGAGGCACGGCATCAACCCCTTTGATTATCTGAAGGATTTATTCACCCGTTTGCCAGCGGCCAAGATCACCCAGATCCAAGAGTTCACACCAGCGGCGTGGGCCAAGGCTAAAGCGAATGAGCAAGCTGTCGCTCAAGAAGCTTGAAAGTTTTCGTTTTCGAGGAAAATCAAACCTCGGTTCCTCCTTCGCAGTCTGTATTTCAAAGCATGACCGCGAGTAGGATACCCTTAAATGACTGCCGTAATGGTGGGATATTTTCGGCCCTCGCTTGAATATCATGGCGGCGGAGGTGCTATGGCGTGATTTGGAGGCGGTAGAACCGCTGGGGTGCAGTAACGCTGACGAAGTTGCTGAACGAGAGCGGGCCGCCGATGGCGTTGCTGACGACTCCGCCGGGGACGTTTGACCAAACGGTCGCGGGCAGCGCGTCGGCGAATTCCAGTTGGTAGTTTTCGCCCGCGACGCTGGCGAGGCTGAGAACGAAATGGTTGGTCCCGCCGGCGTTGCCGCTGTCGGTGATGTTGAGTTTATTGGCATTCTGTGGCGGCGGATAGGCCAGTTTATAAACCACGCCGAGCCCGTTGGTTCCGCCCTGATAGGTCGTGCCGTAATAGTTGCCGTCGTAGCCCTCGACGAGCGCATTCTCTGGATAAACGCCGTCGCCGATAAAGGCGCCAAAAGCATGCACGTAAATCAGGCCACCCGTCGGACCGATTTTGAACAGGGCGCCGGCGCCGTTGGTCCCGCCCAAGAAAGTGATTCCGTACAGATACGAATCGCTGCCCTGAAGCAAACCGGCCTTGGGGTTCAGGCCGTCATTGGCGGGGCCACCGAAATGATACAGGTTGGTCAGCACACCCGTGGAGGTGATCCGGAAGACCGTGCCATAGCCGTTGGAGCCACCGCCGTAAGTCGTGCCAAAGTAATCGCCGGTATAACCCTGGACGATCCCGCCAATCGGATTCTGGCCGTCGGTGGAGGTGGCGCCAAATTGATGCAGAGGGGTGAACGCGCCGCCTGAGCTGACCTTGTACGCGATACCGACGCCGTTGCTTCCGCCGCTCTGAGTCGTCCCGTAGAAATAGCCGTCACTGCCCTGAAAGACCCCGGCGTATGGGGTGCTCCCATCCGGGCCGTTGGTAAACGAATGGATCACGGTCAGGTTGCCCGCCGAATCCATCTGGAACACGGTGCCGTAACCTGGCGTTCCGCCGGCACTGGTGGTGCCGTAGAAAAGGCCGTTGGTGCCCTGGATCAGCGGCGAAAAAGGCCAACGGCCGTCATGGGTCGCGGGGCCCTGAAAGATATGAAGGTTCGTCAGCACGCCCGCAGGGGTCATCTTGAACACGGTCCCGTAGTAATTGGTCCCGCCTTCGTAGGTGGTCCCATAGAAATTGCCGTCGCTGCCCTGCACCAGCCCCGCCTCCGGAAACTCGCCGTCGTTGACCGCGCCGCCCTTGAAACTATACAGAACAGTCAACGAACCAGCGGAGGTGATCTTGAACACGCTGCCGACGTTGCTGGTCCCGCCGTATTCGGTAGTTCCATAGAAATTGCCGTCGGTGGCCTGAATGAGGTGCATCCAGATCGGCTGGCTGCCGTCGTTGGCGGGAACGCCGCCGAATTGATGCAGGACGGTGAGTGACTGCGCTGGCGCGCGGTCAGCCAGCATCAAGCCGAGACTGGCCAAGAGCACAGACAAGCAAAACAGACGAGTTTTCATAGCAGCACCTTTCTTTTTGCAGTGACTCCATTTCGCAGAGATCATTGCGCTGACTAAATCAGGTTCGCCCAGAAACCTTGGAACAAACCCAAGGATGGTGAGTAAAGTTGACCCGGGAATCATTCCATTGTCGAATAATCATGTCAAGAGAAACTATTAAGCGTTTTCCAGCGGTGACTGACCGGACCACAGCCGCGACGTATGTGCCGCCTCAGCCGCATACAATGTTTCACGTCCGCCCTCGCCACAGTCTGGCAACCAAAAGCGTGCATTTCCCCGCGCGCTGCCGGGAAGTGACTCGAAACAATGACCCGTTTAAGGACCCTTTCACAATTGCATCCAGACTATGGTTTGACCCCTTTTCGGTCAGTTTGTTTTGTTTGTTAATAATTGTTGTTGACCGGCGCATTAAAGCGGCTCAAGAGCCACGCGCCAAAAAAAAAACCGTATTTTTATTGATGAATCTGCGCCTTTTGGGCCGGTGAGTTATTTGGCTTGGTAACCGTCTGAGTGCTTTAAGTGTGCCGCCAATTAACCGTGTATTGTTTGGCCAGGGCTGGATCTTGAATCACCAATAAATTCGCTCCCCCTAATCCACGGTAGGGTTACACCCCATAGCGAAGCGCGATGCGGAGGCGTAGCCTGACCCGGCTTAACAAACCAAACGGAACCCAGGCACAAATATGATCACATCATTCAAACGCATCGTCGTTCTGCTCTGCATCACCACGCTTCTGGCCATCGTCGGCATGGGCTGCAACACGGCCCACGGCTTCGGCAAGGACGTCTCAAACGCCGGCGAAGGAATTCAGAACGGCACGAAGTAATCACTGCGCGCCGTGTTCGCGGAAGCATCCAAAGCTGCGGGTGTGTTTCGAACTCCCTCCGTGCGCTTGATCGGCAGGCTGGGCGCGGAAGTTTGGGCGCAATGGGATGAGTTGCGACATACAGCGGCGTTGATTGGGACGGTGTTTTGCGTTGCGGTCTGGCCGCGCTACTGGGTGTGCACGGTGCCTTGGCTCGCTCTTGGGGATTCGACTGCAGTTGCGGTCTGGCCGCGCTTCTGGTTGCGCACGGTGCGAAAGGCGTTTGCACGGCAGGTGCTGGCCATCGGCGTGGAACCGCTCTGGTTTGTTTGTGCGGTGGCGGTGTTCGTCGGCATTTCGGTGGTGGTGCAACTCACCTTTTGGACTGGCGAAGCGGGGCAGTCACAACTGCTCGGGCCGCTGCTGGTGACGGTCGTGGCGCGCGAGCTCGGCCCGGTGTTGATCAACCTCGTCGTGATCGTCCGCAGCGGCAGCACGATAACGACGGAACTGGGAGTCCTCAAAATCAATGGGGAGATCCGCGCGCTTGAAGCGCAGGGAGGCGATCCGTTCCTGCATCTCGTCGTGCCGCGCGTGCTGGGCATGGCCGTGTCAACGTTTTGCCTGACGATTGTTTTTATCCTCGTCGCCTTCGCGAGCGGTTACTTGTTCGCGGCCTGGATGGGGAAAGGCAGTGGTGATTTGCTTCTGTTTGCGGACACCGTATCGGGCGCGGTTCAACTCAAAGACATTTTCAACATCCTCGCCAAAAGCATCCTGCCCGCCCTGTTTGCGAGCGGGTCCTGTTGCATCGGCGGGCTGGCTGTCGGCGAGTCGGACACGGAAATCCCGCAGGCCACGCAACGGGCGCTCACCCGCTCCGTGGCCGGACTGTTTGTCATCTCCGCCGTGGTATCGCTGCTGACTTACCTGTGACCATGAACGCAACCGCGCGCATCTTGAACCGTCACGAAGTGATGAACGAGGCCAGCTGATGGAAGAGCGCTTCAAATTCCGGCGTGTCAATGAAATTACCGGCACGCTCGTCATCCTCGTCGCCGTGGCGCTGGTCGCCCCCTCGTGTGGACGGGCCACAGCCAGCGCTGGTTCAAAAGCCGCGTCACGCTGCGGATCGTTTTGCCCGAAGCCGGCGCGGCGGGGATCCGGCAAGGCTCGGAGGTTTATTTTCTGGGCACACTCGTTGGGTCGGTTTCCTATGTCATTGTGGACGCGAAAGGCCGGATGGAAGCCGAGGCGAACATCCGCCGCGACTTCTTCCGGTTCGTGCGCGCGGATTCATCAGCGGTCGTCAAAAAGAAATTCGGCGTCGCGGGCGATTCGTTTTTTGAAATCACGCGCGGCGAGGGCAAACCGTTGCCGGAAAAGAATGCTTCCATCGTCTGCAACGAGCAGTTTCAAAGCGCGCTGGAATCCGCGATTGAGGAAATCCACCGCGAAACCCTGCTCGTGTTGAAAAAAACCAGCACCGGCCTGGACACATGGACCAAATTGGGTGCGGACCTGGGCGAAACCCGGCAGCACCTGGATCAAATCACCGTCCGCCTGGAGAACATGGCTGCCGGCGTCGAGGCGGGCAAAGGCACTGTCGGCAAGTTGATCGCCGACACCGCTTTGGCAGACGAGGCGCAAAAGCTCCTGGCGCGGGCGAACGAAGCGATGAGCGAATTGCAAGGTGTGGTGACGAACCTGAATGTCGCGGCGGCNNGGTAGGGTTACACCCCATAGCTGAGACCGGCCCATCGCGTAGTCTAACAGGCAGCAAGTTTCCCCGGTGCGCCGTTGGAATGCATCTGAGGGCCACTGCAAACAACCAATCAAACCGCAATACAAACATATGAAGGCAAATAAATTCGCAACCGCCCTGGCCGGCGCCATCCTGGTAATGGGCTTCCTTGTCCCAACCCAGGCCCAAGACACAAAGGTGGATCCGACGGGGACCTACATCTGGACCGTGCCGGGACGCAACGGCGGGCCGGACCGGACGAACACCCTCGCGCTGAAGCTGGACGGGGACAAGCTGACCGGCAACCTGACCGCGCCGGGACCCGGCGGCCAAACCACCACCACGGACATCAGAAACGGCAAAATCACCGGCGCGGACGTTTCGTTCTGCGTGGTACGCTCGTTCAACGACAACACGGTCACGAACAAATATTCCGGCGCGTTCGCGGACAGCGTCATCAAGGGCAAAATGGAATTCGAACGGAACGGTGAAGCTCAATCCCGCGACTGGGAAGCAAAGCTGGAAAAGAAATAATCCGCCGCTTCCAATCAAACTGACAGTTCACTCGCAGCCGAAAGGCTGCGAGTTCATTTTTAGGGTGAGCAAATCGGCCGGATCGCAATGGGGCTTCGGCGGATTGATTTGTTTTGGTTGAAATTTTCCGCAGCGGCGTGTCCCCTTGGCGGGGACTGACCACGCTGCGCAGGTCAACGGCCGGGCCTGGCTGCTTACCAAGACCGACTGAATGTATTGAGACTCTCATCGCTTGACTGTGAGCTTGGGAAACTTTGACGCGAAAGCAGCCAGAACCTTGCCAAGTCGCGATTCATCTATCGGCTTTCTTGAGCGGACTTCGTTGAGCATTGGATAGCCCGCAGACTTTAATGCGTACCAAAGCCCCTTTTCCAAACCAGCCATCTTGTCGCGCGCCGGAGTGTGTCGGACCATCGCAGATTCCTCCGGAAGGATTGGACCGAACGAGATCAGATCGAAAGAGAGGCAGGTGTCCGCATCCACGCCGGCCTTTTCAAGATTCCGCCGAAGCGCATTGGATTTTGGATTCTGGCCGAGATGCTGGCTCAACCGGGCAAAAGGCGACTGCGCGTTGGGTGAAGAACTATCTCCTGTGCGTCCGACATAAAGCCACTTTGCTCTGTCGGCAGTCGTAACTTTCCATACATAAAGCCAAAAGCCCCGCGCAAGCATCGGACCAGGCAAAGAAAGCTGTCGGAGCGCTGGTTTCACAACTCTCCATCCAAGGCGTGGGCGTTGTTGTTCGCCTTCATAGTGGATGTTCGCGGGGACATATCAGTAAGTCCAAGTATCGTGAGCAAGCGGCTCGGAATTCAAAACCTGCCGGTGTTGGCGCCAGTTGGGGAGATGACGATTCATCAACGAGACGAAACGGTCATTGTGATGCCGCTCGACAAGGTGCGTCAGTTCGTGGACGAGGATGTATTCAAGGCATTGGGATGGTTTCTTTGCGAGCTCAAGATTTAACCAGATACGACGCGCGTCTGGATTGCATGTGCCCCACCGGGTTTTCATCTTCTTGATGCCCCATTCAGCAATCCGAACACCCAAGACCTCCTGCCATTTCTCCACGAGTGGTGGAATCATTTCTTTTAACCGCTGGCGATACCACCGGCGCAAAACCCTCTCCCGTTGGGGGGCGCTGGTTTCTCGTCGCACATGCAGTTCGATGAGTTTTTTCCGCGTCAAAACTTTTGGCGCGCCTTCCTGCGGGATTACCGAAAGACGATAACGCCGGCCAAGAAAATAATGGCTCTCGCCGCTCACCATTTCGCGTTTGGATTGGCGAGGCTGAGCTTCAAATTTGACTCTCTGGCGTTTAATCCATCCGAGTTTGCCAACCAGCGCCAGGCGAACGGCGGCATCATTCACCCTGAGGGGAACAGCCACGCGCACCCGGCCATTCGGCGGATAGACGCCAAGGTGCAGGTTCTTGATGGCCTTCCGGACAACTTGAACGGACAGGCCTTTGACGGTGATTTGGCGCTTCTCAGTATTCATGCTGGTTCTTCACCAGTTCCAGAATCTCATCGACGAATTCATCTTCCGGTTTGATGCTCTTCTTCCCGCGCGATTCCGCAATGGGTACAGCGGGCGTGCTGCCTTGTTTTTTATACATTTCAACCGCGACTTCAATCGCTCCCCTCACCTTTTTGACCTTGAAGGGATTGCCGCGCCAGTCGTCCTGGCCGGCGGCTCGAACCGCCTGATCCACAAAGCCTACAAATGCCTCGTTTTTGACAAAGTTGTCGTAAAGCGCTCGTTTGGCGGAGGTATCAACCGACTTCGGATACGCCGCGACGCCCGGGCCATTCGTCACCTGCTTTGTCAGTTCGACAATCTTCGCCAGATACGCCGCGTAATCGAGTGCCTCCTGCTTGCGTTGCGCTATCAAGGCATCCAGCAATCCGCCTGGAGTTCACCCACAAACAGTGGGCCTTGAATGCCCCTCCTGACTGTAATTAGACTCAGATCAACGCCGGATAGCTCGCCACGGTACTCACGCGGAATTGAAAGCACAGCTTCTACCGCCAAGCCACAATTCCCTAGACAATTATACGCATCAACTTGAGGAGCAGACGGAAAGAAGCCAAGAGGCACAACAAATAGCCCTGCACCAATTGATGACAATTTGGATGCACTTTCGGTTACAAGTATCCATGTTTTATCATTTGCACCCATCGGCGGGAAGCAAATGATCGCATCCCATTCGCCTTTCAATTCAGCGAGGGTGCGAACCGGGTTTGGCTCAAATCTCCCACCGGTTGCGAAGATGCCCTGCCGAGCGCCGCTGGGTTTCTCTGTTTCCTTTCCCACTCTCCATTCGGGCACTTTGCTCCAACCTAGGATTCTGACTGCCATCTGACCGAAAAGCTGCGCTTGCCAAACGGACTTGGCATTGCTGGCAACAGCGCAGGCTTCCTGCAACGATGGCAGCGCATTCAACAATGCGGAAACACCAACTGGTTCTTCGGTCCAAGGGTTCAACAGCCGTTTCGGCTTTAGCGAAGTCAGGTAGTCCGTGGCGAAATCCGTGACAATGGTCGGCAAAGGTTGCTGGAGGCCGTGTCCTCCGAAGACCTGTTCAAATATTGAACCGGTTGAATCATTGAACAGATTGAAAGGGTCATTCGGCTTCTTGGCCGGTTCTCCGGCTGGCTTCTCCGCCAACTGGGAACACAAGAGCCAAAGCTCCGATGCTATAGGCTTCGGGTCGGCCTTGGACAACCGTTCGGCAAGCTGGTCGGTGTTGCATTCCGATTTGCCGGAGCGCATCTCTTCGAGGATTTGCCGGATGGTTGTATTCATGTTCTTCCCATTTGAGTTTTAAAGTTGTCCGGTGAAGGCTTGCCCAACACGATTCGATAGTAGTTCTTCATGGTTGTCAGTCCCTCAATTTGGGCTGGACGCAGGTCATTTTTTATACTTTCGCACCAGTTTATCAACGATAGGCTCGCTAACTTTGGCCAGTTCCAAAAGTTGCAACGCCACTTCGTCGAGAAATTTCTTGTCCGTATGCATTTGCCAAAGCACTACTGGCTTCCGCCAATCGGTTGCAGGGGAGTTTATTTGGACCTTGGCTTCCCACCAAGTGTTCCTCTTTGTTTGCGGCTGGACTTCCTTAACAGCGTTCAACAACTCCTCGGAGAAACGTCGTTGCCCGATGTCGTCTTTCTCGCGGAACACACCAAAGAACACCTGTTCTCCATAACTTTCCCATTGCAAGCCCAACCCGTATTGATGCACCCAAGACTGTTTCCAAAAGAAATAACCAGCATAGGCATCAACATAAATGCGGTCTGCTGGTTCGAAATGCCACCCCTTCAATTTTCTTTTGAGCCTCGATTCTAGTCGGGCAAGAAAACCGGCGACCAATTCTTCTCGGGCTGCCGGCCACGCTTCACCGACAGCGGCGGCGACACCGAGATTGCGTTCGGTTTTGAGAATATAGTCTTGGATGGAGTCACTTTTCATAATCATCAATTTCAGGGCTGGTTTGGAACAGTTCTTCGCCAACGTTAACGCGCGCCTGCATCAAGTTGCTGACGCGCCGGCTAATTCGGTCAGCCGGGTTCAACTGGATACATTTTTCCGTGTCGTCGGCCACAGGCTCGCCGCGTCCGAAAAGTCTCGCCTGCGCCTCGACAAGAAATTGGCCAGCGGCTTCAACGTATTTCACTTCATCGAACCGGATGAAAACCGGATGTCAGACGTGCTGGCCTTCCTGCTCAACCCGAAAGAAACTCACGGTCAAGGCGACCTGTTTCTGCGGCTAATGTTCAACCAGCTTGGTCTGGTCGCGGACGCCAAACAAACCCATCACGCTACGGTGCGCCGCGAGGCTGCGACTGACAGCATCCTGAACAATCGTCGCCGCATGGATATTTTGGTTGAAGCCGGGATATTGCTGGCCATCGAAAACAAGGTTGATTCCGCTGAGCAACTGGATCAAGTGAAGGATTATATGCAGCACCTTAACCACTGCACCCGCGATGGCTCCATCCGGGCGGCATTGATTTACTTGTCACCGAATGGCCGACCGCCGGAGTCAGTCAGCCAATCACAAATCGAAACGCTCACGGCCTGCGGCAAACTGCATTGTTGGAACTTCCATGACCAACTGCGGCAGTGGCTGGCCCGTTGCCAGCAAGAGTGCGCCGCGCCCAGGATTCGCGCTTTCCTGTCCGACTTGATGGCTTACATCGAAGCGCAGTATCAACGTGAACCAGTAATCCTCCCGATTAAACGTCGGCGTAATCGTTGCAGTGTTGCTCATATGGGCTGCGTCCTCCGTGGCACCCAAATCCACCCTTCGCGGCTCGGCACAGTGGCGTCCGGGCCTTCAAGCGTGCTGCGCTCGGTGGCGAACAAATGCGCGACCAACGCACAGACGCGGGCATCTTCCACGTCGGCGGGTTGTAGCTTGTTCCGGCCATTCAAAAATTTCTTGATCGCCTTCGTGTCGCGGCAGGCGGTGGGATATGTCTCGATGGCGCGGAAGCCGTGGCCATCCGTCCACACGCCGCAACTCTCAACCTGCGGAGCGAACTTGGCTAGAACGTGCATTCCTTTGGTTGCCTGACTGCCGATCATGTCCTTGACCGCTGACAATGGAGCCAAATCTTTCTCAAAAAGATGACGTTCGGTGTGACGAAACAGATAGCGGTTTCGACCAGAGGTCGCGTCCGGTTCCACGTAGTCCCGCCGATTGACCAAGCCCACGAACTCATCCGAAAATCCCAGCGGCGTATCAATGGCCATCGTGACCGACATCGTTTCATCCGAAAGTTCCGCGCCGCATTTTGCGAACAGTGCCTTGAGCCAGTCGCTGGTCGTGGCAGCGGTGGCGATACACTCCCGCAAATTGCCCCGCCACGGTTTGCCGACGATGGTTGGCGTGGAATCCAAGACCACAATGGCATCGCGGCTCTTGCCGTTCTTGTCGCAGTTCCAGCCGCCGACATCCCAGCCGATGAAGAAAGATGGTGGCGCGGTGGCGGGCTTCATACGAGGCGCGTTCTCCCGGTCAGCAATTCCTGCATCATGCCCTGCTTGAGGGCGCGGGTCTTGGCGCGGCGCTGCTCCAACGCCGCCAGCTCCGCGTCCATGTCCGTCAGCATCTCGGCGATGGCGGTTTGTTCGCCTGACTTCGGTAATGAAATTTTGGTGCCGTTAATCAACCCGGTATTCAGGTTCATCTGCGAGCCTGTCTGGCCATGCATCGACCAACCCGGCTCAATCCACTTGAGCACATAATAGATGAACAATTTGTTGGCTTGGAGATTATCAAACACCACGAATCCGTCGTGAATACACACATCAATCTCGGTGATAATCGGTCTGCCGACGGTTGCACAAATGCTCATAATCAGGCTTCCCTTGCCAACCGGGCGACTGTGCTGCACGCCAAGCGGAGATAACTGTTGGGTGGTTTCTCGAAGGAACATGCCGGAGCGAGTAACGTCTGAAATGCGGACCCAGCCAATCGAAGAGTTTTCGTCGAACCAAATCGGACTATCAATGGGCCGGGGCGATGCACCGCGTTGGATTCGTGCCAGCTCGCCAAGCTTTTTCACGTCCCACTCGCCGTGGAAGCCGGGGAGGCGCGTTTGGCCGGTGAGGAGCTGCTGCATGGCGGCCTGTTTGAGGTCGCGCTTCTTGGCGATGAGCTGGTCCAGCCCGCCGAGCAGCGCATCCACGTCGCTCAACGCCCCCGCGATGGCGCGTTGTTCGGGTAGTCTCGGAAGGGCGACGACTAAATTCCTCATGTCGCCGACATTAAAATGCTTTTGAGCAAGGCCACCTTGGTTGCGAAGAACTTGCTCCTTCCCGAATGAAGAATTTATCCAAACCGCCAAATACTCGGAGCTTAATTTCTCGGACGGTCTGGTGATAAGAATGTCAATACAGTTACAACCCGCCAGTGAAGGAGGAACCACGGCACTCGTTCCTGGATAGCCAGTCCGCACGGTAAGCACGTCGCCCGATTCCGTTTGGCTTTTGGCAAGTAGCGCATTGGATTTTTCGCTGATGTAAACCAGATCGGAATTGGTAATTCCATTTTCACGGATATTTGCGGATCGAAGCGCAGTCACTCCGTTTTTTTCGTAATATTGCGTTGGTCGGATGACGACGCCGACCATAATCCGGTCACATACATCAGAACAAGGGCGAATTTCCCAATCGTCTGGAATCACGCCCACTTCGGTCTGCTTGTAGCCGGGTTTTACATTTTGCGGATGCGAGGGCTTAGTCATTAAATTGCTTGGATATAGTCATCAAGTTTCGAGAGCTTGAATTCTCCCAGTTTTGCTCCAACCGGAAACACGACGTAGAAGGCGTGGGAATATCTGAGGTCGTCTTTTATCGCCTTTAATTTACAACGATCACAAAGACATTTGGACTCCGCCTGATGGTTACCTACAGTGCAGGTTTCTTCCCGGCCCGTCGGCTTTAATTCTATGACAACCAAATTGTCATTCGTATTGCGCTTATGAACGATAATGTCGGGGAGGACTAGATCACTCTCCCTACCGCTCTTTGTCGGGTGCGCGTAGGCAGGAGAACGCTTCTGGTTCTCCAGATTCTTGTTGTAGTCGCAATCCACATTGTAGCCTGGGAAACACTGTTCGATGTAGATTGCGAATCTGTGTGCGATGCTGCGTTCGTTCGCGCTCACCTTGATTAGGTGGCGATCTCTGGCAATGACCTTGCAGTAAGCCGTAGCCAAGTTTCCGATTATCTCTATAGTTTCCATGTTGCTCCCATCTTTTTGAGGTGTCCGTCCACGCGGGCGGCGAGCGTCGCCACTTCGCCGGTGAGCTGCGGCAGCGGTGTGGCGTAGCGTTCGGCCAATTGGCGGATGCGCCCGGTGAGCGTCTGCGACACGCGGTCCAGTTCGCCCTGCACGGCGGCGGCAAGCGTGGCCAGCCATTTATTCTCCACCACCAGCGTCTTGATCTCGTCCTCGGTCAGCTTG
>PMOA01000097.1:13022-21185 GCA_003161635.1 Limisphaerales bacterium
TGTTCCTCGGCCATTTCTTCCAGCGCCTGCTCGCTGGCCGCAACTTCGGCTTCCAGTTTCTCAATGGCCGCCTGCTCGGCGCCAAAGTAGCGGGCGATGACCAGCACAGTCGGAATCAATTCGGCTTTATACTTCAGTTTGCCGACGGTGAAATCGGGCTTCTCCTTCGTTTTCTTGTCCTTGTCCTCGACGATGATCCGGGGCTTTGCGGCTTCGCGCCAGCCGTCGCTCACGATCATGTAAACATCGTCTTGCATCGTCATCGCCCAGTAGTCCATGAGGTGTTGATACACGTCGTAGGGGTCGAGCAGCCGGGCTTTCTCAAACGTGGCCAGCAGATCTTCCGAGAGCGTCTCGTTGAGCGCCTTGGGTTTGCTGCCCTTGGCGATGCCCTTCAGGCGCGAGGTGTTTGCGGCTTTCCATTTCGCAAACAGTTTCGAGGCGGATTCATTGTAGGCGGTAAATTCCGCGTGGCCGAAGATGGCGGCTTTGACTTCGCCGATGGGCACTCGGAGCTGGGTGTAGCCGGGACGACTTGCCTTCTTGAACAGTGTGGCGCGCACGCCGGGGATGACCTGCCAGTAGCGTTCGAGCGCGTCAATATCGCGGTTCGGCATGCCGCCGCGCAGGTGGCCGTCAATATCCTGCAAATCCTCCGGCTCGGTGCTGTCAATGTAGCGCGGGAGGTTGAGATTGAAGTCGTTCTTCACGTCGCTGATCTCCGCCAGCGAAATCATCTTGGAGTAGCGGGGAATTTCAGCGAGGCGCGTGAAGGCGTCCACGATCTTGTGGATGTCCTGGGCGCGGAGGCGGTTCTTTGGGCCGTCTTTGATGAACGCCTTGGAGGCATCAATCATAAAGATGCCCTTGCGGGCGTTGGCATTTTCCTTGTCGAGCACGATGATGCAGGCCGGGATACCCGTGCCGTAAAAGAGATTCGGCGGCAGGCCGATGATGCCCTTGATGTAACCGCGCCGGACGATCTCGCGCCGGATGTCGGCCTCGGCATTACCGCGAAAGAGCACGCCGTGCGGCAGAATAATCGCGCCTTTGCCGTTGCTCTTGAGCGAGGCGAGGATGTGGAGCAGAAAAGCGTAATCGCCATTCTTCTGCGGCGGGATGCCGAAGGCAAAACGGTGGTAAAGGTCATTGGCAGGATCGAAGCCGTTGCTCCAAGCCTTGGTGGAGAACGGCGGATTGGCGACGGCGAAATCGAAGGTCTTGAGCGCGCCGGTCCGGGCGTCCTTGAAATGCGGCGTGGAAAGCGTGTTGTCCTGCCAGATTTCCGCCGTGGGACAGTCGTGCAGGATCATGTTCATCCGCGCCAGCGCCTTGGTGGCGTTGTCCATTTCCTGCCCGTAAATCGCCAAGTCCAGGCCGGTCGCCCCCTTGGCTTCGTCGTGCGCCTTGAGCAGCAGCGAACCCGAACCGCAGGTGGGATCGTAAATCGTCTGGCTCGCGCTGGCGGCGCTGCCGATGCCGATGACCTTGGCCAGGATGCGCGAGACTTCCGCCGGGGTGTAGAACTGGCCCTTGCTCTTGCCCGACTCCGTGGCGAAGTGGCGCATGAGATATTCGTAGGCGTCACCTAGGAGGTCGTCACCCTCCGCGCGGTTTTGGCCGAAGTCCAATCCTTGGAAGATGCTGACCAGTGCAGTCAACCGCGCCACCATGTCCTGCCCCTTGCCGAGCTTGTCGGCATCGTTGAAGTCGGCCACGTCAATGACGCCCTTGAGATCGTTGGCTTCGGCCAGCCGGGCGATGATCTTGTTGATCTTGTCACCGATCTCCTTGTCGCCCTTGAGCGCGACCATGTCGGCAAAGCTCCCGCCCTTGGGCACGTCGAGCAGATAGCCCTTCTGGCTCGCGGCCTTGTCCGACACATATTTTACGAACAGCAGGACGAGGACATAATCCTTGTATTGCGATGCATCCATGCCGCCGCGCAGTTCATCGCAGGATTGCCAAAGGGAAGAGTAAAGTTCGGATTTTTTTAGGGGCATGAATAAGATGTTAGTTCTAACCGCGCGCAACCGATCTGCGGCGGCCCAAAGTCGTTTTTCGGTGTATCGGTGGCGGCGTCTGTTTGCGATGGAGTGACCCAAGACATAAGGCTGAGTGGCATCGTAGGACTGAAATGCGGTTTGGCAATCGCAAAACCTTGTGCAGAAAAGGCTTTTGCGCCGGTCGAGTCGCTGTTTTTTGGCGGCAGCACGGCAAACAACACACATGCGCTTTTTTAGGGGTTGGTCGGCTACCTTGCACACTTTGGGAGGAAGCGCGAAGCCGGCTTGACCGGACGCCCAAATGAAGCAAATTTGCAATTGCTATGGAACCCAAATTCACTGCGGTCCAAATCGCGAAACCTGAATCCATCAACTTCATCCTCGGCCAGACGCATTGCCGGATGGTGGCGGTGTCAAGGTGCGCCCGGCTTGTCAACTGATAGGAATTTGCTTTTGACGCTCCGCCCGACATTGTGTACGCTGCGCGGGTGAAGGCCTCCAGTGGGAGGGCGCGCTCGTGAGTTGTTTGTAGCGAATGCGCTTTTAAATGCTCGAACATCGTGCCGGCGGCGAGGCTGCCGGCAGAAACACCGACTTGCATGAAAACTATATTTCTGATCACCAATGTGCTATCCCTGCTTATGACTGCTGCGGTGCAAGGAGAATTGCCTCCTCTGATTTCGAGGGACTTGCTGTTTGGAAATCCGGAACGGACCTCGCCGGCGCTGTCCCCGGACGGCAAACGTCTGGCGTGGCTTGCGCCCGATACCAATAACGTGCTCCAGGTTTGGGTGAAGACCGTCGGCAAGGACGATGACAGGATCATCACCGCGGACAAGAAGCGCGGCATTCGCCAGTATTTTTGGGCCAAAGACAACCGCAATCTGATTTATTTGCAGGACAGCGACGGCGACGAGAATTTCCATGCGTACGGCGTGGACCTGGACTCCGGCAACGTGCGGGATTACACCCCCTTCCAGGGCGTGCGCGCGCAGGTCACGGATTTGAATCCCGATTTCCCGAACGAGGTCCTGGTCGAGCTCAATCTCCGTGACCGCTCGCTGTTCGATGTCTATCGGCTCAACTTGAAGAATGGCGCGCTCGAATTGGACACCGAAAACCCGGGCGACGTAACTGGCTGGGGCGCGGATTCGAAATTCCGCGTTCGCTCCGCGCAAATCGCCACGCCCGAGGGCGGCACAGAAATCCGCGTTCGGGCCGATGACAAGTCGCCCTGGAAAACCTTTCTCAAGGTCGGTCCGGAAGAAATCCTGGATGCCCTGGGTTTCACCAAAGACAGCCAGTCGCTCTACCTGATGTCGTCCATCGGACGCGACACCGCCGCCGTGGTGGAAAAGAACCTCGCTGATGGCAAAGAGAAAGTGCTCGCGGTCAGCGACGAGGTTGACGCCGGGGATGTATTGATTCATCCCCGCCGGTATGTTGTGGAAGCGGTGTCGTTCTCACCGGGGCGCACCCGGTGGCAGGTGGTGGACCCGGCGGTAAAGGAAGATTTCGATGGCCTGGCGAAACTGAACGATGGCGATTTCTTCGTCGTCAATCGCACCGAGGCCGACGATATCTGGCTGGTCGGCTATCAATCCGATCGCGCGCCGGGCAGATTTTATCGTTGGGATCGCAAGGCGAAGCGGGGCACTTTCCTTTTCACCACCCGGCCCAAACTCGACGGATTGCTGCTGGCGGAAATGAAACCCGTGGTCATCCCCGCCCGTGACGGGCTGAAGATGAACAGCTATCTGACCTTGCCCGTGGGCGTGCCGCCCAAGAACCTCCCGATGGTCCTTTTTCCCCACGGCGGTCCGTGGGCGCGCGACGAGTGGGGATTCAATGGCAACGCCCAGTGGCTGGCCAATCGCGGTTATGCGGTGCTGCAACCCAACTTCCGCGGCTCCACCGGTTACGGAAAAAACTTCCGCAACGCCGGCAACAAGCAGTGGGGGCTCAAAATGCACGATGACTTGATTGACGCCGTCAATTGGGCCGTGAAGGAAGGATATGCCGACCCCAAGAAAATCGGCATCATGGGCGGCTCCTACGGCGGCTATTGCGCCCTGGCGGGGGTCACGTTCACGCCGGACGTTTTCGCCTGCGCCGTCGATATCGTCGGCCCATCGAACCTTAAGACCCTCATCAATTCCATCCCGCCTTATTGGAAACCGATGCTCTCGATTTTTAACGTCCGCCTGGCGGATATGAATGATCCCAAGGACGCCGAGCTGGTGAGGAAGGCTTCCCCATTGAACTCTGCCGATCGCATTATCCGTCCGCTCCTCATTGGCCAGGGCGCCAACGACCCGCGCGTCAAGCCGGCTGAATCCGAGCAAATTGTCGCCGCCATCGAAAGGAACCACGGAAACGTGATTTACGTGGTTTACCCCGACGAGGGCCACGGCTTTGCCCGGCCCGAAAACCGCACCGACTTTAACGCCCGCGCGGAGGCATTCCTCGGCTCACAACTCGGCGGACGTGTCGAGCCGATGGAGGGGACCAAGATAGCCGGTTCAACCGCAATTGTGCGCGTAGTGGTTGCAACGCCGTAGCTGATCGTGGAGCCATTCTGATACACGAGCGGGAAATTGGAAGCCCCCACCCGGAATGGACTTCCCAAGTCCTGCAAGTCAGGCGCCCCAACTGGAGACGTTCCGCTTCACGAAATGCAGTGCACCTGCCGGAGCGCCCGAAGATGAAGCTCATCCCAATCCAGGTCGAATGTTACGCCGGGAGCAAGGCCGACGATACGCCGCGCCGCTTCATCCGGGAAGAACAGCCCGTCGAGGTGGAGGCCGCGTAAAAGGCCTTCAGCCTCACGCGGTTGGGCCACGTAAAAGGCGTGCAGCCTCACGTGGTGAACCGAGTAAAAGACTGCGTCTCACGCGGCTGAAACGGCTATTCTGTGAGCGGCTCCTAGGCGGCGGTCCAGAGGGCGTGGTGTTTTTGCAGCCACTCGCGGATGGCCCGGTCCATACCGAATGGTTGTTTCATTGCTTCACTCATGGTTATGAGTGTGAAGCCATCGGCACTTTTCGCGTTGGCGAGCAGCGGGCAAGCGGTATCCGAGCAGAAGCCAATTTCTAAACGGGCAGCCAAACCGGTGAAGATTCCGGTGAAACTCTGACCCCCGAATCGCACCAAACCCCTGTAAATATAGGTGATTTAACTAGGCGAGGGGCGGAATCGAACGAGGAAGTTTTACCGTTCCGAGCCTGACACACTCTGTTTCAAGGCTTATTCCAGCCTTGTTTTACGGCAAATCATCCGTTTAGCGGTGTGGAGCAAAACGCCCAAGTCTGGTGTCTTGTCTGCTTGTGGCATCAAGCCCCGATTATCGTGTCGTTCTGAGTGCGGCAATCTGGCAATTGCTTAAATGTAATTTTGTCGAGAATCAGAAATATGAAGATTCGTAACCGTTGAACAATGGGGTTGTTGCAAGCCATAACTTCAGATCCCCTGAAACAGTGAACGGGGCGAACCGACTCCGGTTCGCCCCGCGGTAAAAACAACACTTTTGTCAACAGATCAGGCTTTGCGAGAACGGCGGAGGCTTATCAGCAAACCGACACCGGACAGTACCAACACCACGCTGCTTGGTTCGGGAACGGGGTCGATTTGAAACGTATCAAAGCGGCGGGTCGCGCTGCCGGGACCAGCGGTACCGGGCTCTTGGTCAGAATACAGCCCGAAGGCGGTGATGTTGCCCCCGGGAAGGGGCGATGCCAAAGTGCTGCCGAGCACCAGAGTGGTACCAGGGGTGAAGCTCAAAGAATCCCAAGCACTGGCGGCGGTTGTCCAGTTGAAGGTAACCTTTTGTGCTTGGGAGTTGAAAACGCTGGCAGTCGCGACGGAGACAGAGTTGTTGAATGCCGCGGTGGAGGCATACCAATTACCGCCAATCTCGACGGCAATGCGGAACCAAGGGATTCCAAAGCTGCCGTTGACAGTACTTCCGGCGTAGAAGGAGATGTCCTGTATCGGCGTAGCGGTGGGGTCCACGGTGTAGGTCGTGTAGGCGATCCAGTTGGCGGCGGCCGCCCCGGTGCCGCTGGTGAACACCAAGCCATTGGCCATGGAGGGGCTGGGACCACCGGCATTGATATTGTCGAGGTTTTGAGGGTCGCCGAGTGCGGCGGAGATTCCGAAATTGTTTGGGCTCGGGTTGCTTGAGTCTGTGGCGGTCGGCCCCCAAGCTCCAGACCATCCGACAGTGCTGAGTAAGTTATTGCCAGCAGTGTTATTACCAAAGACCTCGCGGTAAATCTGCGCATGCGTTACTTGCATCGAGAGCAGGGTTGCTCCCACAAATACGGTTACCAATAGGGTTCTTTTCATATGTTTTTACAGTTAAATTCCGAACTGCATACTTTTTATTAAGTTTTGTCAACTTTGTCAAGAACTTTTTCAAAAAAACTGGAATTTAGCCTCATCAAATTTACATTTAAAACTACAATATGCATTTTAAAAGAAGAAACGATGTGATTCTATCCCGTATTGGGTTAGTACACAATCAGGACATTGATTCGGAGTCGCCCAGATGCCCGTGGATTGCTTGAAAGGGACATGCTTTGATCACTTTTGGGACTTGGGGCCCAAATCAAAAGCTGCCCAGTGAAGTAGCAAACCGAAGACTTCACGGGCCAAGGGAAAGCAGACCCGCCTGCGTCCAACTTCGGCGGCAGGAAGCTGAAATCACAATGAAATCAAAAGCGGCCTGGTGAAGTTCTGGTTGCTGAATCATATATTTAATCTGGGTTTACAGGGGTTCAAGTAACATTTTCAGTTACTCGCCCAACGCTACGCATTGCCTCGTTACCGCCTCCATATTGCCCCTCAGGTGTAACTTTAGGTGAAACTTTTGTCTGTGCCACATTCCAGTTGCATTTCCATTGGGCGAGGCGTAAAAAGGGCACTGTAAATTAGTTCATCATCGAAGTAAGGAGAACTAAACTCGATTTTTTTATGAAAACCCAACTGCATTTCCTGTTCATCGGGCTGGCCTTGCTGGCTGGCGTTGACTCGACGCTCGCGCAAGTCACGAATCTGGGCATCGCTGCTGCAGGCCAGCAATCCCTCCTTTACTGGCAGACGAGCAGCGCGACGAATTACGTATTGCAAACGACGGCCAGTCTGTCCTCACCGAACTGGGTGACGGCGAGCAAAGCGGTCACGGTCAATGCGGTGGTGGTGACGAACTCCGCGCCGTCCGGCTATTTCCGGTTGCTCCAATCCACCAATCCCACGGGCATGGTGCTGATCCCGGCGGGTTCGTTCACGATGGGAAACCGTCTCGTCAACAATTTCTATAACACCGCCACGAATGACCCTGACATCACGGATGCCAATCCGACGAATGTGTCTGTGTCGGCGTTTTACATGGACGTGAACCTGGTGAGCTCAAATCAATGGGCGGCGGTTTACAGTTATGCCACGGGTAAAGGGTATACCTTTGCCGATGCGGGATCGGCCAAGGCGGGCAACAATCCGGTGCAAACCGTGGAATGGTATGATTGTGTGGCGTGGTGCAATGCGCGGTCGCAGCAGGCGGGGTTGACGCCGTGTTATTACACGGATGCGGGATTGACGCGGGTGTATACGAACGCCACGGGCACGAATGTTTATCTGAATTTGGCGAATAATGGGTATCGGCTGCCGACGGAAGCGGAGTGGGAAAAGGCGGCGCGGGGAGGCTTGACCGGAAACCGTTTTCCGTGGGGTAATTACATCACGGAAAGTCAGGCCAACTACTACGGAGCGGCCGCCAGCTACAGCTATGATTTGGGGCCGAACGGTGACAATTCCATTGGAAGCATCGGGGGAACGAGTCCGGCGACGAGTCCAGTGGGTTCGTTTGCGCCGAACGGCTATGGTCTCTATGACATGGCGGGGAATGTGTTTGAGTGGTGTTGGGACTGGCATGGGACGCCGTATGGCCAACCAACCAACATGAATCCAACCGGACCGGCCACAGGGAGCTACCGTGTATTGCGCGGCGGCAGTTGGGCCGACGACGCCGACGTCGCGCGGTGCGCCTATCGCGACAGCCTCCACCCGGGCAACACCAGCAGCACCGTTGGCATTCGGTGTGTGAGGGGGCTTTAGTTTTTGCTCTTTTACCCTCTGATACCACTTTGAGCACGTAATT
>PMOA01000126.1 GCA_003161635.1 Limisphaerales bacterium
CGGACGGTTTCCCGTTCGCGCTTGAATTGATTTCGCCAGGATTACTTGGCTTCTTTTCCCGCTTCTTCCTTACCCGCCACTTCCTTGTCGCGCTCTTCCATCGCGGCCTTCCGCGAGAGCCGCACGCGGCCTTTTTCGTCCACCCCGAGGCATTTGACCGTAATGTCATCGCCAACCTTGACGATGTCCTCGGTATTCTTGACGCGGAAATTGGCCAGTTCGCTGATGTGCACCAGGCCGTCCTTGCCGGGCAGGAATTCCACAAAACAGCCGAATTCCTTGATGGTGACGACTTTGCCGCGATAGATTTTTCCGACTTCGGCTTCCGCCGTCATGCCAGTGATGGCGTCGAGCGCGATTTTCATGCCTTCCGGCGAGACGGAGAAAATGTTCACCGTGCCGTCGTCTTCAATGTCAATTTCACAGCCGGATTCCTCGACGAGGCGCTTGATGTTCTTGCCGCCCGGTCCGATGAGCGCGCCGATTTTTTCGGGGTTGATCTTGACCGTTTCAATGCGCGGCGCGTATTTGCTGATTTCCTTGCGCGGTTCGGCGAGCGTCTTGGCCATTTCGGCGAGAATATGCATTCGCGCGATGCGGGCCTTTTCAATCGTCTCGGCCATCATGCCATGAGGAATGCCCTTGAGCTTGAGGTCGAGCTGGAAGCCGGTGATGCCCTTTTCCGTTCCGGCAATTTTGCAATCCATGTCGCAGTAATGATCTTCCCAGCCGATGATGTCGGTGAGGAGCTGGTATTTGGAAATTTTCTTGTTCGCGTCCAATTCGGTGCAGATGCCGACGCTGATGCCGGCCACCGGACGGATCATCGGGACGCCCGCATCCATCAACGCCAGGGTGCCGCCACAAACGCTCGCCATGGAGGTCGAGCCGTTGGACTCCATGATCTCGCTGGTGACGCGGATGGTGTAGGGATAATTCTCGGACGGAATCATCGGTTCGATGCTGCGCTCGGCGAGCGCGCCGTGGCCGATTTCGCGCCGGCCGGGACCGCTGATGCGTCCGGTTTCGCCCACGGAGAAATTCGGGAAGTTATAGTGCAGGATGAATTTTTTCTCGGTTCCGCCGCCGGTGTAGGAATCAAATTCCTGCGTGTCGTCGCCAGTGCCGAGCGTGGCCAGCGTGAGCGCCTGGGTTTCGCCGCGGCAGAACAACGCCGAACCGTGGGCGCGCGGCAGGATGCCGACTTCGCTTGAAATCGGGCGCACGACATCAAAGGCGCGGCCGTCGAGACGTTTGCCGTGGTTCAAAATCAAACCGCGGACCGCCTCCTTCTGGATGTAATAAAACGCGTCGTTGATGACGAAATCGGTGACTTTTTCCGCGCCGAATTTTTCGACGAGTTTGGCGCCGACTTCGTCCTGAATCGCCTTGCACGCATTTTCGCGGGCGAGTTTGCCGGGCGTGAGCAACGCGGGAACAAAGCGGTCGCCGGCGAGTTTCTTGGCTTCCTGAAGAATTTCGTCGGGGACGATGTTGAGGGTGATTTCGCGTTTCTTTTTGCCGGCCTTGGCGGTGAGTTCCTTTTGGGCGGCGATGAGCGGCTGGATGACTTCGTGCGCATATTTCAACGCGGCGTTGAAGTCGGCTTCGGTAATCTCTTTGGCCGAACCTTCATACATCACGATGTCGTTGGTGTTGCCGACATAAACGAGGTCGAGGTCGCTTTCGGCCTGTTCGGCGTGGGTCGGATTGGCGATGAACTGGCCTTTGATGCGGCCGACGCGGACCGCGCCGAGCGGGCCGTCCCACGGAATGTCGCTGACCATCAGCGAGGCGGACGCGCCGATGATGCTGAGGATGTCGGGGTCGTTCTGGCCATCGGCGCTGAGAACGACGGTTTGAACCTGAACTTCGTTATACCAGCCCTTGGGAAAGAGCGGACGAATCGGACGGTCGGTGAGCCGGCAGGTGAGAATTTCCTTTTCCGTCGGACGGCCTTCGCGCTTGAAGTAACCGCCGGGGAATTTTCCCGCCGCCGCGGCCTTTTCACGATAGTCAACGGTCAACGGAAAAAAGTCCTGGCCTTCCTTGGCCTTGGTTGCGGCCACCGCGGCCACGATGACAATGGTTTCGCCGAGCTGGATGGTGACCGCGCCGTCCGCCTGTTTGGCGAGTTTTCCGGTTTCAATGATTATTTGTTTGTCGCCCGCCTGGGCAATGATTTTTTCTGGCATATAAACTGGCCCATTGCCTCCGGAGGAACTTCAGTGAACTCCGAGCGCTTTCGGAGCTGATTGAAATTTCCCAGGGGCAACGGATTTTTTATTCGCGATGATTTCGGTTTGGGAATCGAGCCGTTCGCGTTTCCGGCTCAAATTCGAGAGCGAAAGACGGCTTGTCAAAAATAAAAGCCGCACCTCCGCAAATTCAGTGGCGCAGCTTCAATTTCTTCGTGACCGCCTGATAGCGGTTCAAATCTATGGTTTGCAGGTATTCGAGCAGGCGGCGGCGCTGGCCGACCATCATCAGCAACCCGCGGCGCGAGCTGTGATCCTTTTTGTTCGTCTGCAAATGTTCGGTCAGATGGTTGATCCGCTGGGTCAGCAGCGCAACCTGCACGTCCGCCGAACCCGTGTCCTTGCCATGCAACTTAAATTGGTCAATCGTCTTGGTCTTCGCTTCCATATTTAATTAGAGTGGCAGATGTTAGTTATTCACAACCCCGGTGTAAAGCACTTTCCCTAACACTTTCGGAGTGCAACAATTCATGGAATTCAAGGCTCCCCTAAACTCTTTTTGAAAAGCCGGCTTTACGCACGCCCAATGCGGCCATGCGCCGGGCGAGCCTTATAACTTCAGTGAGGTTCAACGGATAAACGCTGTTCAAGCGCAGCCGCGATGGTGTTGACACTTTGCAGGACTTTTTTGGCCGCTTCAGGATCAGGGATTTTTAACCCGTAATTTTTATCGAGCGCTACAACGAGTTGGAGTGCATCGACAGAATCCAAACCCAAACTGCCGGGACCAAAAAGTGGCAGGTCGTCCGCGATCTCCTCCGCCTTGGATTGGAGCATAAGGTTCTCCACCAGCAGGTGTTTGATTTGTGTTTTGAGTTCTGTCGGGTTGTTCATTAGAAGATTCCACCGTCAATTTTAAGCGTGGAGCCTGTGATGTACCCTGCCTCGGCGCAAGCAAAAAAGCGGATCGCCGCGGCAATTTCGCATGGCTGCCCAAAACGCCGCATCGGAATCCGCTCCAGGGCGCGCTGGCGCTCAACTTCGCCCAGGACCGCAAGTGCCTCCGTGTCCACATAACCCGGGCAAACGGCATTGACGGTAATTCCGATCCGACACACCTCTTTTGCCAGCGACTGGGTCAAGGCAATCACACCGGCCTTGGCTGCCGCGTAGTTGGTCTGGCCGGCGGGCGCCAGCAGCGCGCTAAGCGATGCGATATTGATGATCCGTCCGCTGCGCTGGCTGATCATCGTCGGGAGCACGGCCTGGCAGCCATGAAAAACCCCATCGAGATTTGTCGCGAGAACCCGTCGCCAGGAATCCGGCGGCATCATGGCCAGCAACGCATCCTGGTGATTGCCAGCATTGTTCACCAGCACATCCAGACGATTGTGGCGGGCAAGGATTTCAGCAACCGCCTGTTTCCAGGAATCCGGCCGGGTCACGTCCAGCGAAACGCAAAAACAACGGCCGGGATTCTCATTTGCCAGTTTGTCAGCGTGCTCACGATGGGTATAAACACCGAGCCAGATATGATTGGTGGGCGACTCTTGAAGAAAGGCTTGTGCGGTCGCCTGGCCGAGGCCGCCATTGGCACCGGTAATCAAAATGACGCGTAAGCTCATGGGGTGATGTTGCCTGCTCTGGTGACGGGCGACAAATCCGAAATGCCCGGGCGGCTCCACCTGAAGCGCGCTCCAATCGCCTGTTGATTTGAGCCAACCAGGCTGATGTTGGCGGCCGGGAAGCGTCCCGCTGAAACCAGGTCGCAAGCTGCCACACATTGCCACGCGGCGGCAGCCATCAAGCCTTCACCGAGCACCCGCTTGGGACTCAGGCGCGGGCCGGTCCAATCGAGCCACGCGGCCCGTTCGGCGGCGTCGGTGCGCGGGCTGTCACTTAGACCATCACAGAGAAGTTCCACGGTGGAACTGGCTGGCAACTGTTTGCGCATTGCCTGGGCGGCTTGCGTTCGACTGGTGGAAGCCCGGTAGGAATGCACATCAGTGATTGTCTCAAGTGCAACCCCAATGGACAACGCCGGATCAAGGCTCAGGCATATCGCCCCGGCGCCGCCAGTGATGACGGCAGGGCGATCGAGATGCCAGAGCGCGTCCGCGAGGATCCAGTTGGTTTCTTCCACCCCGATGATGAGGCACGCGTCCACGGTGTTCTCCTCCAGCCACCGGATGCCGAGGGCCGCTCCCTGCAGGAACGAGGCCGGATCGCCCACGAGCGTATTGGCGAGCGTAACATCTTCCAGGAGCGCCGCGACGTGGCTGGCCGGAGCGGCGTAAACCGTTTCGGGAAACAGCAGCGGACTGGCGGTCGCGGGGTCCTTCAGGACTTCATCAAAGAACCGGCAGGAGTAATGCACGCAACCGGCCTGCTGGCAGACCACCAGGCCCAGCCGGATTTTTTCAGCCCGGAGCGCCCGCAAACCGGCCACCGCGTCCAGCGCGGCCGCCGCTGTGTAATGCGTGATCGGACTCGTCCGCCGCAGGCGCGGATGCGCCAGAAATCCGGGTCGCGTGGCCGGAGCCGGCACCAGACGCGTGCGGAGGGATTTGTCCCCGCCGGGGCGTTCCAACGGTTGAACTGGCAGCGGTTCACCCCGGTCCAGCGCCGCTCGCAGGGCGGCGACATTCCAGCCGGCCGGGGAAACCGCGCCCAATCCCGCCACAAAAATCCGGCTCATATCCACCTCCGCAAAATCAGGGTCGCATTGACGCCGCCGAAGCCGAACGAGTTGGACAGGGCGACCTTCACCTGCGCGTCCCGGGGCTGGCGCACGATGGGAAAGTTGCAGGCCGGGTCAGGAGTTTCAAACGCCGCCTGCGCCGGCAGCCATTGTTCGCGCAGGGCCATCAGGCAAATCACCGCCTCGACCGCGCCGGCGGCGCCGAGGAGATGCCCGATGCTGGCCTTCGTGGAGCTGACCGGCAGGGTGGCGGCCCGAGGACCGGCCCAGCGCGAAATGGCGGACGCCTCCGAACTGTCGTTGAGCACCGTGCCGGTGCCGTGGGCGTTTATGTAATCAACATCCTTCGGACCAAGCCGGGCGGCGTCACAGGCGAGGTTCATGGCCGTCAGCGCCGCATTCCCTTCCGGTTGCGGCTGGGTGAGATGATGCCGGTCAATGGTCGTGCCGTAACCGATGAGTTCCCCGAGAATCGGGGCATTCCGCCGCTGCGCATGTTCAAGCGTTTCCAAAGCGACGAGTGCCGCGCCTTCACCGAGCGCCAAACCGTCGCGCCGGGCGTCGAACGGACGGCAGATGGTGGGCGACAACGCCTGCAACGCGTCGAAACCCGCAAACACCAGCAAGCTGAGCGCGTCATAACCGCCGGCCAGGGCGCATTCGGCCTGGCCGCAGCGAACCAGGTTCCAGGCATGGCCGATGGCGTTGCTCCCGGAAGCGCAGGCGTTTGAGATGATGGTGATCGGCCCGTTGAAACCCAGGGCGTCCAAAACCATCCGCGCCTGGACTTGCGGCTGGTAGTGGATGGCGCGGGTGGGTTGCCGGCGATGCCGGCCCGGGGATTGCACCGCCTGACGGAAATAATCCTCTCCCAGCGACATGCCGCCCGCGGTCGTGCCCAAAACCAGCGGCACGTCATTGACAGGTTTCCAACCGGCCTGCTGCCAGGCTTCATTCGCCGCCAGCAACAGCATTTTGCCGGCGCGGTCGAGACGGGCCAACTGGCGGCGGCTGAGGCCGGTGGGCGGCAGCGCGTCCGGCAAATCCACCTCGGCGGCGGTCTTCACCCGCTGACGGCTCACGTCAAACAATGACACCGGACGGAACGCCGGGCGTCCGAGGCGGAACCCCTCCGCGTTCGGTTTCCACCCGAGTCCCAAAGCCGTGACAATGCCGGCGCCGGTAATGACCACTCGCGGCGGCGGGGCGGATGTTGGCGGGAATGGGAAAAGCATGGGTGGAAAGTGGCAATGAAAGACCGGGTCAGCGTGGCGTTCTTAAATTTGAGTTTCGGCCAAACACGTCACGAGTTTCGAGGTTAAATCGCATGGTTCAAGCCAGCGGAAGATATAAGGCATGTGACAGCGAAGCAACGGAAAAGCCGTGCGGCGGGGCGGGCATCCACATTCAACATCGAACCTCGAACGAGGACGCCCCGTCTTCGCTGCGCTCCGCCGCGGCAAGGGACGAGTGGAAATGTGGGCTGGTTTTGCCTCGATTGCCCCGGAGATTTTATTCAAGCTGGACGCGTGCCGGGACCGACGACATGCGCGGTGGTGATCCCCTGTTTCAACGAAGGGGCGAGCATTGCGGCCCTGGTCGCCGCGGCGCGCCAACAATTTCCCCGGGTACTGGTCGTGGATGATGGTTCGACGGACGACACGGCGGCCCGGGCGCAATCGGCGGGCGCGCAGGTGGTCCGGCACGCAAAAAACCTCGGCAAAGGCGTCGCGCTCAGGACCGGCCTGTCCCAGGCGCGACAGCAGGATTTTGCATGGGTCTTCACGCTGGACGGTGACGGCCAGCATGCGCCGGATGACATGCCGGCTTTTCTTGAGTGCGCCGGGCAGACCGGGGCGTTGCTGGTTGTCGGGAACCGGATGCCCAACGCGCGCGCCATTCCCTGGCTGCGCCGGCAGGTGAATCGCTGGATGAGCCGCCAACTCTCCCGGCGTGCGGGCCGTTCCCTGCCCGACTCGCAATGCGGTTTCCGGCTCATCCACCTGGCAACTTGGGCGGCACTGCCGCTCCAGACGGAACACTTTGAAGTGGAATCCGAAACGTTGATGGCGTTTCTGGCGGCGGCGCACCCGGTCGCGTTCGTGCCAATCCGGGTCATCAGCCGGGGCCGGAGCAGTCATATTCATCCGGTGGCCGACTCGCTGCGCTGGTGGCGATGGTGGCGCGGTCTTGCCCGGTCTTCGCGATGCCCTGCTGAAACTGGAAGCGGCAGGCCCAATTAGGTGTCGGGGAGTTGCGGCGTTGCGCCCGTCGGCGAAATCGGCCTTGCAATAGAAGCCAGTCTTGGTTTAGGAAAGTGCAGATGCTTTACGAACGCTGGCAGAAGGTCGCCCGGGACAGGCGCAACGAGGTCGCTTTGCGCGATCTGGCTTCCGGGCAATGTTGGACCTTTGCGCAACTGAGCCGTGCGGCAGAAACCACCTTGCCGGGCAAGCCGGCGATGGTCTGCCCGCAGGGCCATTCGGCTGAGTTCATCTTTGCCGTTTTGCGAGCCTGGCGCTGCGACGCGGTGGTTTGTCCCATTGAACCACATGACCAGCCGCCCTCCGTCCCCCCGCCGCCCCCGCCCTGCTGTCATCTCAAGACCACCTCGGCCACCACGGGGGCGCCGCTCACCATCGCCTTTACCGAAGAGCAATTGGCCGCCGATGCGGAGAACATCGTGGCCACGATGGGGCTGCGCCCGGACTGGCCCAACCTCGCCGTGATTTCATTGGCTCATTCCTACGGGTTTTCCAACTTGGTGCTACCGCTCCTGCTGCAGGGCATTCCGCTCATTCTCGCGCCGTCGCCTTTGCCTGAAGCAGTGCGCCGCGCAGCGGAAGGCCACCCGCACCTTACGCTGGCTGGTGTGCCGGCACTATGGCGCGCCTGGCATGGAGTTGCTGCGATCCCGGGCAACGTGCGCCTGGCCATTTCGGCCGGCGCGCCCCTGCCCGTGACGCTGGAGCGGACGGTCTTCGACACTACCGGCCTCAAGATTCACAACTTCTATGGTTCGTCCGAATGCGGCGGCATTGCTTACGATGCGATGACAACCCCACGCGCGGACGGAGCCTGCGCCGGCCGGCCGATGCAGAACGTGGAAGTGGGGCTCAATCAAGACGGGACTCTCCTGGTGCAGAGTCGCGCAGTGGGCGAGACGTATTGGCCAAAGCCGGCTGACACTCTCGGCCGGGGCCGCTTTCAGACCAGTGATCTCGCCGAACTCAAGGAAGGAGCTGTCTATCTCATCGGTCGCGCCGGTGACCAGATTAACGTGGCCGGACGGAAAGTGTCCCCGACCACCATCGAACAGGCGTTGCGGCAACACGAGGCCGTCGCCGAGTGTCTCGTCTTTGGCGTGCCGAACGGGAATGCCGATCGCACCGATCTCATCGTGGCGTGTGTTACGGCAAACCGACACAGCACGGCCAAGGAATTGAAGCAGTTCCTGCTCCAGAAGCTTTCGAGCTGGCAAGTGCCGCGCGAGTGGTGGTTCGTGAAGTCACTGGATGCCAACGCGCGCGGGAAGGTTTCACGCGCGGAGTGGCGGGGCGAGTTTCTCAAAATGCGCGCGCAGGGGACTGCCAAGGTTTAGCCAATACCACCCCCGCCCAATATACTAAGCCCCTCCCCGGACAACCGGCGTTACCAAAGTATGCTTGCGCTGCGGGCGCCGCGAACATCTTCCTGTCCCGGGGCGCATTCGGGCAGTGCCCGGTTGAACCCGGGCGGTGGGAGGCCGTTCCCGACGGCGCTTGACTTTCTAATCGGCCATATTAGCGTCTGGCAGTGGCGGGCAGTGCGGCGGGAGTATCCGCAAAATTGTTCAATCACGATCAATTCGACGATTTCTGCGGGCGGAATGTGACGCCGAAGCTTTCTAAATTAAATGAACGTGTGATGGAAACATCCCAAAATCCTTATCTGGTGCTCGTTTTGTTGATGGCGGTGGCGGTGGCATTTGCGCTGGCGCCATTGGCGGCGGCGTGGGCCTGGGCCAGGTTCTTTTCGCCGAAAAAACCGGGCCGGGACAAGAACGCCATCTACGAATGCGGCCTGGAATCCAAAGGCGACGCCTGGGTTTCCTTCCGGTCAGAGTATTACCTCTACGCGATCATTTTCCTGGTGTTCGACGTGGAGACAATTTTTCTGCTGCCGTTTGCGGTTTCCTTCACCGGTCTTACGGTGGGGGCGTTTCTGGCCATGGTGGTTTTTCTCCTGCTGCTGATGGAAGGATTGGTCTGGGCGTGGGGAAAGGGAGTGCTGACGTGGAAATGAAAACAAGAACGGGGCAATGGAGTGATGGAATAATGACGAACAGCTCAACACTCCAACACTCCAACACTCCAACACTCCATTCCGCCGTGGACGAAGGCTTAAGAAGCGAGTTGCAGAAACAAGGAGTCTATACCACGACCCTGGAGGAATTGTACAACTGGGGCCGGGCCAATTCCGTGTGGCCGCTGACGTTCGGGCTGGCGTGTTGTGCCATTGAAATGATCGCAGCGTCCATGTCCCGTTTCGACCTGGCCCGGTTTGGCGCGGAAGTGTTCCGGCCTTCGCCCCGGCAGGCCGACCTGATGATTGTGGCCGGGACGGTCACCAAAAAAATGGCGCCGCTGGTGGTGCGGCTCTACAACCAGATGCCGGAGCCTAAATACGTTATCGCCATGGGCGCGTGCGCGATTTCCGGCGGGCCGTTCAAACAGGGCTACAACGTGCTCAAGGGCATTGACCGGTATCTTCCGGTGGACGTGTCAATTCCCGGCTGTCCGCCGCGGCCGGAGGCGTTGATTCACGCCATCATGACCTTGCAGGAAAAAATCCTGAACCAAAAACTTACCGGGCCGGACCGTCCGCGGCATCTCAACGCCGACGCGCCCGGCGAATTCCCGGTCCCGGCCTACGGCGAACACGATCTCGAACCGCCAAGCAATCCCGATGTCTGGCAACCGCCCGCCATCAAGCGTTGAACCGTGGAAACTCCCGAACAAATCAAGCCGCGCCTCGAAGCGGCGGTGCCGGGCGCAAAAATTGATGTCCTCCCGAATGATTGTCCGGCGGGTGAACGGTCGTTGCTGGTGGACCCGGCCCACGTCCTCGCCGTGGCAAAATTTCTCCGCGATGACCCGCAATTGCGCCTCGATTTTTGCTCCAACGTCACCGGCGTGGACTGGCCGGACATCGTTGTCAAATCCAAGTTCAAGAAGACCGTGGTGGTGGATGGCGTCGAAAGCGAGATTGAGGAAACCATTGAGACACTGCGTTCGGGCTACCTTGAATGCGTTTATCACCTGTATTCGATGGAATTGAAACACGGGCCAGTGGTTTTGCGCCAGCGCACGGTTAATCGCGACCACGAAGCGCCCGCGGTTTCACTGACACCCGTGTGGCGCGGCTGCGAGTTTCAGGAGCGCGAAGTTTATGACTTGTACGGCATCCGGCTGGAAGGCCATCCGGATTTGCGGCGCATTTTGATGTGGGACGGGTTCAAGGGCTTCCCGATGCGCAAGGATTACGTGCCGCCTGATGATTTTGAATACGAACCGACGCCGCACGACGAAGTGCTGGAGCAGGCCAAAAAACATTATCCGCCGGAGGTGAAAGCGTGAGCGCCGTTGCCGCAATGCCGCCGAAGAATTACGAAATTCTGCCGAAGACAAGCGAGACCGGCGAACCGATCGGCGAGCTCCTCGAAATCTCGATGGGGCCGCACCATCCGTCCACGCACGGCGTGTTCCGCATGGACTTAGTGCTGGACGGCGAGACCGTCGTAAAGCTCAAGCCGGTGTTCGGCTATCTCCACCGGAACCACGAGAAAATCGCCGAGAACATCTCCTATCTGGGCTCGATGCCCTACACGGACCGGCTGGATTATTTTTGTTCGATGACGAACAACTGGGCCTATGCGCTCACCGTCGAGAAACTCGCGGGCTTGCCGGTCCCGGAACGCGCCGAATATATCCGCGTCATCATGGCGGAATTGACGCGCCTGCAAAATCACACCTGTCTCATCGGCTTTTTTGTGCAGGACATGGGCGCGCTGGGCACGCCGCTGATGTATGCCTTCCGCGAACGCGAAAAAATCCTCGACCTCTTCGAGTCGGTGAGCGGTGCGCGCATGATGTGCAATTACATGCGCTTTGGCGGCGTCCGTTGCGATGTCACGCCCGACTGGCTGGCCCAGGCGAAGCAACTGGTTGACGGCTACGGCAAATTCCTCGACGAATTTGAAGCGCTGTTCACCGAGAACGAAATTCTCCTCGCGCGCACGCAAGGCGTCGGCGTGCTGCCCCGGGAACTCGTCGTGAGCGCCTCCATCACCGGCCCGATGCTCCGTGCCGCCGGGGTGAATTATGACGTTCGCAAGGTGGACAAGTACGGCATCTACGGACGGTTCGACTTCAAGGTGCCGCTGGGCGAACACGGCGACATTTACGACCGCTACATGGTCCGCGTCCTGGAGATGCGCGAGAGCCTGAAAATTCTGCAGCAGGCGCTGCGTGACATCCCGTCCGGACCGGTCATGGACCCGAAAGCGAAGTTGCGGGGATTCCGTCCGAAGGCGGGTGAAGCCTACGGGCGGATCGAGGCCCCGAAGGGTGAGCTGGGCTTTTATCTCATCAGCGACGGCTCACCCAATCCGTTTCGCTACCGCGTGCGACCACCCAGCTTCATCAATCTGACCGTGCTGGAGGACATGTGCCTCGGCCACCGGATATCAGACACCGTGGTCATCCTGGGCAGCGTGGACATCGTGCTGGGCGAGGTGGACCGATGAATAATAATCATTCGATGTTCGATGTTTCCTTGCCGGAGCGTTGGAAGCATGGGAACTCTGAACATCGAACATCGAACGTCCAACATCGAATGGACTGAAATGTTAGGCGAACAAATCATCAAGGGCATGGCGGTGACCGCCAGGAACTTCTTCGGGAGTTACGTCTCGAAGGAGCGGCTCACCACCGTGCAATATCCCGAGGAACGCCTGACGCCGAAGGAAAACACCCGGCAATTTCCGTTCCTGGTTTATGACGGGGACGACTGGGAAAAGGGGATGCGCTGCGTGGCGTGCCAGATTTGCGAGAAGGAATGCCCGCCCCAGTGCATCTACATCGTCAAGAGCAAGGACAAGAAGCCGGATTACAAGGGCCAGCTCCAGCTTTATCCCGCCACGTTCGACATTGATATTTCAGTGTGCATGAGCTGCCAGATCTGCGTGGAAGTCTGCCCGTTCGACGCCATCAAGATGGACACCGAGTTTGAATTGAGCACCGACGACCGTTTCGGCGGCCTGTTGTTCTCGAAGGACAAGCTATCCAAGTCGAACGAACATTATCGCCGCATCCATCCCACGGATGCGGCGGCGGTGGATGAGCATCTGGCCGGGGAAAAGGCCAAGGCGGAAGCCAAGGCGAAGGCCGCCGCAGCCACGCCGGCCAATCCTGCCGCGTGAGGGTAAAAGCCCCGTAAAGGGGCGTGGCCCCACGGGACTTTCCGCCCTTTTACGCGGCCTGCCGGATGATTCTCCGCGGGCGGATTTATTTAACCGCATCCGCGTACGCCGAAGGTTTCGGTGGACAGGAAGAACGCAAAGGCGCAGCGCGGCGTAGCCGCAACCAAAGGAGCGCGGACAGCTTTGTCCGCGCGAAGGTACCGATGCGACAGGAACACGCGGACAAAGCTGTCCACGCTCCTGAAAAATCCTCGCGGCGCACGATGATTCCGAGGGATTGCAGTGCGGAGACACAAACAAATAAGAAAACCAAGAAAGCAGGAGATAATTTTTTCCTCGATTCCTGGCTTCCTAATTTACTTTTCCGCAATTCGATGCGGCTTTAGCAGCCGTCCCGTATTCTTCGGAGTTGGATGCCTGCTCCCGACGCAAGTCGGAGTTGGATGTTTTGCTGAGGTTTGCATCTTTGGCGGCGGTGTTCGCCGTCCGGCTTCATTTTCCTTCGGAATTCCGCCCCTCACCGGGCGCAATATACCCCTCAAATCCCGCAATGTGTCCCTTATTCATTACGTTTCAGCTCGTTCCTGTTAAATAACTTGCATGATGTTACGAATGACTTCAACCAGACGTTTGATTTTGGGCGGCATTTTCTTGACCGTCCTTGCGATGCCTTTTTTCTCCCCGGCGCAAGCCCAGGGAATCATCATTACAATCATTCCCGCCCTGGCACCCAATGTCTATGGTTCGCCCAATTGGAACGCTTGGGTTTCCAACGCCACCACCGCCATCGCCAATGGATATTCTTCGTATGGCGACCCATCGTCACCGAGCTATTATCAACGGGCGCCCGGTGTGATTTCGGTGACGAATGACATTGTGACCGGTTTCCCATCGTGGAACGGCCTGGCCGATCCCGGGGACGTTTTCGGCGTGAACTTTTCCCAGGAATTGGGCAACCGGCTCCAGTTCGGCATTGACATAAAAGGCGGGACCAACCTGATATCCATTTCGCAATTGTCATTCAGCGCCCATTCCACCGACCCGAGCAATACGCTGGATTTTGCCTTCGCGCAGGGTTCCTACAACTACAGTCCATCCTATGTCGGAATCATCCATGGTCCCGGCGGCACCATCACCTACATTACCAGCGGCCCGGCGACGCAATTGGTCGATGAGATCGTCGGTCGTGGCTCCGGCAATGCGTGGGCGGTGTATGATACGTCCGGCAACATTGCCAGTCAGCAAAGCAACATTGTGCTTTGCGCTTCGCAGTTTGGCGACCAGCCGTTTAATTTCACGGGGACCTACACGATTGACGGGGTGTCGGGATCCAATTCCGTAACGCTCAATCCGGTGGTGACCAATTCCGGACCGTTATTGGGAAACGGAGGCATCACCATCACGGTTTTCCCCGCCCTGGCACCGAACCGGTGGGGCTCGCCCAGTTGGAACGCCTGGGCTTCCAATGCCGTCACCGCCATCCTGAACGGATATTCCTCGTATGGCGATCCGTCGTTGCCGACGTTCTATCAGCAAATAACGAACGCGGTTCCGGTGACCAACAACCTGGTGACCAGTTTTCCATCCTGGATGGGTCAGGCTGATCCGGGAAACGTTTTTGGCGCAAATTTCGCCCAGGAGTCGGGCAACCGGCTTACGTTTGGCATGGACATCAAGGGCGGGACGAATCTCATATCCATCGCACAGTTGTCGTTCACCATGACCTCGGCGGATCCCAGCAACACGCTGGATTGGACTTACTCGCCCATTCCTTACTCGTATTCGGGTTTGAATACCGGCAGCGCCAATCCCGTTTATCTGGGAATCATCTACGGTCCGAACGGCCAAAACATCTATGTCACCAACGGCCCAGCGACTCAATTGGTCAATGAAATCGTCACCTGCGGCTCCGGCAACGCCTGGTGGCCGGACGGCACGTCAGCCGACAGCATTGCCACCCAGCAAAGCAACATCGTCCTTTGCGCTTCGCAAATCGGCGACCAGGCATTTTTCTTCACGGGAACGTACACGCTTGACGGCGTATCGGCATCCAATTCCGTAACGTTCAATCCGGCGGTGACGAATACGCCGCCGTCCCCATCCGGTTCACCGATGCTGTCCATCATGCTCACCGACCCGCCAGAGGACGTCAATTTGGACACCGTCGTCGTGGCGTGGCCGTCAACCGCGACGGGATTTGTGTTGCAAACCAACTCGGATTTAACAACGACAAACTGGGGCGATTACACCGGGCCGGTGAACAGCAACGGCGGGATAAACAGTGTGTCGCTTAACAAGTCGACCGGTTCCCTGTTCTTCCGGTTAAAATATTAGCCGTCACAACCCTGTTTGCATTTCAAGCCGGTCTTTGAAAGGGTGAAAGTCCTGGAATTGTGACCGCGTAAAGCTGCGCCACGCGGCAAGCCAGCGTAAAACTTCCAACTTCGTCTTGTGTTGCAGGACTTCCGCCTTCGCCACACTCCCGTCTTCACTCCCGCCGTCGCTATGCTTTGGCGCGGCAAGTCGGCGCGACAAGCTGATGGAGAGGGAAAACTGAACATTCAACATCCAACATCCAACGTCGAACTTTCAAACTGAGACCGGAAGTTAAACCGCGAAATAAGCGAAAGACGCGAAAGCCCGAAGGACGATCCACCTTCGTCCCGCAATGCAGGACTATGGTGGACAGGGGACGATGGGAAAGAATTATGAAAATCCGGTTCGCGGCTTGACCTGGTGCCCGGGTTCCCGGATGCTCCCGCCCGCCGCAGATCAACCAATGCAGTTTAAAAACCAGATGAAATCATTTTTTATCCTGACGCTCGCCCTCGGCCTGCTCGCCGGTTGTGGCGTCAAAGAAGACAAGACGACTATGGAAAAGAATCCCAGCGCGAAATCCGATTCGCAACCCGTCAACGGTGAAACCTTTCTCGCGCAGAACGCAAAAAAGGAAGGCGTCGTCACCACGGCCAGCGGTCTGCAATACAAGGTCATCCAGTCCGGCACGGGCGAGTCTCCCAAGCTGACCGACGGGGTGAAGGTGCATTACCACGGCACGTTGATTGACGGGACGGTCTTTGACAGTTCGGTGCAGCGCGGTCAACCCATCTCCTTTCCGGTCAACGGCGTGATCCCGGGCTGGGTCGAGGCGTTGCAACTGATGAAGGTCGGCGACAAGTGGCGGTTGTTCATCCCGGCCAAACTAGCCTACGGCGACCAGAGCCCCAGACCGGCGATTCCTCCCAACAGCGTATTGATCTTCGAAGTGCAATTGCTCGGCATCGAGAAGTGAGACGCCAAACAAGGTAGGTAAGGTAAGTCGCGTCACTCCGTGCGCGCCGCTTACCCATTCGGTGTTGGGAGTTGGATGTTCGATGTTCCCCGCCACGTGAGGCATCGCCCTTTTACGCTGGCTTGCCGCGTCGTATCCTCCGTCATTCGATAGTCAAGATATCCAACGAAGGGGTGCCCGGATTGTCGTTTCTTTTGACGGGGCTTAATTCCGGCATTGGTTGAGGATGAAAGTTCTCGGCACGTTGGGTTGCTTCCTTGGATTGCTCATCCGTTAGCTTGGAAGAGACGTTCGCCAGATTGATTTTTGCTTTCTCAATCCCGCCTTTCTCAGCCAATTGAAACCACATGCAAGCTTCCACCAGATCCACTTTTCCCGCTTCCCCGGTTTTAAGGGCGTAACCCAGATCGTTTTGGGAGCTTGCCTCACCGTGTTCAGCGGCCCAACGCCAACATTTTATTGCTTCGGCTACATTCCGGGTCACTCCGACGCCCAGCATCAGTCTGATGCCCAAGGTATCCAAAGCTCCTAAATGTCCATGTCTGGCCGCGCGTTCCAGCCATTTTTCCCCTTCCACTTCGTCCTTTGGAAATGGCGCCGCGCCGTTCAACAGGGACTGTGCCATGGCGAATTCAGCCTTCGGCCAGCCGCCTTCCGCCGAGATTTTCAACCAATACGCATATTGATTGAGGTCCTTGGAAACGACCGTTCCCAGATTGCACGAAACTGCGTATTGAAATTGTGCTTCGCGATGTCCGCCCTGGGCTGCGAGCAACATGTAACGGCAGGCTTCGATTTGGGCTTCATGGTTGGTTTTGTCCTGCAAATAATCCAAGGCCAGATTATAGCACGCTTCGGGGTAACGGTTTGTCGCTGCGCGGCGAAACCACGTTAGGGCGAGGTTTGTATTTAGCGGCACTCCGTCTCCGATTCGATAGGCCTCACCCAAATAGAACTGAGCGTCGGCATTGCCTTGTATCGCTGCTTCACCGGCCCAGAAAATATATTTGGCCTGGTCTTGTGGTCCGCCTTTGCCGTAGCGATAGCAGACAGCCAGCCGCCAACAACCCAATGGATCACCAAGGTCGGCGCTTTGCTGATACCATTGGAACGCTTTGGCCAATGAATTGGTGCCCACCAGCCCGTTTTCGCCGAAAACACCGAGGTCATACATCGCCCGCGCATTCTTCCCCTTTTCTGCCGCCGGGGTCAGCCAGAATATTGCCATTTCAGCATTCGTCGGTACGCCGGTGCCATTCATGTAAAGCACACCTAAATCTTTCATGGCAACATAATTGGTCTGTTCGGCCGCCCGCCGATACCAGGTTGCTGCCGTGGTAAAATTGGTATCCACCCCCAAACCGTTTTGGTAACACACGCCAAGATCCCGTTCGGCATCCGGATCATTTTTAGCTGCGGCCAGCGTCAACCAATGGAGGGCTTTGATGTAGTCCTGGGGAACGAATTTCCCATTCAAATAGAGATCGCCCAGGTCGGCCATGGCATGAGCGAAACCCTGGTCGGCTGAATGCTGCAACAAGCGCAAACCCTGTTCGACATCCTGTGGAACACGGATTCCGCGCGCCATAAAATGTCCAAGAATCGCCTCAGCCACGGGGTCGCCGCGTTCACTGGCCGAACGGAGAACAGAGATAGGCGAATTGCCATCGAAATGTGTTTCTACCGTGTTTGATGCGGGTAGATTCATTGCGGGTACCGGAGTTTTGTTGATCGCGGTTCGACAGCCTGACGCCAAAACTCCGAGTGAAACCAGGAAGACCAAAAATCGTACCGCTTTCACAATCCTCCTTTGAAGGCGCGGTCGGGAATGGCGGGGAGCAAGGCATCAAACTCGGCGGCAGTCTCGATTTGGAGGCGGTCATTCATCGCGAACACCTTTCACGAAAGCAACGATCTCCTTCACTATGGGCATCTGATTCACTGGCCGATTTGCCATAATCCGATCCATACTAGGGACGCCCAAAAACGCGTGCCAAGGAATCCCAGAAGCAGCGCTTTGCAACAACTGTTTCAAAGTCTTTTGCTGTTCTTCAACGCGCCTTTGGCGCCTTCCGCCTCGCGCGACAAGCATCGTAGGACGGGCAGGGGGATTTGCAATGTCAGAATTCAGTACTGGAATCCAGATGGCAGATGGGGGCGGGCTTCTGTTCTTGATTTGTGAAGCATAGTCGATAATCCTTCGGCCGTTCTGCATTTCGGTGGGCGAAACCATGTTTGACACGCTGGATCAGATTTTTGTCACTTTGAAGCACCAGGCGGTGGGGTTTGTCCCCGACGCCTGGCAGCCGCTGGTTTCCGCCCTGATTTCGGTGGCGCTCATCCCGCTGGTGTTTGCCACCCTGTTTGCCTTCGTCACGGTTTTTGAACGCAAGGGCATCGGCCGCATCCAGAACCGCTACGGCCCCAATCGCGTCGGCATTCCGTTGACCAAAATCCGCCTGTGCGGTTTCGGCCAGTTCATACCGGATGGGATCAAATCGCTCACGAAGGAGGACATCGTCCCGCGCGCGGCGGACAAGGTGGTGCATTTTCTGGCACCGGTCGTCCTGCTCATCCCCGTGCTGTTGGCCTATGCGGTGCTGCCCATCGGCCGCAACATGACCGCGGTGGATCTTGATGCGGGGGTGCTGTTTTTCTTCGCCGTGGGCGGGGCGGTGGAGCTGTCGGTGTTCATGGCCGGCTGGTCGAGCCNNCAGATGATCAGCTACGAAATCCCGCTCATCCTTTCCGCCGTCACGGTCATCATGATCGTCGGCTCGCTCAAGACCGTGGACATCGTCGCGGCGCAAAATCATTACATCTTTGGCATGGCGCACTGGTTTGTGTTCACGCCGTGGGGCCTGGCCGGGTTTATCCTGTTCTTCATTGCTTCGCTCGCCGAGTCCAACCGCACGCCGTTTGATTTGCCGGAGGCGGAATCTGAAATCGTTGCGGGCTATTTCACGGAGTATTCCGGCTTCTAATTCGCGCTGTTCTT
>PMOA01000155.1 GCA_003161635.1 Limisphaerales bacterium
ACTTCTTCTTCGCCGGCCTGCTGGGTTGCGCGCGGATCAATTTGGCGACCGCGGCGTGCGCCAGGACCACGTCCGGATTGCGTTGCAACGCCTCGTCGTAATGCCGCGAAAATCCTTCACCGCCCTCGGTCGCGACCAGCAACGTTTTGATCCTCTCCGCCACGGCATCCACGCCGGCCACCGTCAACGGCTCTTTCTTCGCATCCAGCATTTCATCCATCGCGGTGATGAGCTGGGTCATGGGGGCCAACCACGCAAACCACGGGTCATCCATGGCCAGTTTTAGAAATTGATACGGCGACTGGATTTTGCCAAACGTTGCCTCATAGGTGACCCGTTCGGATTCCAGCAAAATCTTATGCAGGGGAAGCATCGCCTCACGCAGTTCCGTCAGGCGTTGCCGGATGCCGGCCGGCTCCTGGCCGGGTTGGATTGAACCTTCCTTTTTCATGCTGCGCTGCAACATTACAACCCGGCGGTCAAGTTAGCGACAAAATCCGGCAGGACTCTTTTGGGTGGGAGCGGCTACTGACGAGCCGTCTCCGCGGGTTAAACACTCTGCGGCTTGTCCCCGAACGCGGTGGTAATAATCTCGGGTTTGGGTGGTTGGGTGAACAGGCTGACCACGGGCACGACCAGCAGGGGCAGGAGCATTGTGATCGCGCCGGCCAGCGGCACCCCATCTGGTCCCCAGGTTGGAAACAGGATGCAGGCGCTGCCCAGCCCGACGCCGATGCCGGCATAGACCCCGGCCGTCGTGGTCCGCTTCCAGAAAAGCCCGAACAAGTACGGCGCCAGGAACACGCCCAGCAAAGTTCCCCATGACATGATCATAAGGTTGACGATGAAGGTGGGCTTTTTGAGGGCGATGAACAGTGAGCATCCCACAAAAACCGCGCAGAGCACGCGCAACAGCGCCATCGTTTGTTTTTGGTTGGCGTGCCGGTTGACGAATGCTCCGTAGATGTCAATGGCGATGGCCGAGCTGGAGACCAGAACCAGGGATGACAGGCTCGACATCGAGGCGGAAAAAACCATCAGCACGATGATCAGCACCAGCGAAACCGGCAAACCGGAGGTCGTGATGAAATGTGGCATAATCTTGTCCCAGATCGGGCCTTTGGCCCCCATCAACTCCGGCGGCAGCTTCGGGCCGTAAAACAGGTGGGTCAATGCGCCGCTGTAATAAGCGCCAAACGACATGAACAGCGCAAAGACCGTGGCGATGGCCATGGCGCGCTTCACGTCGGCCTTGCTACGGATCGAATAAAATTTCTGCACCATCTGCGGCAGCGCCCATGGGCCGAAACTGGTAATCAACACCAGTGCCAGCAGCGTCAGCCAACCCGGCGCGCTTACGGCCAGCCAGCTTCCGGCCCCGAGTTGTTTAACCGCCGCGAGACCGGGCGCGGCGGAAGGATCGGACAGCAGCTGGCTGGTCGCGTTCACAAAGCCGCCCGTCTCCGGTCGGTGGGCGAGGAGATACACCATCACCAACACGCCGGCGAATTCGATGATGCCCCGGATGAAATCGCTGATGGCCACGGCAAAGTAGCCGCCCATGACCAGATACACGGCGGTCAACGCCGTCAGGAAATACAACGCGTTTTCGTATGGGATGTGCAGCGTCATCTCAAAGAGATAACTCAACCCCATCAACACCGAGGCAGAGTAGGGGACCAGGAAGACAAACACCACCAGCGCGGCGACGACCTGCAAAGGTTTGTTGCCATAGCGAGCGCTGAGGAATTCCGGCATGGTGATGGCGTTGAGGCGCGTGGTCATTTCCCGCGTTCGACCGGCGAGCACCATCCATGCGAGCAGCGTGCCAACGAAGGTGTTGCCCAGCACAATCCACATGGTGTAGATGCCAAATCCCCAGCCAAGTTTGCCGGCGTAGCCGATGAAGAGCACGGCGGAGAAATAGGTGGTGCCGTAGGCGAATGCGCTCATCCACGGCCCGAGCGTGCGGCCGCCGAGGAAGAAATCGCCGACGGTTTTGGTGCGTCTCATGCACCAGTAACCGACGGCCAGCATGATGATGACGTACAGAACGACGAGCAAGATGTAAATCATGGGGCTCATAGGGTTCCGGCATTACGCCGGATTTGATGGCAACGAAGCAAGCGGATTGGCGGTCCAACCAGCGGGTATTCGGCAATCAAAATATGCGGATGAGGAAGGCTAACGGTAAACAAAAAAAGGCTGAAGGCTAAATGCTAAAGGCTGAAATTATTTGGGCGCAGGTGCAGTCAGAACATCGGTAACACTCGTAGCAGTGGAAGTGAGTTCGCTCCATCTTATCCAAAGCAATGTCAGAGCCGACTCACGTCGGCTGCTACGATTCAAGGGTTCAATGCGTAAAAATGGTTTTGGAATTCTCTCCCTGACCCTGCCCAAGAACCCTGTAGCGCAGACATTCCTGTCTGCGGGTTCAGGCGACTTTCCAGTCGCCAGTCTGTGCAGTTCAGCAGGAAACGCGGGACAAGAATGTCCCGCGAACTCGCGGACAGGAATGTCCACGCTACGTGGCACAGGCCTTTCCGCCTTCGCGGCGCTTGACGGGTGGCGGCACTGCGGTCAGATTCTCCCCGCCATCATCATGAACGCAGACAACAAAAGCCCTTACAATGCCGCTGTCATCGGACGGGAGGAAATCAACCCGCAACTGCTGGTTCTCCGCGTCCAGCCCGGCGCAGCGATGTTCGATTTCAAGCCCGGCCAGTTCGGCGTGCTGGGTTTGCTCGGCCGTGAACCGCGCGTGCCGGAAGCCGCATCGGAGGAACCCGTTTCCGAGCCGGACAAGATGATCCGCCGCGCGTACAGCATCTCGTCGTCCAGCGTGGAGCGCCGTTATGTGGAGTTTTATCTCACGCTCATCACCAGCGGCCAGCTCACGCCGCGCCTGTTTGCGTTGAAGCATGGCAGCCAACTGTTCCTCGGACCGAAGGCCAGCGGCGTGTTCACGCTGGACCGCGTTTCCCCGGGCAAAGCGGTCGTGCTCATTGCCACCGGGACGGGTCTGGCGCCTTACCTTTCGATGCTGCGAACGATGCTGGTGAATGACACCCAACGCCGGTTCGTGGTCCTGCACGGCGCGCGCTTTGGCTGGGACCTGGGTTATCGCGGCGAACTCGAAAGCCTGGCCCGTCTGCGGTCGAACTTCACCTACATCCCCAGCATCACGCGGCCTGATGAGGACCCGCATTTCCACGGGCGCACGGGACGCGTGCAGGCGCTGGTGGAACAGGGGGTGGTGGAAAAAGAGTCCGGCGTCGCGCTGGATCCTTCACAGGCAGATGTCTTTCTCTGCGGCAATCCGGACATGGTGCAAGCCGTCAAGGCGATGCTCGAGAACAGGGGCTTCAAGACCGACCAGCCCGGGAAACCGGGAACGATCCACGTCGAGGAATACTGGTAGGCGATGGTCGGAAGCGTGGATGGAGCGCGGCTGTGTGCAAAAAGCACCAGCCGCAGCACGATAAAAAGTTCTGCGGGCATCAGGCATATTCGAGAGGCTGGTTTTGCGAAGCTGCTGCGGCTGGTCCCGCTTTGCGTGACACAGCCGCGCTCCAAGGCATTGCCCGATTGCGCCCGCCAGATGCCTGTCCCACTTTGCGATGGAACCGGCGCCGCTGCTTCGTTATGGTTGCGTCGCATTCGGTAGAGACCCATGAACAAACTCAAAGATGTGCTTCAGTTGCGCGTTCGTTACAGTGAAACGGACCAGATGGGGACGTTCTACAATTCGCGCGCGCTGGAATGGTTTGAATGCGGGCGGACGGAATTAATGCGGAACCGGTTGCGGATGTCTTACGCGGCGCTGGAGGAAAAGGGCGTTTTCCTGCCGCTGGTGGAGGCGCATCTCGAATTCCAGGGCGGCGCACGATATGACGACCTGCTGCGCATCACTTCAACCGTGGAACTACAAGGTCGGGCGAGGTTGCGTTTCGACGTGGAAATCACCCGGAACGAGACCGGCAGCCCGGTTGTTCGCGGCTACACGGTCCACGCGTTCACCGACACCCAGGGCAAACCGATCCGGCCACCGGAATGGTTTGTGACGTTGATGGAGAAGGCCGCGTAAAAGGCTTCGCCTCACGCGGCAAGACCGCGTAAAGCTTCCACCGTCGTCCCGCAAAGCGGGACTATGGTGGACAGGTCGCCACGCGGTTCAAAATTCAATACTCCACCACTCCATTTCCCCAACTTTTTCAGTCCTGCTTGAAGACCGGCAGTTCCTTTTGCGCCAACACGCGAAAGCCCTGCTTTTGCAGGACGTCGCGGGCCTTGGCCACGTCGGGGACTTCGAGGACCATGATGGCGCGGTTGTTGGCGATGAAACCGGAGGCGTTGTCGAGGTTGATGTTGTGGCTGGCCAGGCAATCGGCCACGGCATGCAATCCGCCGGGCTTGTCCGGGACTTCAATGGCGAGCGCGTCCACCAGTTTGGCGACGAAGCCTTCGTGTTTGAGGGCCTGGTAGGCCATCTCCGGATCGCTGACCAGGAACTTCATCACGCCGAACGGGCCGGTGCTGGCCACGGCGAGCCAGCGGATGTTGATGTTGGCGTTGGCGAGGATTTTGGTGAAGTGGGCGACCTGCCCGGGTTTGTTCTCGGCAAAAGCAGCCACCAGTTTGACGTCGTTCATTTGAGATTCCTTTCTTGGGATTTAAGCTGAGACACACAGCGCTATTTTTCTCCCTCTCTTCCGCAAAGCGGAGGAGGGGGCGGGGAGAGGAGGCACGTTTGTCAAGATGCCCATCTCTCCGGCTCTCTCCCCGCTCGCTCCTCGCGGGTCGAGAGAGGACGCAACTGACCGGTTGCCCAAAACCGCGTAGCGCAGACATTCCTGTCTGCGGGTTTTGGGGACTTTCCAGTCCCCAATTCGAGCAGCCCAACCCTTGCCGTCATCGCGCCAACACGGGACAGGAATGTCCCGGAATCCCGCAATGCGGGACTGGAAAGCCTGCGCTACAACGTTGCGGTTCCTTTTCATCCGGTTGCTTTACAGCTTGCGGTTGTCAATCACGCGTTTGGCCTTGCCTTCACTCACCGGCAGCGAGCCGGGCGGCAGGAACTGGACCTGTGGTTTGACGAGGATTTCCGCGCGCAATTTCTCGGCCAGATGATTCTGCAATTTCATGAGCTGCTCCACCTGTCCCTCGAAACCGGCTTCCGCCAGTTCCACCTTGACCGTCATCTCGTCGAGGCCCTCCAGCGCGATTAGATAATTTCTGCCCACCCCCGACTGTGCCATCAGGACGCGCTCGATCTGCTGCGGGTAGATGTTCACGCCGCGCACGATGAGCATGTCGTCCGAACGGCCGGTGATGCGGTTCAGGCGGCGATGCGTGCGCCCGCAGGGGCAGGGCGTGGTGATGATGGACGTGATGTCGCGGGTGCGGTAACGGAGCAGGGGCATGGCTTCACGGCAGAGCGTCGTCATCACCAGTTCTCCGGCCTCGCCATCGCGCACCGGTTCGCAGGTTTGCGGGTCAATGATCTCGATGAGGAAATGGTCCTCCCACAGATGCAGGCCGTGCTTTTGCCCGCACTCGAAAGCCACCCCGGGGCCGTTCATTTCCGAAAGGCCGTAGGAGTTGTAAACGTCAAGGCCAAGGCCCTGTTCAATTTTGCGCCGGGTTTCCTCGGTGTACGGCTCGGCGCCGACAAATGCCTTGCGCAACGCGAGATCGCGCCGCGGGTCAACGCCGTGTTTTTCGAGGAAGGTCGCGAGGTAGAGCGCGTAGCTGGGCGTGAGGTGGATGAACGTCGTCCGAAAATCCTGCATCAGCATCAACTGCCGCTCGGAATTGCCCGGTCCGGCGGGGATGACGAGACAGCCGACTTTCTCCGCGCCGTAGTGCGTGACCAGCGCGCCGGTGAACATGCCGTAGGTCATCATGTTCTGGAACACGTCCTTTTTCGTGACCCCGGTCATGACAAAGGACCGCGCGCACAGTTCGGCGGCGTTGTCCACGTCCTGACGCGAGAAGAATAGCGCCTTGGGTTTGCCGGTTGTGCCGCTGGAGGTATGCAGGCGAAGCGTGTCGTCGTAGGGCACGGCGAGCAGGCCGGTGGGATAATTCGCACGCAAGTCGGCGCTGCTGGTAAAGGGCAGGCGGCGCAGGTCGGCGAGGGACCGGATATCCTCCGGCTTCACGCCCAATTCGGCGAATTTCTGCTGGTAGAACGGCACGCGCTCGGCCACGCAGCGGACGGTGTCCTGCAGACGTTTAAGCTGAAGACGTTCGAGTTCGGAACGCCGGATGGTTTCGATGGCCTGGTCCCGGAACATGGTGGTCTGACGGTCATCGTGAACGCTGCGGAGGAACCGCGCAGCGCCCGCGAATGCCCGCGGCATCGTTTCGATGCGGGTTTAGAAAGTCAACAGTATTTCGGCGCGCAGGAAGGTCATCAGGTCTTTTTGTTGATAGTAATCGCCCATCCAGACGAATTCGGCCCACAAATGGGCGCTGACGTGGTCGTTGAATTTGTGCTTCAAGATGGTTTGAAGATAATGGCCGCGGAAATTGCCGCTGTCAGTGAACAGGGAGGAATTCTGCTGGCGGGTCGGCGTATCCACCGGGGAGAACATCGCGTTATAGGTGGCGCTGAAGGTCGTGTTCTTGATGGGTGTGCAGGTCCAGTTGGGACCGAACCGGATAATGTTGTTCATTTGGCCGTTCTTTTTGCTGGTCTCGTTGATGTAGGAATAAATGTACATCTCGCTCCACCGCGGATAGCGTCCCCACAGGATGTCAAACATCTCGTCCGTGCCTTTCGTATTCGGGTCGTCACCGGACAGAAACTCGCCGAGGAGACTCACTTGATTGTTGTATTTGTCCTTGAACAGATAAGTCAGTTTGCCATTGGCACCGTAGGCGTTGATTTGGCGCCAGTCGGTCGGGGAATTGATGTAAGCGGCCCCGACCGTGGCGTCCTGTTTGTTGCCGAACTGGTACGCGCCTTCGACCGAGTAGGCCAAGTGCGGGGCGGGTGTGCCGGAAATTTTGCTACCGATGGTGTAGATGTTGGCATTGTCGCCGTTGGAGTATTCCTTGGCGTCGCGTTTGTAGATGAAGTAGCCGTCAATTTGCATATCCTTCACGGATTTATTGGACAGGTACAAAATGACGCCTTGTTCGTTCTGTTCGGTCAGGTTGTAAGGCACGGGGGTGTTATCGCCGGACTCGCCGAGGGTGGGAATCCATTCATCGGGCCTGGCGTTCTGGTAAATGTAAACGACATCAACCTTTGTCTGGATATCCTTCGCGTCATAAGCGGCGCGGATGCTGTCCAGGAAAAACGTCCACGACCCGTCATTGGGCGTGCCGTCGCCAACCAGCCACCAGTTCATGGGTTCGCCAAACTGGACGTCCTGGCGACCGGCGGAGAGGGACAGCGGCACACCGCCGATGTTGCTCCATTTTACGTAGGCGTTGTCCAGGATGCCGTACCGCTCTTCGAGACCCGACCGGGGCCCATATTGAGAGGAACTGGACGGCTTCATCCATTCACGTTGTTCCCCCGAGAAACGGGCGTTCACGCTCACGTTGGTCACGGGCATGACGGAAGCCCAGATCCGCTCCCGGAACCGGAAGTAATCCTGCTCGTGGCGCGCGGCGCCTTCGTTCAAGGTCATGTTATTGTTGCCATACTCATTGCGGAAACGCACGTCGGCGCCCCAAGTGAGCCAATCGGTCGGGTTCTTGGCCTGTTTGACGAAGTCCTCGAACGCGCTGGGTGGCGCGGCAGGTGCTGCCGGGGTGGTGGCAGCGGTTTGGGCCTGGGTGATGGCAGACGTTGCAGCGAATACAGCGATGCCGACGATTAGTTTAAGAACGGATTTTTTCATGTGATTTTTGAGGTTTTGTTGATAAGAGAGGAATTCAGATTTTCGTTTCGTTGTTCTTCTTGTTGGAGGAGAAACAAATGTCCAGGTGCGCTTCGTCCGACTTTCGCGTGAACGAACTCACCACCACCACCGTCAGCAATGACAGCGGCAGGGCGATGAACAGCGGATCCACCACCGGCCAGTTCGGCGCGGTGGCGAGGATGCTCTTCTTGACCAGGCCGATGACCGTGCATTCCGGCACCTTCACGAACGCGAGCCAGAAGGTGGACACGCAGAAGCCCACCAACATCGAGGCAATCGCGCCGGCCTTCGTCATCCGACGCGAATAAATCCCGCCCACGAACGCCGGCAGGAACGTGGACGCGCACAGCCCAAAGAAAATCGCCGTGGCCCGGGCAATAATGCTCACCACCGCCTGTTCCTTCTTCGCGTAGTAACCCACTGCCACCGCCAGCACCAGTCCCAGGAGGATCGCGATGCGCACGATATAAATCGTGCGGTTCGAGTTGCCGCCGGTCTTTCCGCCGAAAAGCTTCTCGAACACGTCGCGCCCGGCGGCGGTCCCGAGCGTGTGGAACTGGCTGGACAGCGTGCTCATGGCCGCCGCCAGCAGGGTGAGCAGGAACACCAGGCCGAACCACTTCGGCATGGCCAGCCTGATGTAGGTGGGAATGATCTGGTCGGAGTTGCCCTTGGCATAGACAATGGAAATACTGCGGCCTTGGGCCGGCTGGTTCGGCCCGACGGCGTCGGGCAGAAACGGTTGGGCTTTGTCCAGCACCGCGGGAATCACGACGCCTTCGCGCACAACGCCAAGTTCGTTGGTGGACTTGGCCACGGAAAGCCATTTGCCATCACCATCGGTTTTCACGGCGGCGACATAATTGGTCAGCGCCTTGCCGTCCTTGCTGGTTTCCTTGATGGCATCCATCCACTCGCCGGACGGACTCTTCTTCATCACCTGCAGGAGTGCGTGCTGCTTGTCAGCATTTACCATCTTGAGCACGCGCCCTTGAAACAGCGGCCCGTGCAGAGCGAAGTACGCGTTCGACAGCGCGCCGGTTGTGAACGCCACGCCCGTCATGGCGAGGATGAACACGCCGCCGATGCCGACAGCGCGGTTCAACTCCCGTTTGCTTTTCACGGTCATGAAGCGCACCGCCAGTTGCGGTTGCGCCAGCACCCCGATGCCCACCCCCATGACGATGGTGGAAACGACGATCCACCAGAGATTGTATTTCGTCTCGCCAAACCCGAACTGCGGCATCGCTGTCCAGCCTTGATGGCCGATCGCCGTGAGCGTCGGCGGCGTGAGGTCTTTCAAATCGCTCAACATTTGATGTCCGCTAACCAATCCGCCGACTTTGACGTAGGTGTAAATAATCAGGATGGCCATGCCGGCAAACATGATCACGCCCTGCAAGGCGTCGGTGTACATCACGCCTTTGAGGCCGCCGAAGAAGACATAAGTGGCCACCAACACCGCAAAAATCAGCAGCGCGGCGTTGTAGTCCATCCCGAACGCCGTGGTGATGAACTCCGTGCCGCCAATCAACACCGCCGAGCCGTACAGCGGCATGAACAGCGCGATGACCAGGCCAGCAAACACCTGGATGAACGTGCTCTGATAGCGCCGGCCCAGCAGTTCCGGAAACGTGTGCGCGTCCAGCCGGTGGCCGATGCGCCGCGTCGGTTCTCCGAGAAAGATGAACGCGATGAAGATGCCGACGAAGATGTTGCAGAAGGTCAGCCACAGCAGGCTCATGCCGAACAAGCCCGCCACGCCGCCGAAACCCACGATGGCGCTGGTGGAGATGAAGGTCGCCCCGTAACTCAACGACATGACAAACGGGTGCACTTTGCGTCCGGCTACGAGGTAATCGGATGTTGTCTTCGTGCCGCGATAGCCCAGGTAGCCCAGATAGGCGGTGGCAAACACGTAGAGCAGGACGACGATGATATCGGGCAGATTGACTTCGGCAAAAAACATAATTCCCTCCGGCTCAGTTTGAATTCATGCTTGCGGGGTGGTCCTGGAAGTCAGAGTTTCTCCTCCGCCTTGTCCTCTTCAGCAGCCCAGCGGACGTCTTCCTGTTTAATCTCATCCCCACCGCGGTTCCAGTTGAGCCAGCCGTACACCACGCACAGCAGCGTGCTGCCGATGCACAGCAGGTAAGCCAGCGCAACCCATTTGTCTTCGATGCCTAACATAATTCAGTTCTCCTCTCCTGATGCTTGCGTTTAACCATCACCAACTCCCGCGCCCGTCCCGGCAGCCGTTCGCCGATTGCCAATGGAGGCAGCCGAATCCCGACTCGCACGATTGCGGAAATCTTAGAAGCGACACCCCATGAGTCCAGCTTTCTGAGCGTTTTTTTTCAGAAAGAAGCCTTAATAATGAAAAAGATACATTGCAGTGATTTTTGGCCACGCCAACCGATGGGTGTAAATCCGCAAAAGCTGGCTTGTCATCGCTGGAACATTTTGTTGCACTCGACGGCGTGTCATCCAGCCGGATGTAAATTCTGAGGAACCGCAAATTACATGCCTTCAGCCAAACGACAACTCTTGAGCGGCAACGAAGCCATTGCGCTGGCCGCGCGTGATGCCGGTGTGGCGCTCGGCACCGGTTACCCCGGCACCCCCTCCACCGAAATCCTTGAACGCTTCTCCGAACTGGGCGGGCGTGGCCAATGGTCGCCCAATGAAAAAGTCGCGCTGGAAGTCGCCATCGGCGCGGCTTTTGCCGGCGCGCGCGCCATCGTCACCATGAAACACGTCGGCCTCAACGTCGCCGCCGACCCGCTGTTCACCGCGGCCTACACCGGCGTGAGCGGGGGACTGATCGTCATCTCCGCGGACGATCCCGGCATGGCGTCGAGCCAGAACGAGCAGGACAACCGCCGTTATGCCGTCGCCGCCGGCGTGCCAATGCTCGAACCTTCGGATTCGCAGGAAGCCTACGATTTCCTGTTTGCCGCGTTCGAGATTTCGGAACGGTGGAAGCTGCCGGTGATATTGCGCGCCACCACGCGGGTCTGTCACAGTTACACGATCGTTCAGCCGCGCGGCCCGAACGGCGCGCCCAAGCCGCCGCGTTTTGAGCGCGACATTCGCGGCCGCGTGATGATTCCAGCCTATGCCCGTCCCGCCCACAAACGGCTGCGCCAGAAACTCACCGAGATTGAGGAGTGGAACGAGACCGGTTCGATGAACCCGGTCATAAAGGGCGACAAGAAACTCGGCATCATCACGTCGGGAATTTCCTTCATGCACGCCCGCGAAGCCGCGCCGAAAGCCAGCGTGCTGAAGCTCGGTTTCACCTATCCGCTGCCGATGAAGAAAATTGCGGCGTTTGCACAGGGCGTGGACCGGTGCGTGGTGATCGAGGAAGGCGATCCGTACCTCGTGGACGCCATCCGCGCGGCGGGCATTGCGGTTGAAGGCAAGGCGGAGATGTATCGTTTTGGCGAACTGGATGTGCCCCGCGTGCGGCGCATCCTTGACCATGACCTGAGTCCCGAGCCGGCGAAGCCGCCGGGCAAAGCGCCGCAATTGTGCGACGGATGTCAGTACCGCCTGGTTTTCGAGGCGTTGCGCAAGCGCGATTGCATTGTGGCGGGCGACATCGGCTGTTACACGCTGGGCGTGCTGAAACCCTTTGAGGCCATGGATTCCTGCGTTTGCATGGGCGCGAGCCTCGGCGTGGGGCTGGGCTTGCGTCATGTGTTGCCGCCGGAACAGGCGCGGCGCGTGGTCAGCGTCATTGGCGACAGCACGTTTGTGCACAGCGGCATCAGCGGTCTGGTGGAGATGATTTACAATCCGCCGACCGAAGGACACGTGCTCATCATTCTGGACAATGCCACCACTGCGATGACGGGCCACCAGGAACATCCCGGAACCGGCCGCAAGCTCGACCACCAGCCCACGAACAAACTCGTGCTCGAAGACCTGGCCCGTTCACTCGGCGTGAAGCGGGTGCATGTGGTCGAGCCGCGCGTCGGTTCGAACGAGTTCGAGCGCACTTTGGACGAATGTCTCGCGAGCCGGGAACTGTGTGTCATCATTGCCCGGCGGCCGTGCATTCTCATCGTCAAACGGCTGCGCGAACTGGAACAGAGCGAGTGCGAAAAGAAGGAGGCCCCATGCGCGGCCGGCTGACCAACGTGGTGGTGGCCGGGCTCGGCGGCCAGGGCGTGCTCAAGGCGTCGGACATTCTGGCCGACGTGGCGTTGCGCGCCGGCTTTGACGTGAAGAAGAGCGAAATCAAGGGCATGAGCCAGCGCGGCGGTTCGGTCACCAGCGACGTGCGTTTTGGCCAGACCGTGCTCAGCCCCATGGTGTCGCCGGGCGAGGCGGATTATCTGCTCGTGCTCGAACCGACGCAGGTGGAACCGCACAAACATTATCTCAAACCCAACGGGAAGTTGATCACGCCGGACGCAGTCGATGTCGGCAAACTGCCGAACAAGAAAACACTGAACGTGGCGCTGCTCGGCGCGTTGAGCGCCCATCTGCCATTGCCGGAAGCCGGGTGGCTCGAAGCGTTGCGCGAGGCTTTCCGTCCGGAGTTTTTCGAGCACAACCAGCAGGCTTTCCTGAGCGGCCGCGCCAGCCAAAGCCCGGGGAAGTGAAATAATGAACATCGAACACCCAACATCGAACATCCAACATCGAATGAAACCGGCACCAATCGGTTCGGTGTTCGGCGTTCGATGTTGGATGTTCGATGTTTGTCCGCCTATTGCCAACCAGCCCGGCGGATTTGCGCCCGGCGTCGAGAGTTCTCCCAAATAGTTATGTCCAAGAATCGCGAAATTCCCCCCATGCACCCCGCCAGCGCAGTGGATTTCCTGCCCCTGGCGCAGTTGCGCGACGTGCAATTCACCCGCCTCAAATTCATCGTGCAGCGCGCCTACGACAATGTCGCGTTGTTCCGCAAACGCATGAACGAACGCAAGCTCAAGCCCGGCGACCTGCGCACGATGGAGGACATCGTCAAGCTGCCGTTCACGGTGAAGACGGACTTGCGCGACACCTATCCGTACGGTATGGCCGCCAGTCCACTTCAGGAAATCGTGCGCTTCCACGCTTCGAGCGGCACCACGGGCAAACCCATCGTCGTGGCTTACACGAAGGAAGACCTCGACGACTGGACGCGGGCGATGGTCCGCAGCTTCGCCGCGTGCGGCGTGCATAGCGGGGACATCGTTCAGAACGCCTACGGCTATGGCTTGTTCACCGGCGGCCTGGGCGCGCACTACGGCGCGGAAGCGCTCGGCGCGAGTGTCATTCCCATCTCCGGCGGCAACACCGACCGCCAGATCATGATTCTGAAAGATTTCGGCGTCACGGTCATCTGCTGCACGCCAAGCTATTTCCTGCACCTCATCGAACGCGCCGCCGAACTGGGCATGGACATCAAGGAGATGCCGTTGAGCATCGGCGTCTTCGGCGCCGAGCCGTGGACCGAGAACATGCGCGAGCGCATCGAAGCCGGGAGCGGCATCAAGGCTTATGACATCTACGGCCTGTCCGAGATCGTCGGTCCGGGTGTGGCGATGGAATGCACGCACCAGGCCGGCCCGCATATTTTCGAGGACATGTTCTACCCGGAGATCATTGATTCGAAGACCCTCGAACCACTGTCGGACGGCACGGAAGGCGAACTGGTGCTGACGACGCTTTGCAAACGTGCCATGCCGATGATCCGCTACCGCACGCGCGACATCACCTCGCTCGAACCGGCCCGCTGTGCCTGCGGGCGCACGCTCCGCCGCATCCGCCGCATCGGGCGGCGCAGCGACGACATGCTCATCATCCGCGGGGTGAACCTGTTCCCATCGCAGATCGAAGCCGCGCTGCTCAAGGTGGAAGGCACGCTGCCGCATTATCAGATCATCGTGGACCGTCAGAAGGGCCTCGACACGCTGGAAGTGCAGGTAGAGGTTACCAACGAAGCGCTCAGCGACACGGTGGGCGGCCTGGAGCAGTTGCAAAAGCAGCTCGCGCGCTCCATCGAAGGCATCACCGGCCTGCGTCCCGCGCTGAAGCTCGTCGCGCCGCGCACGATTCAGCGCAGCGAAGGCAAGGCCAGGCGGGTGATTGACAAACGAATCCTGTAGCATCGCAACCGAAACAAGAAAGGCAAGCGCATGAAATTGAAACAACTCTCCGTCTTCCTGGAAAACAAGCCGGGCGCGCTCAGCGAGCCTTGCCGGCTCCTGGCGAAAGCCGGCATCAGCATCCAGACTTTCTCGCTGGCCGACACCCGCGAGTTCGGCATTTTGCGCCTCGTCGTGGAGGATTCCGACAAGGCGCGGCGGCTGCTCCAACGCAACGGCTTTGCGGTGAAGGTCACGAAAGTGGTTGTGCTCGAAGTGCCCGACCGTCCCGGCGGCCTGGCCGCCATCCTCGACGCGCTCGATGGCACGGGCATCAACGTGAAATACGCCTACGGCTTCACCGTCAGGCGGGAGAACAAAGGCGTGCTCGTATTCTGCTTTGACGACCCGGACGCCGCCATCCGGGTTTTGCAAAAACAGGGGATCAACGTTGAGGGTGGCGCCGGCTTGCTCAAGCGATCGAAAAGTTAAACGGACATGGAAGATATTAAACGATGCCTCAAGAACGACCGCTTTGCCGAGCGCGCGAACGTCGAATTGTTATCCGTCTCGCCCGGACACGCGACGGCCAAAATGGTTTTGCATCCGCACCACTTGAACGGCCTGAATTCGGTTCAAGGCGGGGCGATATTCACGCTAGCGGATTATGCCTTCGCCGCGGCGGCAAATTCGCACGGCACCGTGGCCGTCGCCATCAACGTGAGCATCACCTTCATGAAAGCCGCCACCACCGGCACACTTTGGGCCGAGGCCCGGGAAGTGTCCAAGAACTTCAAAATCGGGTCGTATGTCGTCGAAGTGAAGGACGACCAGGGAGATTTGGTCGCGACCTTCCAGGGCCTGGCCTATCGCAAGAAGGACAAGCTGCCGATTTAACCGCCAAGAAGGCGAAGAAAAAGCGATCATCGGAAGGGACGGCGTGCCGCCGTCCCTAAATTTTGGGCCGGCAACATGCCGACCCTCCCAAAAATTGCAAAGCCGCTCCGTCCCGCCAAGGCGGGAGGGGTGGCTTTCTGTTTCGACGCGCGGCAAAAATCTTGAAATTTTTAACAAACCTTCTTGCGGGCGAAACACACGCCGACTAAACATAACCCCAACATTTGCGGAGTGATGGACAATTTTTGACCAAGTGAGAAATCGTTTGAAATGCCAGTGATTTTTCCGAAGTGGACAAACTGGTTGCCGCTGCAGATTGGCGTCGTGCTGGCGCTGGTCGGGGGTGTGGTGACAGCGGGTGTCACTTATTATTGCACGCCCAAATATACGCGCGTCGGTTATCAGCCAATCCAGCCTGTGCCATTTTCGCACGCGACCCACACGAGGCAACTGGGCGTTGATTGCCGCTACTGCCACAACACGGTGGACAAATCCTGGTTCTCCAGCATCCCGGCCGCGTCCACGTGCATGAATTGTCACAATCAAGTGCTCAAGATCGACCCGCGCCTCGCACTCGTCCGCGCCAGTGCGGCCAGCGGCAAACCCATCCCGTGGGTGCAGGTTCACATCGTGCCCGATTACGTTTATTTCAACCACGAAGTCCACGTGACCCGCGGCATCAGTTGTGTGGAATGTCACGGGCGCGTTGACCGGATGGACGAAGTCCAGCACGCCAAATCGTTCAGCATGAGTTTTTGCCTCGATTGCCATCGCCAGCCGGCGGCGTTCGTCCGTCCGGTGGACAAGGTCACGGACTTGGGCTGGCAATGGAGCACCAATGCCGTCGTCGCCGCGCAGATGCAGAGGACCAACGGCGTCAAATTTGTACACGATTGGAAAATTGAATCGCTGCAAAGCTGCTCGGCCTGTCACCGATGAAGAATTTACGATTTACGATTGACGCTGCAAAAATTTTGGAGTGCGGTGGCAGAGNNTTCCCGCCGCAGTCCAAAAGGATTTGGTTGCGGTTTCAGCTGCGCCAAGTATTTCGTGGTTTAACTAAATGAAATCCAGCCCTCCAACTCCAGCTCCAAACGTCACGGGCCGCCGTTACTGGCGCAGCCTGGATGAACTGGCGGACACGCCGGAGTTCAAGGACTGGCTGCATCGCGAATTTCCGCAGGGCGCGAGCGAGTTCGAGGACGGTGTTTCCCGACGGCATTTCGTCAAAATCATGTCCGCGTCGTTCATGCTCGCGGGCCTGGGCGTGATGGGTACGGGCTGCCGCCGGCCCGTGGAAAAGCTGGAGCCGTTCGGCCAGCAGCCGGAAAATTACGTTTACGGTGAACCGGAATATTACGCGACGGCCATGCCGACGCGTACCGGCGCGGTCCCACTGGTCGCCAAATCCTACGAAGGCCGACCCATCAAACTGGAGGGCAACGCCAAATTCCCCGGCAGCAACGGCGGCACCGACCGTTACGCGCAGGCTTCCATCCTGGATCTTTACGATCCCGACCGCGCCAAACAGTTCAAGAAGCTCAGTCAGGGGAAGATGGAAGCGGTCCCACGCGACGAGGCGCTGGGTTTCCTCGACGAGCTGTCGAAGAAATTTGCAGCGAACCAAGGTGAAGGAGTTGCCTTCCTGGCCGAAAGCAGCACGTCGCCATCACGCGCGCGGCTGCAGAAGCTGATTACCGGAAAATTTCCGAAGTCGCAGTGGTTCACCTACGACGCGATTGATTCGGGCATCCATCAACGCGCGGCGACGCAAGCGTTTGGCCAGTCGGTGCGTCCGGTCTTCAATTTCGACAAGGCGAAGGTCATCCTGTCGCTCGACTGCGATTTTCTGGGCGGTGAGGACGATGCGCACAATCACATCCAGCGCTTCGTCAAAGGCCGTAAGCCGGAGGCCGATGGCGGCATGAGCCGGCTCTACGCCGTCGAGTCGCTTTTCACACTCACCGGCATAAGTGCGGACCATCGGTTGCGCGTTCCGGCGGGGTTGATTGGTCAGATTGCGGCGGCGATTTCGGCGCAAATCAGCGGATCATCGGCTTCGATTCCTGCGGGCGTGGATGCGAAATGGGTTTCCGAATGCGCGAAAGATTTGATTGCGAATGGCAAAAACGCTTTGGTCGTTGCCGGTCAGCGTCAGCCGATTGAAGTTCATCTGCTCGTGCACGCAATCAATTCCTCGTTGGGCGCTATCGGTAATACGGTTACTTTGCTTCCGACAACGGAAGCTGCTGGCGCAGATTTGAAGAATCTTGACGGTGCCGCGACGGACACGCTCGTCATTCTTGGTGGCAATCCAGTTTACAACTTGAATTGGTCGCCCAAGCAGAAGCCGAAAATAGTCGTTCGGGTGGGTTATGGCGAAGACGAGACGGCTGAAAAGTCAGATTGGAACTTTCCAGCGGCGCATTATCTCGAATCATGGGGCGACGCGACCACGAGCGACGGCACGCTCGTGCCGATCCAGCCACTCATTCAACCGTTGTTCGGCGGATTAACGGAACTGGAATTCCTGGCGCGGATCGCAGGCGAATCACAAACAAATCCTTATGAAATTGTCCGCGCGACGTTTGCCGGACCCGAAGAGGCCTGGAAGAAATTTTTGTTCAACGGTTATCTTGAGGGTTCCGCTGCAAAACCGGCAAACCTGCCGATTGATCAATTGATGACTGTCCCCAAACTGCCGGCAGCCGTTTCGCCCGGCAAAGACAGCCTCGAAGTCGTTTTTTATCGCGACGCGAAAATGGACGACGGGCGTTACGCGAACAACGGCTGGTTGCAGGAACTGCCCGATCCCATCACCAAGCTGACCTGGGACAACGCCGTGCTTGTCAGCCGCAAAACAGCGCGCGAACTCGGCGTCCAGAACGGCGACGTCGTCGAAATCACGTTGAACGGCCGCGGTGTCAAAGGCCCGATTTGGACACAGCCGGGCATGGCGGATTATTCGCTCGGTTTGGCGCTCGGTTACGGTCGCGAAAGGGCAGGGCGGGTCGGCACCGGCGTCGGCTTCAACGCCTACAAAATTTTCACCGGCCAATACATTGAGACCGGCGCGACGTTGCGCAAGACCGGCGAAACCTACCCGCTCGCCACGACGCAACATCACTGGTCGATGGAAGGCCGCCCGGCGGTGCGCGAGGCAAACCTCGAGGAATTTTCGAAGAACCCGGATTTTGCGAATGAAATGCACGGCACCGAGCCACCGATCGTGCAGCCGTTGTATCCCAACCCGCTGGATGAGGCGAAGAAGACCGCGCTGCATCAGTGGGGCATGGCGCTGGATTTGACGGCGTGCGTGGGTTGCGGCACGTGTGTGATTGCCTGCCAGAGCGAGAACAACATTCCCATCGTCGGCAAAGACCAGGTGCAGCGCGACCGCGAAATGCACTGGATCCGCATCGACCGTTATTACACCGCTGATCCGGCGAAGGAAAAACCGTCGGACGCTTTCCAGAAGGACGACGAGCAGCAGTTCGCGGAGTGGATTGACGACGTGCAGGCGGTGAACCAGCCGATGCTCTGCCAGCATTGTGAAGCCGCCCCGTGCGAAAATGTCTGCCCGGTCAACGCGACGGTTCACGACCAGGAAGGTTTAAACGTGATGGTTTACAACCGTTGCATCGGCACGCGGTATTGCTCGAACAATTGCCCGTACAAGGTCCGCCGGTTCAATTATCTCGATTATAACAAACGTCCGCTGGCCGATCTCAAGGGGCCGTTTTATCCAACGCCGCTCACGCACAAGACGGACGGCAAATGGGATTTGTTGAGCTGGTGGAAAAATCCGGACAGCGGCATGCGCGAGGAGGACGAATGGGACTTGATCAAAATGGTCAAGAACCCGGACGTGACGGTGCGCATGCGCGGCGTGATGGAAAAATGCACCTACTGCACCCAACGCATCGAGCAGGCGAAAATCGCGCAGAAGGTCAAGGCCGGCGCGTCCGGCGACGTGCGGCTTGTGGAAGCCGCCGGCACGATTCCGAAGACGGCGTGCCAGCAAGCATGCCCGGCACAGGCGATTGTGTTCGGTGACATTAGCGATCCGGACAGCCACGTTTCGCAGCTCAAGGCGCAGGCGCGGAATTATTCCGTGCTCGGTGATTTGCTGACGAAACCGCGCACGACGTACCTGGCGCGCATCCGCAATCCGAACCCGAACATGCCGGATTACCGCGAATGGCCATTCAGCTTTGAGGAATACGAAAAACGGGGCGGCGAACTCCAGGCCGCGAAGAAGGGAGCGAGCTGATGGCAAGCTTTACGATTTCGGAATCGCACCTCATGACTCTGAACCGCCCTGTTTTTTTTGGACTGCGCCGGCAGAGCGCAGCGGCGACGGCGCTTTCGGAGCTTGGTGGGTGTGCGAATATCCAACAGCCTTCTCTCAAAGCGGTGTCGCGCTTCGCTTGCCACCGCAGTCCAAAATGGCCGCTCGACCATCGCAGTTCATGGAAAAAAGTGGCCGAACCGGGCGTTCTCCAGGCCGAAAAGAAAGGAGCAAATTAATGGCTGAAGCCGCGACCAATTTGAAGACGTTCGTGCCGCCGGCGGAATTGCCACGCGCGCCGATCGTGGAGAACAACCGCGGCCCCGGCTGGCTGACGGACAAACTCGCGTCGTTCGCCGAAGGCAAAACGCCGCTTTGGTGGTGGATCTTGTTTATTCCGGCGGTGTTCGGAGCGGCCGTGTTGTTGCCGGCGATGCTGATTTATCAGATTTCCACCGGCGTCGGCGTCTGGGGCAACAATCAACCGGTGGCGTGGGGCTGGGACATCATCAATTTTGTGTGGTGGGTTGGCGTCGCGCACGCCGGCACGCTGATTTCGGCCATGCTGTTCCTGACGCGGCAACATTGGCGCACAACCATCGGCCGGGCGACGGAAGCGATGACGGTCTTCTCGGTCATGATGGCGGGGCTGTACCCGGCCATCCACGTCGGGCGCGTGTGGTTTGCCTGGTTCATGTTCCCGATCCCAAACTCGAACGGCCTCTGGCCGCAGTTCCGCTCGCCGCTCATGTGGGACGTGTTCGCCGTCAACACCTACCTGGTGGTTTCCATACTCTTCTGGTACCTGGGATTGATTCCCGACCTCGCCGTGCTGCGCGACCGCGCGACGACGCGGGTGCGGAAATTTATTTACGGTTTTCTGGCGATGGGCTGGATCGGCTCGGCGCGGCACTGGCACCATTATGAAAAGGCCTACGTCGTTTTGTCCGGCTTGTGCACGTTGCTGGTGTTCACGGTGAGTTCCATCGTCGGGCTGGATTTCTGCACGTCGCAACTGGCGGGCTGGCACGCGACGATTTTCCCGCTGTATTTCGTCGTCGGCGCCGTGTATTGCGGGTTTGGCATGGTGCTGGTGCTGCTCATTCCGCTCCGCAAACTGTGTCATCTGGAGGAAATCATCACGCCGCGGCACATGGACCGCATCTGCAAGCTGACTTTGCTCAGCAGCCTGGCCATCGGTTACATCTACCTGATGGAATATTTCATCGCGTGGTACAGCGGTGACCCGTATGAACGCTGGGTTTTCGGCCATCGCCTGTTCGGTCACACTTATTGGTATGGCGGCTGGATCATGATTGTGGTCAATGTGGGCCTCGCCCAATTGCTCTGGTTCAAACGCGTCCGGCAAAACCTGAAGCTGGTCTTTCTCATCGGCGTGCTCATTAACATCGGCATGTGGTTCGAACGCTTCGTCATCATCGTCGGTTCGTTGTACCAGGATTTCCTGCCCGCGAACTGGGGCGTGTATTTCCCGACGTGGGTGGACATCTGCACTTATCTCGGCACGCTCGGCGCCTTTTTCACGATGTATCTGCTGTTCATAAAATTCCTGCCGCTGGTCGCCATCGCCGAGGTCAAGGGCGCCCTGCCGCAGGCCGACCCGGAGCATCCGCTGGGTGGTGCGAAAGGAGGCCGGTCATGACGGCAAAATACTACGGCCTCATGGCGGAATTCGATTCGCCCGCGGCCATCCTGGGCGCGGCGGAAAAAGTTCGCGCCGCGGGCTACCGCCGCTGGGACGTGTTCACGCCGTTTCCGATTCATGGCCTCGACCAGGTGGCGGGCTTCAAAAATTCGCTCGTCGGCTGGTTCGCGCTGTTGTTCGGCGGCGGCGCGTTTGTGGCGACCATGGGCCTGATCTGGTTCAGCAACGCGTTCGATTATCCGTTGATCGTCGGCGGCAAACCGATGTTCAGCCCGCCTATGTCGTTCGTGCCGTCCTACATCATGATGGTGCTGGGCGCCGCCGTCGGCGCGTTCGTCGGGATGCTGGCCCTGAACGGACTGCCGCGGCTGCATCATCCGCTTTTGCAGAAGGCGCGCTTCGCGCTGGCGTCGCGCGATAAGTTTTTCCTCGTGATTGGCGCGAACGATCTGAAATTTTCCGAAACCGAAACCCGCAGGCTGCTGGAGTCCCTCGGCGGCACGCACATCGAACTGGTGGAAGCCTGATGCGCTATTTCCTCTATTTTGTTCTGGTGGTAATGGTCGGCGCGGCCGTGGGCGTTGGCATCGCCGGGTGGCAGGGACGGTTGTCGCGCCAGCCGCCCATCGAGGTTTTCCCGGACCTGGACCGGCAGTTGAAACTGCGCCCGCAACAGCCCAACGACTTTTTCACGAACGGCCTCAGTTCGCAATTGCCGCCACCCGGCACGATTGCGCGCAGCCAGCCGGTTCAAACCGTCAACGGCGCGGTTTATCCCTTTGAAGATGCGCCGGTCAACACCGGCCGCGTCACCGGCACGACAAATTTTGTCGNNTTCAATATTTACTGCACGCCCTGCCATGGCGCGCTCGGCGACGGCAACGGCATCACCAAAAAAATTGGCGTAATGCCGACGGTGGCCAATTTGCAGAACAAACGCATCGTGGAAATGGCCGACGGCGAGATCTTCAACACCATCACTTTCGGCAAGGGTTTGATGGGCGCGCATGGGCCACTGATGCCGGTGGCAGACCGCTGGGCGATCATCGCCTATCTGCGCGCGTTGCAATTGAGTCAACTGGGTTCGGTGGACGATCTGCCGCCGGACCAGCGTGACGCCTTGAAAAAATGACCACGACCGGTTTCATGAATCCAATTTGGGGAGCGCACCCGCCTCGGGTGCGGTTCGACGCGCCTCGCGTCGAACCTTCGTGGTGCGCGCAAACGCACCCAATAACATGTCCTTTGTTACCGTCCAACTGGCGGACGAGGGCGTCCGCCAGGACGCGCGAGGGCGCGCGTGCTCCCCTTTTGAAAACAGTTTTATGAGTTCGCCCAACGATACCACTCCGTTGCCGCCGCCGCTGGATCTGTCCGGATGGCGGAAGGCGCCCGCCGTTTTGATGGCCGTCGGCGCGGTGTTGTCGGTGATTGGCGCCGTGAAGAATCCGTCGGAATTCGGTTGTTCGTGGCTGCTGGCATTCATGTTTTTCCTGAGCCTCGCGCTCGGCGCGCTGTTCCTGGTGATGGTCCATCATTTGAGCGACGCCGGCTGGTCGGTGGCCACGCGCCGGGTTTGCGAACACATCGCGTCGCTGCTGTTCCCATGGCTGGCGATTTTATTCGTGCCCGTCGCCCTGTTCGCGCCAAAAATTTATTCGTGGATGACGATTGACCCGGGCAGCGACCCTTCGTTGAGCGCCAAATGGCCGGTGTTCACGATGCCCGGATTTTATATTACTTCGGCGATTTTCTTCGGCATCTGGTGGTTGCTGTCGTCCCGGCTGCGTTATTGGTCGCTCAAGCAGGACGAAACCGGCGACGCGCTTTGCACGCATCGGATGCGTTTTCATTCGGGGTGGGGGATTGTGGTCTTCGCGCTGACGCTGACCTTTTCCGGCGTGCTCTGGATGCAAGCCGTGCAATATCAATGGTTCTCGGCGATTTACGGCGTGTACTTTTTCGCCAGTTGCGCCTGGGCGGCGCTGGCGGCGGTCTATGTCATCACCGTGCTCTTGCAATGCCAGCACATCCTCGATCGCGTGCTGCACGGCGACCAGTTTTATTTCCTGGGCCTGCTGTTCTTCGCGTTCACCATCTTCCAGGCTTACATCGAGTTCGCGCAATACTTCGTCATCTGGAACGCGAACACGCCCAGCGAGACCTTCTGGTACCTCATCCGCGAAAACGGCTCGTGGTGGGGGGTGGGTCTGCTCCTCATCTTCGGCCATTTCCTGCTGCCGTTTTTCGTATTGCTGCCGGTGAAGGCGAAGACCGATTTCAAAATCATGCTGCCCGTCTGCGCGTGGGCCTTGGCGATGAACTTCGCCGACCTGTCCTTCAACATCCTGCCGGTGCAACATCCGGACGGCTACCCGTTCAAATGGATCTGGCTGCAACTCGGGTGCCTCGCGTTCATGGGTGGATTTCTGGGCTGGGCTTTCCTGAAAAATTTTAATCGCCATGCACCGTTCCCGCAAAAAGACCCGCGCCTGCTCGAAGCCATGGGAATCAATTACATCGCGCATAGCGAAATTTCCGGCGCGGCGCCCACCACCAGAGGTCATCAATGAATTCACCAACGACCAGTGAACGTACTGTTTGGCCCGTCGGCGTCGGCTTCCTCATCGCGTGTTTTTTGTTTGCCGTGATCGTTACAGTAGTGAAATTTTCCACACCGGTTCCGGCCATTGACGCCGACCGCGCCGTCATGCGCGTCAAAGCCTTGGCCGAAATTCGCGCCGCCGAAAACCAGGCGCTGAACCATCCCGGCTGGATTAAACAGGATCGCGGCTTGGTGCGCCTCCCGATTTCCGTTGCGATGCAAATCACCGAACGGGAATGGCAGGATCCTGCCGCCGCGCGGTCAAATTTGACTGCTCGCGTCGAAAAAGCGACCGTCCCGGCGCCCAAAGCCCCGGAGAAACCCAGCGCCTTTGAATGACCGTGAACGAAACCACTCAAACAAATCCGGAGGGACGAGCTATGCGAGTCCCTGACATCAGAGGCCTTGCGTAACTCGGCCCTCCGAAAATTTGTGCAAATGAACAAAATTTCCAAGAAAAGCAATTCAGGGGAGGTTGACGCTTCTTTGCGCGTGCCGTTGCTCGCGTTGTTTGGCGGGGCAGCGTTCTGGCTGGTTGTCAGTTCGGTGCTCGCCATGATTGCCTCGATTAAATTTCATGCGCCCGATTTTCTCGCCAATTGCCCGTGGCTGACTTATGGCCGGGTTCAACCGGCTGCCGACGACGCGCTGCTTTACGGCTTCTGCATTCCCGCCGGACTGGGTGTTGCGCTGTGGCTGTTCGCACAACTCGGCCGGGCACCGCTGCGCGGCGCAATCGTGCCGGTCGTCGCGGCAAAACTCTGGCATCTTGGTGTGCTCGTCGGTCTGACTGGCATTTTGTCCGGCAACAGCACCGGCTTTGCGTGGCTTGAATTTCCGCGCGCCGGTTCGATCATTTTGTTGTTCGCTTATTTGCTGCTGGCGTTGTGGGCGATGATGAATTTTGCCGCCCGCCGCGAACGCGCGCTGTTCCCGTCGCACTGGTTTTTGGTCGCCGCGCTGTTCTGGTTTCCGTGGATTTACTCGACCGCCAATTTGTTTCTGGTCGCCTGGCCGGTGCGCGGTGTGGTCCAAGCCATCATCGGCTGGTGGTTCGCCGGCAATTTGCTCTTCGTCTGGCTCGCGCTGGTCGGCATCGGCACGGCGTTTTATTTCCTGCCAAAATTCAGCGGACGCCCGCTGCAAAGTTATTATCTCGCGCTGTTCGCGTTTTGGACGCTGATTCTTTTCGGGACCTGGTGCGGCATTCCGCCGGGCGCGCCGGTGCCGGCCTGGATGCCGGTGCTCAGTTCCTTCGCCGCCGTGCTGACCGTTGTGCCCGTGCTCGCCGTTGCCGCCATTGCGTGGCAAACCCTTTGCGGCTCGACCAACTGCGAACCGAAGGGCGGGCCGTTTTGTTTCATCCGATTCGGCCTCATGTCCTTCGTTCTCTCGTCGCTGATGCTCATCGCGATGGCGTGCCCGCGAATCAGCCAGGTGACGGAATTCACCTGGTTCGGCCCGGCGCAGACCCAACTGCAACTCTACGGCTTCTTCGCCATGACGATGTTCGGTGCGATTTATTATTTGTTGCCACGCGCCGTCGGGTTTGAACTTCCGTTCCCGAAACTTGCACGCCTGCAATTCTGGCTTTCGATGTTTGGCGTATTGCTGTTCATCGTCCCGCTGGCCATCGGCGGGGTGGAGCAGGGGATGAAACTGAACAATCCCAACATCGCCTTCATGGATGCGACGAAGGCGATGTTGCCATTCCTGCGCACCAGCACCATCGGCCTGCTGTTGATTCTGTTGGGCAATTCGCTGTTCGCCCTGAACATTTTTGCGATGACGTTCGTTTGGGAAAAGTCGCTGGTTAAAAAAGCGTTTACCGTCGTGACTGCGCCGCTGGAGAAGCCGTCCGCCTCCGCTTCGCTACGGCGCGACCAAGGGGAGGTGAAGGTGTGAAAAACGGCGCGCTGATTTTTCTCGCGGTGTTCGTCGCCCTGGGCGGTTCCTGGTGTGGCTTCGTGCTCGCGCCGGAATTGCAGTTGGGCGGCGCAAAACAGACGACCATTCTCAATTCATCCGATGTTTATCCGGTTGGACGCCCCGGCGAAGCAACACAGGGCTCGTCGGTTTATCGCGCCAACGGCTGCGCCGTCTGTCACACCGAACAGGTCCGGCAGACCGGTATCACGTGCGAAGTGGTGCTGACGGACGCCGGGAAAACACCGGCAGCGGTGACCAAAGTTTGTGTAGATATTGGGGTGAACATGACTGACAGAACATGGCCGCTACCACTACCAAAAACCATTTTGACCGGCCTTACCAAGGAAGAAGCCGATGCCGCGTCCGGCAAAATTACCACCGCCGGCGGCAAGGTGGAAATTCACATTGCTGCGACCGGGCCGGACATCGCGCGCGGGTGGGGGATGCGCCAGAGCGTGGCCGAGGATTATCTCTACGACCAACCGGTGCAGCTCGGCAGCCTTCGCGCCGGGCCGGATTTGGCGAATGCCGGCGCACGCGCGGACGCGAACTGGCAGTTGCTTCACCTTTACGCACCAAAGAGCGTGATGAAAGGTTCGACCATGCCGCCGTTCCGTTACCTGTTTGAAGTTCGCAAAATCGGACGCGAACCCTCGCCGGACGCGCTGAAGTTGCCGCCGGAATTTGCCCCGCACGCCGGTTATGAAGTCGTGCCAACGCCGGAAGCTATGGAACTTGCGGCGTATTTGTCGAGCCTGCGCGCCACCGCGCCATTGTATAGCGCGCCCATCGCGCCATAGGCCCATGAGTGTTGAATGATTTAACAGGAGGTAACTGAGGGCACGGAGTGGGGAAAAAGCGAACCCTGAACCCTGAACCTTGAACCTTGAACCTTGAACCTTGAAAAAAGACAGGCAGGAAACCTGTGCTACCTCTGTTTCCTCTGTTTGCTCCTGTAAATTCCATGAACGCACTTCTTCTTTCTGCTTTCCTTGCCGTGCCGAAATCAGATGAAGGCGGGTGAATTCTGCCTTCCAAATTCCATTTTTTCCCTCATCGTGAGCCATACATGAAACCGCTGGAACCACCGGACAGCCATTATCTGTCAGCCGCCATCGGCTGGCTGGGATTGGGCAATGTCGCTGAGGCCAGCGCGGAACTGGAAAAAATCGCGCCGCAATTCCAGTCCCATCCGGACGTGCTCGCCGTCCAATTCGACATTCACGCCAGCGCCGGGAAATGGGATGCGGCGGCGGAAATTGCCGGGGCGCTCACCCGACTGGAACCGGGGCAACCGGGCACATGGATTTCGCTGGCGTATGCGACCCGGCGGAAAACCGGCGGAGGAATTTCCCGGGCCCGGGCGATTCTGATTCAAGCCCAGCAGACCTTTCCCAAGGAACAAATCATCGCCTACAACCTGGCGTGTTATGACTGTCAGTTGGATGATTTGGACGCGGCCAAAGCCTGGCTGGATAAAGCCCGTACGCTGGGCGATGCCCACAAAATCAAACACATGGCCCTGCAAGATCCGGACCTGGAACCGCTGTGGCCGGACCTTCGCGGGACCTGACTAGTCGCAAAGTTGAAAGTTGGCGACCCAAATCTCAAAACGATTGCAGGCGTTTCAATCACACCATCCAGCGAAAAGTCAACGGCAGGAGAGAAATGTGTCAAAGAGTGTTCTTACGGTTCAAGCAAGGGTTCCAAAACCGACTCCGCTTCAGATTTTTCGATAAACGCCAATCCTTTGTTCCCGATGCCCAATAGCCGATTCCTCGCCCAGCGCTGTCACTGGTGAACGTAAACGGATCGGTTATTATGATTGGCTGGTTTGGTCGAGACGTCCAACTTCGCCGAGGCTTCCGCCTTCGCCAGCGCTATGGTGCCCGCACTTCATATGGCAACGCCGTTTTATCTCCCGCGCCGACGCCCCCGGGCCGGCCGTCCCGGCGTTCCGCGCGGAGGCGGGTTCCAGCGTCCGGCCGGCGGCCGCGTAAAGCTTCCAACTTCGTCCTGCGTTGCGGGACTTCCGCCTTCGCGATGCTTCAGCGCGACAGGTCGATGGACAGGTCGCCACGCGGCAGGCCGCGCAACCGGTTTGCGGTCTTCCACCAGACGAAAATCCACCTGCTTTTTGAAGCTGTCCACCTTGGCCACTCGCACAGTCAACTTATCGCCCAGACGGATCGTGCGGCGGGTGCGGCGGCCCGTGAGATTATTGCGCGCGGCGTCGAATACGTAGAAGTCATCCTCGATCGTGGACAACGGCACCAATCCGCTCATCGCCAGCCCGGACACATCCACGAAGAAGCCGAAGTTGCGCACGTCGGTCACCAGCGCGGGATAATGCTCCGGCTGGCCGGATGCGAGTTGCGCCTTCAGGAACGCGAACAGCTTCACGTCCTTGCTGTCGCGCTCGGCGTCGGCGGAGTTGCGTTCGGTGACGGAAATGTGTTCGGCGGTTTCCTTGAGCGCGGACACCGGCGCGTGGCTTTTCTCGAAGAGCGCCCGATGCACCACGAGGTCGGCGTAGCGGCGGATGGGGGAGGTGAAGTGCGTGTATTTCGCTTTGGCCAGGCCGTAATGCCCGAGCGGCTCGACGGCGTAACGCGCGCGCATGAGCGATTTGAGAAAGCCGATCTTGAGCGCGGGGCCGATGGGCAGGGCGTTGAGCCGGTGCAACAACTTCTGCACCTCAGCGGGCTGGCCCAGGTTGCCGCACGGCACGTTCTGACTCAAAACCTCCTGGCGATATTCCTGCAAACGCCGCTCGTCCGGCACTTCGTGGACGCGATAAACCGCCGGCGTGCGCTGGCTCATCAACCGCTCCGCCACCGCCTCGTTCGCCAGCAACATGCATTCCTCGATCAACTGGTGCGACACGTCGTTCACGGTCTTCTCGATTCGCAAAATGCACCCGCGTTCATCCAGCCGGATTTTGGTTTCGGGAAAATCGAGGTCGAGCGAACCGGCCTTGAAACGCAATCGCCGGATGCGTTGGGCGAGTTCATGCGCCTGATGTAACATCTGTTCAACGGGATCGGACGCGGGTTTGCGCTGAAGAATCTTCAGCACTTCGCCGTAGGTGAAGCGCCGTTGCGAATGGATCACGGCGGAATAAAACTTCGCGTTCAACACCCGCCCGTCATTCGACACGAGAAATTCAACGCATTTGGTCAGGCGATCCACGTCCGGCTTGAGCGAGCACAGTTCGTTGCTCAACGCCTCCGGCAGCATCGGGATGACGCGGTCCACGAGATAGGTCGAGTTGCCGCGTTTGCGCGCCTCCGCGTCCAGCGCCGTGCCGGGCTTCACGTAATGCGACACGTCCGCAATGTGGACCCACAGCCGCCATTGTTCCGTCGAAACGCGCTCCAGACAGATGGCATCGTCGAAATCTTTTGCGTCGTCGGGATCAATCGTGACGACCCGGTGACGGCGGCAATCCACGCGACCCGCCCCGTCGCGCGCGTGAATCGTCGTGCCGATGGCGTGCGCCTCGTGCAGGACGGCTTTGGGAAAATGCAGCGGCAAATCGTATTGGCGCAGCACCGAGAGCATGTCCACGCCTTCCTCACCCGGCGCACCGAGGACTTCGACGATCTCGCCTTCCGGATTCGTGTGGCGCGATTCCCATTCGCGCAACTCGACCACCACCTTGTCGCCAATGCGCGCGGGCCGGCCCAGGTCGCGCGGCTCCGGCACATAAATATCGTGCGGGATGCGCGGATCATCGGGAATGACGTAGAGAAACCGCCGTCCCCGTTGCAGCGTGCCGACCATCTGCGTGCGCCGTCGTTCCAAAATGCGGACCACCGCGCCCGTGTCCGGCTCGGCGGCGCCGGAGCGCAATCCCTTTGGCCGGACATCGCGTCGCACCAGCACGCGATCTTCGTGCAAGGCCGTGCCGGTCGCGCCCTCCGGGATGGCAATTTCCTTGAGGCCGGCATCGTCCGGCTGGAGAAAGCCCTTGCCCTGGCGGTTCATCCGGATCCGGCCCGGAATCAAATCCGCCTCGCGCGGCTGGATGTAACGGTTGCCCTTGATGCGCGCGACGCGGCCCGTCTGCTCCAGTTCGCGGAGCGCGCCCTGCAACACCTGCTGACGGTTGGGCGGCAGCCGAAGCAGCCGGAGCAGCTCCGGCACATTGGCCGGGACGTAATCTTTTTGGTCCAACAGACGGACGATCTGGTCTTTCATGATTTGGAATTCCGGCATGGGCGATTGAACTGTGGCACGCGCGCCGATTTACCCGCGCCGAAGTCCGTCAACAGTATGGCGAATTGCGAGGCCTTGACCAGCCCCACCTTTGCCCGGCGGCGACAAAGTTTCGCTGATGGTTGAGAGTTGAAGGTTGAGTGAATAATCCGTGAAATCCGCGTCAGTAATTCCGGACCTTTGCACCTTTGCGCTGAAACCGGTTGAAGGTGGAATTTGTTAACAAAACTTTGTCCCACGTGGGACAAAGTTTTGTCAGGGTGGATTAACCTTTTAAAGGGGCTTCCCCGGGGACGAAATCCGCTCGATTGCCCAGCGGGCGTGTTCGGCAATCAGCGGTTCGGAATCTTTGGCAGCCTGGCTCAAAGCGGGCAGGGCGGAGATATCGCCGGTGTTGCCCAACGCCACGCAAACATTTCGCAGCAAGCCGCGACGTTTCATCCTCAATATCGGCGTGCCGGCGAAGCGCGACTTGAAACCGGCCTCGTCCAGTTGCAGCAATTCAACCAGGTCCGGCGCGGCCAGGTCCGGCCGCGCATGTTTCTTCATCATTTGCCCTTCACGCGCGAAGCGATTCCACGGACACGCCGCCAGGCAATCATCACAGCCGAAAATGCGATGGCCGATGGCCGGACGCAGTTCAACCGGGATCGGCCCTTTTAACTCGATGGTGAGGTAGGATATGCAGAGCCGGGCGTCGAGTTGGAACGGCGCGGTGATGGCAGCGGTCGGACATGCGTCAATGCAGCGCGTGCAGTTGCCACAATGATTTTTCTCCGGCATGTCCGGTTCCAGTTCGAGTGTGGTGACAATCTCCGCCAGCAGGATCCAGTTGCCGAAGCGCCGGCTGATGACATTGGTGTGTTTGCCGATGAAACCAATTCCGGCGCGCTGAGCAAAGTCACGTTCCAGCAACGGCCCGGTATCCACATACCAAAGCGAATGCATTTCCGCGCCACCAAGTTGATTCACGAACTGTGTTAACTGCTTCAATCGTCCGCCGAGCAGCTCGTGATAATCGTCAAAGCGGGCGTAGCGGGCAATTAAGGCAGTCGAGGGTCGAGGGTCGAGGGTCGAGGGATGGGCATCGTCGCGTTGAGTGAAATCTCTGGCTCTCGACTCTCGTCTCTCGACTCTCGTCCCATAATTTGCCGCCAACATGATGATGCTTCTCGCACCGGGCAGGACTTTCTGAGGGTCAATCCGCTTCGACGCGTTGCGTTCAATCCAGGCCATCTCGCCGTGCTGCTTTCCGGCCACCCAGTTTTGGAATCGTTCCGCACTGGTGGGCGCAGCGGCGGTGGTGAACCGGCAATCGTCAAATCCCAATTCCAGCGCCCGCTGTCGGATCTTTTCTTTCATGGCGTTGTCTCAAACTAACCAAATTAAAATTTGGACTGCGGCGGCAAGCGAAGCGCGACGCCGCTTTGGATCAGGCCAGCCACACTGGTTGTCCGCACAAAAGCGCTGTCGCCGCTGCGCTCTGCCAGCGCAGTCCAAAAGCTGCCGCCAGTTTTACGCGGCTTCTTCTCCGAGCATTTGATTTTGAAAACACGACCTGGCATTTTCATCGCCGACGGGAGGCTTCGAGTCGAAATTGATGCACCACCTGCTGCGCCACTTCGCGGACGGAGCGCAGCTCGGTGTTCAACAGCACATCGGCCTGGCGGTAAAACGGTTCGCGCGCGGCGAGCAGTTCGCGGATTTTTTTCTGCGGATCGGCATCGTGCAGCAAAGGCCGGTGCGTCTGGTTCTTCACACGTTCCCAGATTTTTTCCGGCGACGCCCACAGGCAAACGACCAGCGCGTGCGTCTTAAGACTCACAAGATTTTGTGGATTCATCGGCAAACCGCCGCCGGTGGCAATGACTGTTTTTGTCCGCGCGGCGAGTTCTCCCACGAGTTCCTGTTCCATTTTGCGAAAAGCCGCCTCGCCATCGGTCGAAAAAATTTCCACGATGGGCCGGCCCGTGCGCGATTGAATGAGTTCGTCCGTGTCGAGATAATCGAAATGCAACTGCTCGGCGACGAGCCGGCCAACGGACGTCTTGCCCGCTCCCATGAAACCGATGAGCGCGAGATTGACGATGAGGCGGTCGCTATGCACAGCAACGGATTATCGGATTTTCAAGCGGGGCGCACGCCTCAAATTGCAACTGTAGCGTCGCGTGTCCTCACGCGACAGTCTGGAGTCCCGCGTTTACGCGGTTCGGGCAGGCGGTGCCGCCAGGGGAGCAGCCTGAAGGCTGGACACCAAACGGTGATACCCCGCTGTGAACTTTGGTTGAAGAATCGGAGACGAAGCCGGCCTGCTGAATTTAGCTATCCCCGCGCCGCCTGGAGGAACGCCTGGAGATTGGCGGTGGTCACGCCGGGAGGCACACCGCCGCCGCACGAGAGAATGAGCCGCAACGGGTCCTTCACCTCCGCCAGCAGTTTCTTCACGGCGGCGCGCACATCATCGGGTGTGCCCTGCGCCAGCACGTCGCGCGGTGGAATATTGCCAAGGATGGTGAGCTGGTGGCCGGAGAGCTGCCGCATCTCGGTGAGCGAGGTCTGGATGCCGGGGTTGTAAAGGTTGATGCCGAGGTCGGGATAATATTTGATGGATTTGGCGCACGGCGCGTCGTTGTGGAAAAATTTCACCGCAACCTTGACGTCATACAATTCACGAAGATAAGGCAGGCCGAACTCGACGAAATCCGGTTCGCCCATGAAGCCCACGATGTCGTCGAGCATCAACATGCCGTCAATCGTGGGGAACGTCTCGCGCTGGAGCGCGTGCCATTGCTTCAGGAAATCCGTGATGACCCGCAACAGCCGGTGCACCGGTTCCGGGTCGGTCTTGAGCGCCATCAGGAATTCGGTCGCGCCCATCAGGAAGGTCGCCACGTTCAGCGGGCCGCGCGAGACGGAGAACCGGATTTTGTGGCCGAGGTCTTCGATGCGCGGGCGCGCCCAGCGCAGGCGATTGAGCATGAACGGCAGCAAACCGTCCGTGGCTGGATTGGGAACCTTGAGATCGGCGATCTGTCCGGCATCGGTGATGATTTTTTCGGCGAAGGGGAATTCATTGCGCGGAAAAACGCAGCGGCTGCCAAACGCGGACGGTTCGGTGCACATGCCGAACTCGGACCAGAACCCCGGCAGGAACCAGACGTCGGGAAACGTCTCGATGGCCTTGCGGTTCGTCTCGAACCAGAGCGTCTCGCTCGACAGGTAATCGGCAATGTCCAGCCCCTGCCAGCCGGGCAGCCACGGGCAGTCAATGATGAAGCCCACGGGCGGCGGTTGCCGGAGTTCGCCGCGCAACACGGCGAGCAGATCGTTCCATTGTCGGTCGGTCATGGCCGGGTTTCTTTTGCTTGCAGAACGGATTAACGCAATTTCTGCCCCAGTGCACGCTGATAATTGTAGCGGCGCTCTATGAGCGTCGCCGTTGAATCGGGATTTTGCGACGGTCACAGACCGCCGCTACAGCCATCCCCACCATCGCTCGACACTTCCGCCGGCTGTGCTTAGATTTGACGCGTGAATTTGCCGCCACTCATTCTCGCCTCGGCCTCGCCACGCCGCGCGGAATTGTTGCGGCAATTGAAACTGAAGTTTCAGGTTGTTTCCAGCGACGCAGCCGAAATTCTGGACGAACAACTGTCGCCGCTCGAACTTTGCCAGATCAACGCCCATCGCAAGGCGCGGGCGGTGGCAAAGAAAAATCCCGACTCACTTGTGCTCGGAGCGGACACGCTGGTTTTTCTTGCCGGCGAAATCATGGGCAAGCCCATAAGCCCCGCCGATGCGGAACGGATGCTGACGCGGCTGCAGGGCCGGACCCATCAAGTCGTCACCGGCATCAGCCTGATTCATTTGCGCGCACACCGGGAACGGATTTTTGCGGTGAGCACGGACGTGATGTTTCATCCGCTCGATGCCGGACAAATCCGCGACTATCTGGCGAAGGTGAACCCGCTGGACAAGGCGGGTGCTTACGCGATTCAGGAGCACGGCGACAAAATTATCGCGGAAATCTCCGGCTCTTACAGCAACGTCGTCGGTTTGCCGCTGGAAAAATTAAAAGAAGAGCTTCAAATTTTGCAAACACGCGAAACTTGATGGCGATGGGCGGCAAAAGTTTTGTAGCCCCAATTGAATAGATTTCGGCACAGGGGCACGATGGAAAAGAGATAAAATGGACACGCCCACCAAATGCGTTTCATGGCGTATCGATAAACGTCTGCGCCTTGGATTTGGTCGCCGTTGGCCAGCAGCAATCTCAAGTCTTGCAACAAATCTTTTTCATCCAACCGTATTTTTTGCCTGACCCAATCAGCTTGCAATGGCGCGATGGCAAAACCTCGCTTGAGCAAGGCATTTTCCCAGAACGGAACCCATCGCCGGCAAAAGCCGCAAGAGTCGTCATAAAGAAGCCAACCTTTGGGTGCTGCTGTACTCATCATTTCAGCCGGACACCTTGATACACTTTCACCGCCGATCCTTCAGCCAGAAAGGCGGACGAGGGCGGCCGGTTCAAAGCGTTGCAATATGGTTTGCCGTAAAGAGCGGCGACGTCGCAATGCAGTTCCGCCGTTTGGGCCTCCCAAACCCGCCAACGCGGATGCTCCACACGATATTCCAATATTGAGCCGTCGCGTTGAACTGAATAGCCCCAATAATGTTCGGTGATGAATTCCTGTTCCGAGCCTTCAACCAGCGGTTGGGCGTTGCCGCGAGTGGCCAGCTTCAAACAATCTTCGTTTCCATTGATCCGCCAAAAATACGCCGCGTATTTGACCTCATCCGGCCGGGCGGGAGATTTTTCAATTTGATGGGCCATGGACAGCGCGACGTAATTTTCATTGTAAAACGTGCGCGCAATCAGGGCGATGACCATGCGGGGAACCAGCTCTTTGATGAAAACCACGGCCCTGCGCCAACCATCATCCGCCTTTCGACGCACGTAAAACCGCAAATTCACCTCCTCAAAGTTGCGATGGAATGGGATCGGAATTCCGCCCACGCGCGTATTCTGAAAAAGAAATCCCACCACGCTGACAATGGTTTTGCCGTTCCAAAAATCCAATTCCGTTCCAGACGGAAGAAAAGGGGCGAGAATCTTCGGATCAATTTCGTAATTCAACATCGCCAAATAACGCCATTCGGCTGCCAGAAAAACAGACGTTGCATGGTTCTTCATTCAAATGCGGCTTAACTCCTGCCACAGATGCGCGCTCATCGCCTGGCCTTTGGCGAAGCAATCGAGGTTGAATTTTTCGTTCGGCGAATGCGCGTTGTCGTCTGGCAAACCCAAACCCAAAAGCAATGAATCGGCGCGGAGAATTTTTTTGAAATCGTTGACGATGGGGATCGAGCCGCCTTCACGCATCAATACCGGCTGGCATCCAAACGCGGCTTTGAGCGCGCGCAATGCCGCCTGCGCCTCGCAGCTCTGCGGCGAAACCAGATACGCCTCCGCGCCATGACCGGCCTCGATTTCGAGCCGCACCGTCGGCGGACAGATTTTTTCGATATATCGGCAAACGAGTTCGCGAATCTTCGCCGGTCTTTGGTTCGGCACGAGGCGGCAGGTGATTTTGGCGCGCGCCCACGCGGGCACAATCGTCTTGCTGCCCTGGCCTTGATAGCCGCTGGTCAGGCCGTTGATCTCGAACGTCGGGCGCGCACTGCGCTGTTCGGTGGGCGTGAAGCCGCGTTCGCCGAATAATTTTTTTACGCCGAGCAATTTTTGGAGGTCGCGGTCCTTGATGGGCAACCGGGCGAATTGTTTCCGTTCGTAAGCCGAAAGCGGCGCAATATCGTCGTAGAAACCCGGAATGGTCACGCGGCCACTGGCGTCACGGATTTGCGCGAGCAGGCGGGCGAGGGCCATCGCTGGATTTTCCACCGCCCCGCCAAAGACGCCGGAGTGCAAATCGCGCGACGGGCCATGCACCGTGATCTCAAACGCGATGATGCCACGCAACGAATAGGTGAGCGCCGGATGTTTCGGACTGGGCATGCCGGTGTCCGAGACGACGACGGCATCGCAACCCAGCTCCCGGCGATGGGCTTTGAGAAACTTCGCGAGGTTCGCGCTGCCGACTTCCTCCTCGCCTTCGATGACGAACGTGAGGTCGCAGGGCAGGGGAGTGCCGGTTTTGAGATAAGCCTCGACGGCTTTCAAATGTGCGAAGTTCTGGCCTTTGTTGTCCGTGCTGCCGCGGGCGTAAATCGAGCGGCCGACGATGCGCGGCGCGAACGGCGGCGACTTCCACAAATCGAGCGGCTCCGGCGGCTGCACGTCGTAATGGCCGTAAATCATGAAGTGCGGTTTGCGGGAATTATTGTTGCGCCCGCCTTCGCTGCGCTTCGGCGCGGCAAGCGGCGTCTTGGCGACGACGATGGGATGGCCGGCGGTCGGGCACAGGCGCGCGTCGAGGCCGATTTGCCGGCAATGGTTCATGAGCCAGGCGGCGCAAGCGCGCAAATCCTTTTTGTGTTGCGGCTGCGCGGAGACGCTGGGAAAGCGAAGGTATTCGCACAATTCCGCCACGAAGCGGGCCTGGTTGCGTTTCAAGTAATCGAGCACGACTTGCATGGCGTTTAGTTAATCCGTGAATGGCGCGCTTGCCAAAACAAAACTCACGGGTGGATTTAGGATGGTGGTACAGTTTGGGTGGGGCGAGGCTACTGACGAGCCGGCTCGCGAGGACTCTCGCCCCACCGAAATTGCAAACTTACCACTACCGGATTTATCGCTGGCTTGACAGGACGGCTGCCGTTGATTCAGCCTTGGCCGGAACGGCAACATGAAACCTTCCGAACTTTTTGGCGTGGTCATCCGGATGATCGGTTTTCTGGTCATCCTCTACGGCCTGTGGAACGTGTGGGCGGGCTTTGAAAACATCTTTGAAAACATCCTGCCCGCGAATCAAAGCGGCGATGCCGACCTGCCTTCGTCTCTTTCTTATTTCGCGTTTGGTGTCCCGGCGCTGGTGCTGGGGGCCGTTTGTTTCTTCCTTGCCGACTGGATTGTCAAACTGGCTTACCGGGATTCTTCCCAATAACGCGGCCGCTTGCCAAAACAAAACTCGCCGGCAAATTCAGCGCCTGATTGAGGCAAGGCCGCTCAAGCGCCGGGGATTTTTAAGTATCCATTTTTTGTCATACCTGCCTCAAATTGGGGCGTTTCCACCCTTTGACTTGCGAACAGGAAATTTTTGTTCCGCAGCAAGAAGGCTTTCGTGATGCGCTCTCGATAGTTCATGCCGAAAGGCAGGAATCGTTGCCCGTGTCCGGCGAATTGCTTTGCGCGCGTTGCAATTTTTATCTGGTTAAATTAAACGTTCCGGTACAAACTCCGTTATGAAGAATCACAAGCCAACGCGCCGGATCAGCCTTCAACCGCTGGAAACCGGTCAAATCTGGCGGATGGCGGAGTTAAATCTCAAGGTGGGACTTGTTGGCAAATTGCTGGTGCATTACAAACTCGCCAAACCCGACGCCATCAGAAGCTCCAACTCCTGCAGTGGTATAACGACCGTTGAGAAATATCTGAAAAAGAACAAGGCCGTCCTGGTTTCAGCATAGTTCACCCGCCGAAAAATCACCACGCCCGGTCGTATTGAACCGGCGTTGTCAGTGAATCTTTCCGCCCCAGGGCGCGCGCTGCCTTGAGCGGCCAATACGGTTCCCGCAAAAATTCCCGCCCCAGCAACACCACGTCCGCCCGGCCATTGCGGATGATCTCGTCGGCATGAGTCGGTTCGGTGATGCTGCCGACCGCCGCCGTCGCAATGCCCGCTTCCCGCCGGATGCGTTCGGCAAACGGCACCTGATAACCCGCGCCCGCGGGAATTTTCGCGTCCGGCACCGTTCCGCCGGAACTGCAATCAATCAAATCCACGCCCTCCGCCTTCAATCGCCGCGCCAGTTCGATGCTCTGCTCGATGTCCCAGCCGCCCTTCACCCAGTCGGTGCAGGAAATCCGCACCGTCAGCGGCGACCGCTCCGGCCACACCGCCCGAACGGCGCGCGCCGTCTCCAGCAGAAACCGGATGCGATTTTCAAAATTGCCGCCGTATTTGTCCGTGCGCTGGTTGGTGAGCGGCGAAAGGAATTCATGGCTCAAATAACCGTGCGCGGAATGCAATTCCAGCCACTCGCAGCCGGCCGCCAGCGAACGTTTGGCCGCCGCGACAAAGTCATTTTGCACGCGGACGATGTCCGCCTCGCTCATGGCGCGCGGAACTTTGTTCAAATCGTCGCCGAAGGGCAGGGGACTGGGCGCCAGCGTCGGCCAGCCGCCCGCGTTGTCGGCCAGATGCGCGCCGTCTTCCCACGGACGCGCCGCGGACGCCTTGCGTCCCGCGTGCGCAAGCTGGATTCCCGGCACCGCGCCGTGCGCTTTGACGAAACGATTGATGCGCGCAATCGGTTCAACGTGCTTGTCCGCCCAGATGCCCGCGTCGCCCGGCGTGATGCGGCCTTCGGGCGAAACCGCTGTGGCCTCGGCAATGACCAGGCCCGCGCCGCCGACCGCGCGCGAGCCCAGATGCACCAGATGCCAGTCCGTGGCCACGCCGTCCTCCGACGAATATTGGCACATGGGCGACACGCCGATGCGATTGCGCAACGTGACCGATTTGATGGTCAGCGGTTGAAATAAATGGGGCGGAGCAGTCAGGTTACTATTCATTGCGCAGCCATTATATCATTACTGAAGGGAAAAATAAAAGGCTCGAAGAAAAATCATTGGGCAGGGCAGGCGATTTAATGTCTTTGTAGAGCAGACATTCCTGTCTGCTGGTTGGCGGAACTTTCCAGTTCCGCTTCATGGCGACAAGAATGTCGTCCGAACCCGCAGACTGGCCACTGTCGCGCCGAAGCGGCGCTATGATGCACCGCGAAGGCGGAAAAGTCTGCGCTACATGGACGCAGGGATGAGGATTGAATCACCGCGTGCCGGCCGAATTCTGGTGGACAAGAATGAGACCGGGAATAGGGCCGGGCCGGATTCACGCAACAGGAATGTCTGCGCTGCTGGCTTATTCACGAATTGAAATCGGCGGCAGGTATTCACCGATTAATTCGCGCTTCCACCAGGCGCCCGCCTGCGGGGACGAAGCTCCGACCTGTGTGTTGGAGCGAAGGCCCGCGGCGCGGCGTTCGGCGAGGTTGGTGAAACGATAATCGTAAAATTCTGCCCGAATATAGCGCGGTGGATGACCGGGAAACGGATTTTTTTCCAGCAAGGCCAGGACTTCCGGCGAGCCCTGCAACAGCCGCTCGCAAAAATTCACGAACCAGGGGTTCTGCTGGGAATTGCCAAGGGCAGCAAACCACATCTGCCAGTCCAGCCGCGGTTGGTGGGGTGCAACAAATGCCGGCCGCCAGTTCACGTCACCGGGCTTGTATTTGAATTCGTAGGCCAGCCAGTTGGTTCCGTCGCTGCTGCCTTCCACCACGATCTCACGCCGTTCGGTCGTCATTACGGCAAACAAACCGTAACTATTGAACGTCCGCAGCGGCCCAAGCCAGGCATCCACGACCGCTACCGGCAGAAACCAAACCGGTCGTGCGCCAAACAGGAGGGCCGTTTGAAAGAAGTAAATGAGCATCACCACGATGGCGAGCGGAACGATGACAGTGCGAGACCAACGGCGCGCCGGGTTGTGGGTTGAGGGTTGAGAGTTGAGGGTAAAGGCGTGACGCAGCCTGGCTGGTGCGAGTTTCGCCAGCGCAGAGTCGTCGAGCAGCAACAGGCAGAGCGCCAGCGTCAGCCAGTTGAAAAAAGTGTAATTGCCGGTCAACAGGATCAGGATTTGAAAAATGGCGATGGCCGCGCCGCCGCAAAACCTCAGCCGGCGCGGCGCAAAAATCAGCAACGATGCGCCGAGTTCGACGGCGAACATCACCAGGCAGGAGGCTTTTTGAAACCATCCCGGCAACTGGTCCGCATACCAGCCAATCCAAGTGGGCAGTGGCTGGGTCTGGTAGTGAAATGTGAGGGCCATGAGGTTGCGCCAGTTTGGATCACCGCTGAACAGCTTCACGCAACCGGACGAAAACATGAGCTTGAACAACAATAATCGCAGCAGCCAGAGCACGACGCGCGAGGGTGGAGTTTCGCGCGCTGGCCGTGGCCACCATTGCATCGGCGCCAGGAAAATGGCGAGGAAACCGGCTTCGAGCAGCAGATTGTCCCATTGAAAACCGAGAAAATCACGGCCAACGGTCACCAGCGAAAGATAAAACAGCCAGAGCAGGGCCAGGCAGGGCGCGGGCGCAAGATTGAAAATCAGCAGCAAGGCCAGCACTGAACCCGCCGCGCATTGGAAGTGCAAAAAGCCGTCGGACGCATTGAACCAGCACAACGTCGGCAGCAGGTAATAGCGGTCCAGGCCGATTCCCTGCCGGTCGCATTGTTGTCCGGCTCCGGACATGAACTGGTCGGCCGGCAAAATGCCGTTGTGCCCGATGAGGCCGCTGATTTGCGTCCACAACGAAACGAACGCGATGAGGTAAATCACGCCCAGGGTGCGCAGAAAAATCCGGCGCGTGAGAAAATGCGCCGGCGGCTCGATGTGTCGTCCCCAGAACCAGCGCGTCAGCCGGGAGAACAAGGTTCGATTTTCAGCGACCAGGCGGTAGGCCCATTCAGCGAGGTTCGCCAACATCGGCGATTTTTCGTAACCGCGCAGTGGCCATTGCCGGTTGGGATTGTGCGCCCACGTGCGGAAAACGGCCTCCGCACCGGAATAAACCAGGCCGTCGGTTTCGATGAGCACGACGGCCGTGTCAAATTGCCGGCTGGGAATTTCGCGAAATTGCGCGGCGATGTGCGGGTCCTGGGCGGGCAGATAGTCCACGCTGTCGCCGGTCATTTGCTGCCAGCGGCGGATCCACAACGTGCAGAAATTGCAGTCGCCGTCAAAAACCAGCAACGGCTTGGCCGGCGGTGTGGCGACGCGGATGCCGCTTTGCATGATTCAACGTTAAACCAGCGGCGGCATGGAATGCAACAGGCAGCGACGCGAACTTGCAAGCCGGTTTCCGGTGCAATCGGAGGGGCGAATTCCATGAGCCCCCAATTAGAAAAGCCGGCAGAGAAGTTAGGGCGTCGTGGAACTCCACCCTCCGAAACACGTCAAAAACCCTCTGCCCTCCTTGACACCCGCGTCGTTTATTGTGGCGACAATCTGGAACAGCTCGCGAAGCTGCCCGATGCCTGCGTGGATTTGATTTACATTGACCCGCCTGCGTGGCCGAAGCCACTTCGTCGCGGCGAAGGCCCGCCCTTCAACTCCAATCGCAACTACGAAGTCTTCTGGGGCGAGACCAATTCGCGGTGCAGCTCCATGGGAACGCGTTCCGTGTGATAGGGAAATTTCCTTTTCTTCACCCGTTTTCCGGTTATCCTGCTGCGCTCTGATTTAAGACAATGGACGCAGCACATATTCGCAATTTCAGCATCATTGCCCATATTGACCATGGGAAGACGACGCTCTCGGACCGGCTCCTGCATCGCACCGGCACCATCGCCACCCGCGACATGGAGGCGCAATTGCTCGATTCCATGGACCTCGAAAAGGAACGCGGCATCACCATCAAGGCGCATCCGGTCACGATGCGTTACACGGCGCGCAACGGCGAGACTTACGAGCTGAACCTGATTGATACGCCGGGGCACGTGGATTTTTCCTACGAAGTGTCGCGCAGCTTGAGCGCGTGCGAAGGAGCGTTGCTCATCGTGGACGCGGCGCAGGGCGTCGAGGCACAAACGGTCGCCAACGTGCACCTGGCAATGAAGCAGAATCTCACCATCATCCCCATCATCAACAAGATTGATCTGCCGCATGCGAATGTCCCGGAAACCCGGCAACAGCTTGAAGACATTCTGGCAATTCCGGGTGACACGGCGATTCTGGCCAGCGCCAAAGAGGGGATTGGCATTGATGAAATTCTTGAGGCGATCATTGAGCGCATTCCGCCGCCGAAGCCGACCGGCGCACCGTCGGTGCAGGCGCTGGGCTTCGATTCCTATTTTGACACTTACAAGGGCGTCGTCACGCACGTGCGCGTATTCAACGGCGAGTTGAAGGCGGGAATGCATGTTAAGTTGCTGCACTCCGGCAAAAACGTGGAGATCAAGGAAGTCGGCAGTTTCAATCCCAAACCTTACGTCCGGGAAAAACTGGAAGTGGGCGAGACGGGTTATTTCACCGCGAACATCAAAAGCCCGAAGGAAGTGAAGATGGGCGACACGGTGACGGACGCGCGGAATCCTTCGCCGGTGCTGGCGGGGTTCAAGGAGATTCATCCGATGGTGTTCAGCGGGATTTATCCAATCAACACCGGCGATTACGAGCATCTCAAGGCGAACATGGGCAAGTTGCAGCTCAACGACTCGGCGTTTGTTTATCAGTCGGAAACGTCGGTCGCGCTCGGCTTCGGTTTTCGTTGCGGGTTTCTCGGTTTGTTGCATCTGGAAATTGTGCAGGAACGGTTGCGCCGCGAATACGGCATGGACATCATCGCGACGTATCCGAGCGTGGTGTATCGCGTGACGATGAGCGACGGCGTCGTGAAGCAAATTGACAACCCGGCGTTTTTGCCGGAACCGAATTACATCCAGAAAATCGAGGAGCCAATGGTCAAAGCCTTTGTGATTTGCCCGAACGAAAACATCGGCGACATGATGGCGTTGATTTCCGAGAAGCGCGGCGCGGTGGACCAGACGGAAACGCTGGACGCGCGGCGGGTCATGCTTACGAGCCTGTTGCCGTTGAATGAGATTTTGATAGATTTCCATGACCGCATCAAAAGCATGACGCGCGGTTACGGTTCGATGGATTACGAACACGCCGATTATCAGGAGTCGGCGATGGTGAAGCTCGACCTGCTCGTGAACAACGAGTCGGTGGACGCGTTTTCGTGCATCGTGCATCGCGACAAGGCGGAGGGCAGGGGACGCGCGCTGGCGGCCAAGCTCAAGGAAGTCATCCCGCACCAGCAATATCAGGTCGCGATTCAGGCGGCCATCGGCGGAAAAATTGTCGCGCGCGAAACGGTCAGCGCCTTCCGCAAGGATGTGACGGCGAAATGTTACGGCGGCGACATCACGCGCAAACGCAAACTTCTCGAAAAACAAAAGGAAGGCAAAAAACGCATGAAAGCGTTCGGCACGGTCAATATCCCGCAGGAAGCGTTTATCGAAGTGTTAAAAGCATGAAAACAAGCCGAGAGTCGAGCCGTCTTCGCTCCGCTTCGCCGCGCCAAGAGGTCGAAAGACGAGGGCAGGGGAGAGGGGCGCATCTTGACACTGTCCTTAACTGGGGACTGGAAAGTCCCCAGAACCCGCAGGCTGGAAAGCCTGCGCTACGTAGCGCGGACATTCCTGTCCGCGGGTTCGGGCGACTTTCCAGTCGCCCGGTGCTCCCGGCCCAGACTTCCCGACCAAGAACAGTGTCGAGATGCACCCAGGGGATCGGCCTGCGGCCCAATTTGTTTTGACTCTCAACTCTCAACTCTCAACCATCAACTATGATTTTCCGCTGGTTCTTTTCCTCAACCGTCCGCCAGGCATGCGCGGTGCGGAAGCACGTATACCATTTGCTGTGCGCGCAACGCGATGTCCTCACGCCACCGGCGATTGGCGGAGTGACCCTGGCGATGAATCAGTTGCAGGCGGCCATCGCGGAGGGAGCGAACATAGGGAAAATTCGGATCAAGATGGACGAGCTTGATTTCGCCGCGAACAAGTGGCTCAAGCCGTATCCAAACGCCCTGTGGCGCGAAAATGTCGAAGTCATTCTCGTGGCGGTGGCCGTGGCGATGGCCATTCGCACCTTCTTCGTGCAACCGTTCAAAATCCCGACCGGTTCGATGCAACCGACGTTGTTCGGTGTCATCTCAAAAAATTATTTGTTGCACGACGGCCTGCGCAGCGAAGCGGATTTCAAAATCCCGACCGGCTGGGAACGGGTTCGAGAATGGTTTGAAGGAATTTCCTACGTTCACGTGGTTGCGCAAAGCGATGGCGCGATTGATTCCATCAGCCCGATGACGCACTTCCTTATTTTCAACATCAAGCAGACCCTTTGGATCGGCGGCCAGCCGCAAACGATCTGGTTTCCGCCGGATTACGGCGAACAAAGTCTGGCCGTGCGCGCGGGATGGGAGCCGGGACATGTTTATCACAAAGGCGAGGACGTGGTGAAAATTCAAGTTGCTGCGGGCGATCATCTGTTTGTGGACCGGCTTAGTTATAATTTTCGCAAACCGCAACGCGGGGACATCATCGTTTTCGCAACGGCGGGAGTCCCGGAGGATCGCCGGGCGGCGGTCGGGATGCCGGGCGACCAGTTTTATATCAAACGCCTCGTGGGACTGGGCGGCGAGACGCTCGCATTGGCCCCGGATTACGAAGTGACGGGGGCACCTCAATTCGGCGGCCAGGCCGTGCCGGTCGGACATCTCGTGGTGGATGGCCAGCCGCTGTCCGCGTCCACCCCGCATTTCGAAAATCTTTATTCATTTTCCGGTGTGCCGCTGGGAACCAAGACCCTTCAGTACCAGGATAACCGGTATTATGGTCACGCGCTGATCAGAGCACTGGGACCGGGCCGCGAATTTCAGGTCTCAACCAATCATCTTTTCGTCATGGGAGACAATACGATGAACAGTCTGGACTCGCGGTTTTGGGGCGATTTCCCGGCAGCGAGTTCCATCGGCAAATCCTTTTTTGTTTATTGGCCCATCACCAAACGGTTCGGTTGGGGAAATCAATAACCCGCGCAAGGCAAAATGAACGCCGCGAACAGCGAAACGGTTTTAATCACCGGGGCGTCGTCGGGAATCGGGCTGGAACTGGCGCGGTGCTTTGCGGCGGACGGATGCCGTCTGGTGTTGCTCGCCCGCAACACCGAAGCGTTGGAAACTCTGGCCAAAGAATTGCGTCAGGCGCACAAAATTGAAGCACTCGTTTTAACCGCCGATCTTTCCCTGCCCGAAACTCCGGCGCACATCTTCAAGGAATTGCAGGGCAGGAGAATCATGGTGGACGTTTTGATCAACAACGCCGGATTTGGCGCGAACGGCACGTTTGCCGGGTTGCCGCTCCAGCGACACCTCGAAATGATCCAGGTCAACATAACCGCGCTCACGAACCTGACGGGGCTGTTTCTTCCGGGCATGATCGAACGCCGGCACGGCGGCGTGCTCAACGTCGGTTCACTGGCCGGATTCCTGCCCGGCCCCGGCATGGCGGTTTATTACGCAACCAAAGCCTTCGTGCTTTCATTCACCGAGGCGCTGGCGGAAGAACTCGCCGGCACCGGATTGACGGTGACGGCGCTTTGTCCCGGTCCAACCACAACCAATTTCGGCAACGTCTCGCACGGTCAAAAAATGCGGCGGCTTGATACGCCCAAAATGCCGGCGGCAGCCGTTGCGCGCCACGGCCATCGTGCTTTTCGCAAGGGGAAATTGCTGGCCATTCCCGGCTGGCAATACCATTTTCTCGTTTTTCTGATTCGAATCATGCCACGTTGGTGCGTGCGTAAAATGGCCGGATTATTCAACCGCACAAAGGAACAGGTTTAAAATTGGACTGATCGGTCAGGGAATTACTTTTGCAACACAGTGTTTGCTGTCCACCGCAAAAACGCTCACTTGCAGAAGTTTTGCCAGTATGGTCAAAATCTCGAAAAGAATCAGACCGCAATTTTGCGGCATAATGACAGGTTAGCCCTGTAGCGTAGGGCTGAAGGCCGGAGGCCGAGGGCGGTGGCACCTCTCCCGAGTCCACTGATTTAATTCTGAAATGAAACGCGCGAGGCGAACTGATCATGTAATCCCGACAAACATCATCGTGATATGCCAGCAAGCCACCACAAGGGCAGAGTATGGCTGCTTAATTATCAACGACTTATACCGGTTTCAGCATGTAATTGCACTATTTCGCATTTTTTGTAGCGGCGCTCTGTGAGTGCCGGTGGAATCAATGGCGACGGTCGCAGACCGCCGCTACAGTGCAAAAGCAAACTGTAAATGGTATTACACGCGTTATCGGTTGCCAGCCTCCAGTTACTATCCATTAATTGATAACGACTTACACACGTTTTCGGCTTTCAGCCCCGGCTACCAAGCCGGTTACCAGTAACCAAACGCACCTTTAAGTTTAACTATTAGTGGACACAAGAATAACAAACAGAACTTTATTATGTTGAATATCAGCGAGTTAAACTTGATTTAAATCAGTGCCCCGTTTTTAAATATAGTCGCACAATGTTTGTTATATTTAATTCAGGTACAATCCTGTTGACGACGCGCCAACCATCCGCTTTATTAGCCAACGATGAAAGTTCGTCTACCCATCATGTTTGTTCTGGGCAGCCTTGGCTTGGTGATGCCTGCCTTTGCAATGGATCGCTGGGAAGCGCTTTCCATGATTGAAAGCGGCAACAACGATCACGCCATCGGATTGGTTGGTGAAATTTCCCGCTTCCAAATCCGGCCCGAGCTTTGGCCGGGCGGAAATCCGCACAATCCGGAGCAGGCGCTGACCGCCGCACAAAAAACCATGATTCCGCGCCTGAATCAATTCGAACGCAGCCACAAGCGCCAGCCAACGGACTTTGAATTTTACGTCCTGTGGAACGCGCCGTGGGTGGTGGATCATCCGAGCGCCGTCGTCAAGGAACGCGCCCAGCGGTTCGTAAATCTTGTCCAGAGCTGATTTTTTCAGCCGTCTCGTAAATCTTCAGATACTCATCAACGGTTTGATTCCAGGAAAAATCCGTCTTCATGGCGTTTTGGCGATAACGCCGTAACAAACCGGATTGCTGGTAAAGCGCCAGGGCTTTCCGCATCGCCTTGGCCAGAGCACGGGCGGAGTATTCGCGGAATTTGATTCCGTTGGCGCGCGCCGCATCCTGCGAAAAATCAATCACGCTGTCATCCAGACCGCCAACGGCGCGGACGATGGGAATCGTGCCGTAACGAAGGCTATACATCTGGTTCAGGCCACTCGGCTCGAAACGTGACGGCATGATGTAAAAATCGCACCCGGCTTCGATCCGGTGCGACAAGCCTTCGTCGTAGCCGATGTGAACGGCCGCTTGGGACGGAAAACGGCGGGACAGTTTGTGATAGCCGCGCTCAAAAGCCGGCGAGCCGCTGCCGAGCAAAACGAACTGGATGTCTGCGCTCAACATTTCTTCGAGCGCGCCCAATTGGATGTCCACGCCTTTTTGTTCGGCGAGCCGGGTGATGGTGCCGAACAGCGGTGCGTCCGCCGCTACCGGCAAACCCAGTTCCTTTTGCAACTCGATCTTGTTCTTCCGCTTGCCCGCCAGCCGCGTCGCGGAATAGGGATGTTTGAGAAACGGATCGTGCAGGGTGTTCCATTCCTCGTGATCCACGCCGTTGAGAATTCCGAAAAGCCGGTCCTGTCGCTGGCGCAAAAAACCGTCCAGGCCGCACCCGAATTCCTCCGTCGTGATTTCGCGCGCGTAACGCGGACTCACCGTCGTAATCGCATCGGCAAACGCGATTCCGGCCTTGAGGCAATTCAATTGTTTGTAAAACTCCGCGCCTTCAATGGTGAAAAATTCTTCCGGCAAATTTGTCAGCGCGAATGCGGCTGCCGGAAAAGTTCCCTGAAAAGCGAGATTGTGAATCGTCAGGCACACCGGCGGCGGATTCCCCCACCCTTCCCCGCGCCGCTGGTGCAGCATCAATGCCGGCACCAGCCCGGCCTGCCAGTCGTTGACGTGAACGACGTCCGGCCGCCACGGCAGATAACGCGCCAGATTCGCGACGCACTTTGAAAAGAAAATGAATCGTTCGGCATTGTCCGGGTAACTGACGTGGTTCTCCAGGTAAATGCCGGCGCGTTGATAGAATTCCGGCTGGTCAACGAAATAAATCGTTGGTCCTTTTTCAACTTCCAGCGACCACAATTCCGCCTGCACCGGCTGCGCGCCCAACGGCAAATTGAATTGCCAATCCACGCGGCGCAGGGCCGGGAATCGCTCGTGGATGCCCTGGTACAGCGGCGTGACGATGCACGCTTCATGGCCCGCGTGCGCCAGTGCCTTGCCCAGCGCGCCAACCATGTCCCCCAGCCCGCCGGTTTTGGAATACGGATGGACTTCGCTGCTGGCCAGAAGGATTTTCATTTCTGTATGAACTTGCAGGAGTCGAGGTAACGAGACTCTAATTTTTGGTGCAAAAATTCTAGTGCAGAAAAAATGAGAATTCTCACGTCGTCTCCTACGTTGGAGTTATGCGCTCCGTCTTCAGATACGGTTGCAGCGCTTTTGGAATCAGCACGCTGCCGTCCGCCTGCTGGTGCGTTTCAATCAGCGCGACAAACAATCGCGCCAGTGCCGTGCCGCTGCCATTGAGGATGTGCGGGAATTTATTTTCGCCCGCTTCCGTTTTAAACCGCAGATTCATCCGGCGCGCCTGGAAATCCTCGCAGTTCGAGCAGCTCGACACTTCGAGATAACTCCCCTGCCCCGGCGCCCACACCTCGATGTCGTAGGTCTTCGCGCTCGCAAAGCCCATGTCGCCCGTGCACAACAACACCACGCGGTGATGCAGACCAAGCAATTGGAGCACGCGCTCCGCGTTCGTCACCATTTTCTCCAACTCATCGTAGCCGTGCTCCGGTTTCACAATCTTGATCAATTCAACCTTGTCGAACTGATGCACGCGAATCATGCCGCGCGTGCCGACGCCCGCCGCGCCCGCCTCGCCGCGAAAACACGGCGTGTAGGCGCAATAATAAACTGGCAACTGGCTTTCCTTGAGAATTTCCTCGCGATGAATGTTTGCCACGGGCGTCTCGGCGGTCGGAACCAGATATAATTTCCCCAGCTTCTCTTTGTCGTCGCCTTCCGCCACGCCGTAATACTGGTCCTTGAATTTTGGAAATTGCCCGACGCCTTCGAGACATTGCGGCCCGACCACGAAGGGCGGCGACACCTCCGTGTAACCGTGTTCGTGAGTGTGCAAATCAAGCAGCATTTGAATCAACGCCCGCTCCAGCCGCGCGCCCCAGTCCGTGTAGAGCAGGAAACCGCTGCCGGAAATTTTCGCCGCGCGTGCGAAATCCACCAGCTTGAGCGATTCGCAAAGTTCGACGTGAGACTTCGGTTTGAAGGCGAAAGCCGCCTTCTCACCATGAACCCGCACCACCGGATTGTCCTCCACCGTTTTGCCGATCTTCACCGATTCATGCGGCAGATTCGGCAGACGCAGCATTAATTGATCTCGCGCCGCCTCGACTTCCAACGCCTGCTTGTCGAGCGCGGCGATGCGGTCGCCCAACTCGCGCATCTCCGCCTTCTTCGCCTCAGCCTCGGCGGTCTTCTTCTGGCCCATCAATGCACCGATTTCCTTCGATGCGCGGTTGCGTTGGGCCTTGAGCGTTTCGACCTCTGCGAGTGTTTTTCGTCGTATTTCGTCGGCCCGGAGAATTCCGTCAATGTGGGCTTCATCCCCTGCCCCGCGCGTGGCAAGGCGCGCGCGCGCAAAATCCGGCTTTTCACGAATCAATTTAATATCGAGCACCGCGCAATTATAGAAACTAAATCGCCAACGGCAAGGTGAAGTCCCGCAAAGGTGACGCATCCCCCGGGCGGAAAGGGAAAGTTATCAACCGAAATTTGTGTCCTTCGTGTCTTTGTGGTTAATTTCCTGGCGGTGAAACTGCCGGACAAACCAAATCACCTGTTCCGCGTGCCGCAATTGACGCGTGTCCGCATCGTCATCGCACTGGCCATCGCCGTGTTCGCGGACGGATTGCAATTTCTCCTCGGCCCATTCGGCTGGGCGTTCGTTGACCAGGCCATTGATGTGCTGGCGATGGGGTTGACGAGTTGGGCTGTCGGTTTTCATTGGCTGTTCCTGCCCACGTTCATCGTCGAATTCATTCCGTTGACAGACATGTTGCCGACGTGGACGGCCTGCACGATTGCGGTGATGGCGTTGCGCAAGCGCGAACAGCGCGCCATTCCGCCGCCCCAGCCGACCGTTGAAATCTGAGATAATGTCCTAATTCAAATGTGAAGAATGCACCCGCCGCAAATGGATCGCGGCTGTGTCCAATGGACCAGCCGCAGCAGGTGCGCAAACAAACGCACGCAGGAATGGGTCCAAAGTCCCCCGACATTTGGACGTGCTGCGGCTGGTGCTCCGCATACACAGCCGCGCTCCAATTTAGGACCCCACCAAATCTGATTGAAAATCGCGGCTGTTCACGGCACATTGGCGTCATGCAATCAGTTTTTACCGGGCCGGTTTATGTGGTGCGCGACAACATTGACACCGACCAGATCATCCCCGCGCAGTATTTGACGCTGGTGCCGACGATGCCCGACGAATACGAAAAGCTCGGCAGCCTCGCACTTTGCGGCCTGCCCGAATCGCTCTACCCGGCGCGCTACGTCAAGGATGGCCAGCTTGACAGCAAATATCCGATTGTCGTGGCTGGAAAAAATTTCGGCTGCGGCAGTTCGCGCGAGCACGCGCCGATTGCGATGGGTTCGGCGGGTTGCAAAATCGTTTTGGCCGAGAGTTTCGCGCGCATTTTCTTCCGCAACTCCGTCGCCACCGGCGAACTTTATCCCTGCGAAATCACCGAACGCCTTTGCGATACGCTGAAAAATGGCGATGTGGTCACCGTTGATCTCGATGCGGCCACGGTCACCGTCAAGGCGACCGGCAAGGTTTTCAAATTCAAACCCCTCGGCGACGTCCGCCCGGTCGTGGACGCCGGCGGCTTGTTCAATTACGCGCGCAAGAGCGGCATGATTGCGGCACAGAAATGAGCCAATCGAATGTTCAGTCCCGCTTTGCGGGATTGGATGTTCGATGTCTCGTTTGTTTCCGACAAACAAACATCGAACACTGAACATTGAACTCTGAACATCGAACCTTGAATCTGCTCCCCTGCCCTCGCTCGTTGAAGCTTTGCCCGGGCACGTTCACCCTGCCCCGGCGCGCCACGCTGCAACTCGACGCCTCGCTTTCGTCCGACGTCGCGTGCGTGATCGCCAAGCGGCTGCAATCTGAATTGGAACGCCGGCCTCCGGCATGGCGCGAAGATCACGTTGGAGTTCAAGCCTTAGCTTGTTCGGGCGGCACGCTAAAGCGTGAACTCCAACGCGGCGGGTCGGAGACCGGCGCTCCGCCCGCAACCATCCGAGTCGTTCACAGCAAATCCGCCCCGACACATGCCGAGGGCTACAAGCTAACCATTGACCGCAACGGCGTGCGAATCGAGTTTCGTGAAACTCCCGGTTTGCATGCCGCCGTTGCCACATTGCGACAATTGCTGCGCCAATACGGCCGGCATTTGCCGTGCCTGAAAATCCGCGACTGGCCGGATTTTGCGCGTCGCGGCGTGATGTTGGACATCTCGCGCGGTCGCGTGCCCAAACTCAAAACACTGCTTGAACTGGTCGAGCACCTTGCCGATTTCAAAATCAACGAATTTCAACTCTATACCGAACACACGTTTGCCTATCGCCGTTACCAATCCGTCTGGCAAAGCTGGGGTGCGCTGACCGGCGAGGAAATTCGCAAGCTCGACGCGCGCTGCCAGCAACTGGGCATTGACCTCGTGCCCAACCAGAATTCCTTCGGCCATCTGGGACATATTCTGGAACATCCCCAGCTCAAAAAACTGGCCGAGGTCTCCGGGCCTTATCCCGACGCCAGTGGAGAATTTGTCCGCCAGCCTTCCACGCTGGCGCCGAATCATCCGGGCACCCTGCCCTTCCTGCGCGGACTTTACGACGAATTGCTGCCGAATTTCCCAAGCCGGTTTTTCAACGTTGGTTGCGACGAGACATTCGATCTCGGCCATGGTCGGAGCAAAAAACTTTGCGCCGTTAAAGGCCAGGGCCGCGTTTATCTCGATTTCCTCAAGCAGATTCATCGAGAGGTTTCCGCACGCGGCAAACGGATGATGTTCTGGGGCGACATCATCTTGAGATATCCGAAACTCATCAAAGAATTGGCCAAGCTCGGTAGGGATGCGCTGCCGCGCGTCCAGGCTGACCGGCAGGTCAGCCCTACCATTATCGCGCTCAACTGGGGTTATGAAGCGAATCATCCATTTGACCGGGAGGCCGCGTTGTTCGCCAAGGCAAAAATCCCGTTTTACGTCTGCCCCGGCACTTCAACGTGGCAGACGTTGATTGGCCGGCATGACAACGCGCTGGCTAATTTGCGCTCTGCCGCCCAAGCCGGGCGCAGGCACGGCGCGATGGGTTATCTCATCACCGATTGGGGCGACGGCGGTCATCCGCAGCCGCTCGCCGTCAGTTATCTCCCCTATCTTGCCGGCGCGTCGCTGAGTTGGTGCGCCAAAACCTTTGATGAGGCGAAGCTTATCCCGGTTTTGAACCGCGATGTTTTCAACGATTCGACCGGCAACGCGGCCAAAGCGGCGTTTGCGCTCGGCCGGGCACATCGGAAGTTGAAATTCGCCGTTCCCAACGAAACGCCGCTGGGAACCGCCATCACCGTCCCACCGCCGGAACAGCACGAATTGTTTTGTCGGAACGGATTGAAACATCACGCATGGATTTCCGGCAAAAACATTCGCGCCACTTTGAAGGAAATAGAAAAGCAGCGTGCTGTGCTTCATCGGGCAAAACCTTCAAGCAAAACTGGAAATGTTTTGTTGCATGAATTGGATCTGGCCGCGCGCATGGCCGCGCAGTCATGCCAGTTCATGCTTTGGCAGCAGGCGCGCGCGGCGGGAGAAAACTCAAAGGCAAGGCATTTGGCGCGAACTGGCATCCGCGAATTGCGAAAACTGGAGAAGGATTTCAACGCCTACTGGTCTTTGCGCAACAAGGCCACGCCCAAACATTGCTCGGGGTTTCTTCGTTGGCGGATCCAAGATTATCGCAAATCACTCAATTTTTCTTTGTAGGAGTCGAGGTAACAAGACTCATATTTTGAGAAGCCAGAGACCCCTTACGTCGTCCCCTACGATTATTTGCTTTTCACATCCCACGCATCGCGCAGGCCGTCGCCGAGAAAGTTCAGCGCCAGCAACGTCGTGACGAGCACGCCACCGGGAAATGCAATCAACCACCAGTAAATCCGGATGGGATTGATTTGCGAAACGCCTTCCGCGATGAGCGTGCCCCAGCTCGCCATCGGCGGCTGCACACCCAAACCCAGGTAGCTCAGGAACGATTCGTAAAGCACGATCGCCGGCACGGTGAGCGCCAGATAGGTAATCACGACGCCAAAAACGTTCGGGATGATGTGCCGCGCCAAAATCCGCACCGGTCCGCCGCCCATCGCGCGGCTCGCTTCCACGAACGCACGCGTTCGCAAAGATAAAACCTGTCCGCGCACGATTCGCGCCATCGTCAACCACGACACCGCGCCGAGGCCAACGAACAGCAACACGACGCGAAGTTGTCTGGTGAGCGCGGGTGAATTTTCGACAAAGTGCGATTGCTTGAGCAATTCGCCCAGCGTGGTCAGCAAAACAATCACGAAAATAATCGTGGGCAGTGAATAAAGAACATCCACGACGCGCATCAACGCGCTGTCCACGCGCCCGCCCACGTAACCGGCAATCGCGCCCCACAGCACGCCGATGACGAGGCTCACGCCCGCGCCGACAATGCCGACGAGCAGTGAAATTTGCGCGCCGAACAAAATGCGGGAAAAAACATCACGCCCATGCACGTCTGTGCCGAACCAGTGTTGCGCGCCCGGCGGCGCAAATGCTGCGTCGGAAAGCTGGTTGGGATCGTGAATTTGGGCAAATGTCCCGCCGGAAACTTTCAGGACGATGGGCCACGCGACGAGTGCCAGCAGCAGGAAAACCAGGTACCACGCGCTGACAACTGCGGCACGATTTCGCCGGAAGCGCTGCCACGCGCGCTGGCCGGGACTGGAGTGCTGTCGAGGGTCGAGGGTCGAGGGTAGAGCGCCAGAAGGCGGTCGTCCGGGCGTCAGGTTGCCCTCGACTCTCGTCTCTCGTCTTTCGACCGGTTCACTCATATTTCACGCGCGGGTCAAGCAGGGTGTAGGCGAAATCCACCACCAAGTTCAGACCGATGAGCAATATTGCGTAGAGCAAGGAAAGGCCGACGATGAGGGGATAATCAAGATTCAACGAGCTGTTGACGAGAAAGACGCCAATGCCGGGAATCTGGAAGATGTTTTCAATGACGAACGAACCGGTCAGCAGGTCGGCCAGCATCGGGCCGGAATAGGAAACGACCGGCAGCACGGCGATGCGGAAGGCGTGCCTGAGCAACAGCCGATTTTCGCCCAATCCTTTGGCGCGGGCCGCGGTGACGAACTCGGATTGCATGGCGTTTAACATTCCCTCGCGCATCAACCGGGCGACCTTGCCGGCAAAAAACAGGCCAAGGGCGATGGGCGGCAAAATCATATGCCACGGAGTTTCCCACAACCCAACCGGCAGCAATTTCCATTTGATCGAGAACAGCAGGATCAACAACGGTGCAATAACGAAGCCCGGCACGCAGACAACGAGCATGGAAAAAAAACTGCCGGCATAGTCCTCCCAGCGTCCGCGCCGGGCTGCGGTAAAAAACCCGACGGGCAACCCGACCCCCATCGCAAAGCCAAACGCCAGCGCGCCGAGCAGCATCGAGACCGGCAACCCTTGGGCGATGATGTCGTTGACCGTATGGTTGCGATATTTGAGTGAGACACCGAAGTCGCCATGCGCCAGATCGCCTAGGTAGCGGAAATATTGTTTCCAAACCGGTTCATCGAGATGATATTTCGCTTTAATGGCACGTTCGATTTCCGGGGAAGCCGGCGCGCGTTCCCGGTCAAACGGTCCACCGGGAGCGAGATGCACCAAGGCGAACGCCAGCGCGCTGATGACAAGCAGCAGCGGCACGGCGAAGATAAGGCGCTTCAGAAAATACATGATTCAGTCGAGAGTCGAGGGTCGAGGGTCGAGAGCCGGAGGCTTCGTGCGACGGAATGGAGTTTTTGAAGTTGGGACGGAAAGAGAACAATTTAAAGAAACGGTGCGTTTTGCGAGCCTTTCCAGTTCGTCAAAAAGCGGATCGAGATCGCTTTCCTTGACATAGCCTTCGTCAAGCACGAGGTAAAAAATGGATGCGACTTCCATGAGCGAACCGTAAGATTGTTCAAGAAAGTGCGCAAAGTCCTTGTCTGAATTTCGGCCGGAACCTTCCGCAATGTTGGACGAAACGGAAATGGAAGCGCGGCGGATTTGCGACGTCATGGCAAATAATTCCTCCCTGAGGAATTTGCGGGTGAGCCGGTAAATAACTTGATTGATTTTTCTGGCTTCCTGCCAGACCTCCAGTTTTTCAAAACGGAATCGTGTTTTCATTCTCCCATTCCTTTCATTGTTTGTTTGCGTTATCAAGCTCTCGACCCTCGACTCTGGACCCTCGACCCGTTTTGCGGATGGCTTGCAACGGATGGTTGTCCAAGACGTTTGGGTAAATGCCTTGAATCCTGTTGGTATCGTAATAGTTGATGCCGACATAGAAGTAAACCGGCACGATGGGAACTTCGTCTCGCACCAGAATCGTTTCCGCCCGCTGAAAAAGCTTTTCGCGCGCCTTCAAATCGGGCTCCTGGTTTGCCCGCTGGACGAGATCGTCGTATTGCGCGTTTTTCCAGCCGGTGCGGTTGTTGCCGTCATTGCTGGTAAACAGGCCCAGAAACGTGTTCGCGTCGTTGTAGTCGGCCACCCAGCCCGAGCGCGAGAGGTCGTAATCAAGTTGCGACTGCGCATTCAAATAAGCCGCCCATTCCATCTGCCTCAAGTCCATCTGGATGCCCAACTGATCGCGCCACATTTGCTGCAATTCGACGGCGATCTTTTCATGAATTTTTGAACCGCCACCCGCCGAGGCATTGAACATATATTGAAAGCGGGGAAAGCCCTGGCCGCCGGGATAACCGGCGTGGGCCAGTAATTTTCGCGCCCGCGCCGGGTCGTAACCCAATCCTTCCGGCGATGTGTAATTGGCCGTGCCGGCGGGAACGAGATGCGAAGCGGGTTGCTCACCGCCCTGGGTGATTTTTTTTACGATGCGTTCCTTGTCCACAGCCAGCGCCAGTGCCTGGCGCACCCGCGGGTCGTCAAACGGTTTGCGCGTGACGTTGAATCGGAAAAAGTAAGTGTCGAGACAAATGAACGTGTGAAAGTCCGGACGCTTGAGCAGCACGTCCAGCAACCCGGCAGGAATCAAGGCCGCATCCCAAACGATGTCCGCCTCGCCTCGCTCATAAAGACTCAACGCCGCATTGGCCGAACCGACCGGCAGGATGTCAATGAGGTCCGACTGCGTGTTGGCGGCGTTCCAGTAACGGGGATTTTTCCGCAGGCGGATCTTGTCGTTCAACCGCCAGTAAACCAGATCGTAAGCGCCACTGACCGGCAGCGGTTTGGCCATAAGCCAGCGGTCACCGTATTTTTCAATCGTCTGGCGCGGCACCATACTGGTCACCGGTATGGCACAGATGTCGGAAAAAAACGGCGTGGGATGATTCAACTCAACGCGCACGGTCAACGGGTCAGCCGCGTGAACACCCACTTGGGTTGGATCTTTGATTTTGCCGTCAGTGAAATCCTGCGCATTTTTCAGGAAAAAAAGCTGCCCCGCGTATTCGGAAGCGGTGGCGGGGTTGAGCGCGCGAATCCACGAATAAACCACGTCGTCTGCCGTAATGGGTTCGCCGGTGGACCAAACCAGGTTCGACCGCAAATGAAAGGTGTAAGTGCAGCCGTCGGGTGAAATTTCCCAGCGTTCTGCCAAGCCGGGGATCGCACGCCCCGTTTTCGGGTCGAACTGTGTCAATCCCTCAAACACTCCCTGCGCCACCCGCATATCGGCCTGGCCGGAAAGGATGGCCGGATCCAGCGATTGCGGCTCTGCGCCGTTGAGGATGGTGATGTCTGCCGGCGGCTCATGACGGACACAGCCCGTAAAACAAATCAAGATCGCGACGCAAAAAGCAAAACGCGCCCGCGAAAAAATCCGCCGGGCGCGTTGGGAAATGGACATCGCGTTATTTCGATTGCGTCGGCGCAGCCGGGGCATTGGTTGGCGCAGACAGGGGCAATGACAGCAAATTGTTTGTGGGCGCAGCCGCCGGTTGGGAAACGGGCGGCGTCACCGGCTGGGGCGCGGAAATCGGCGTTTGCATTTGCTGTTTTTGTTGAACTTGTTTTTCAAATTCCAATGCGCCGCCTTGTTTATGCACCCGGTCTTGCAAATAGCCGAGCACCAGGGCCAACCCGAAGAAAATTATGGTCGCGTATTTCGTGACCTTGGTCAGCACGTTACCCGAACCCGCGCCAAACAGCGCGTCCGCCGCCGCCCCGCCAAACGCCATGCCGGCACCGGCGTCTTTCTTTGGCAGTTGAATCAAAATCAGCAGAATCAACAATGCGCAATTGATAACCAGAAAAAATGTCAAAATTCCAACGATGAAACTCATAATCAATTTCTATATTGAATTCTTAATAATGTCAGCAAAACTTCGCGCTTCGAGCGACGCGCCGCCGACCAGCGCGCCGTCCACGTCCGGCTGGCCCATCAACTCGAGCGCGTTCGCCGGTTTCACACTGCCGCCGTATTGAATGCGGACTTTTTTGGCGACGCCTTCGTCAAAAACCTTCACCAGCAGCGAACGAATGAAGGCATGCGCGTCCTGCGCCTGCTGCGTGGTCGCCGTTTTGCCCGTGCCGATGGCCCAAACCGGTTCGTAAGCAATGATGGTCTCAACCATTTGTTCTTTCGTCAAACCGGCGAGGCTGCCGCGCACTTGCGTCTCCAAAACCTTTTCCGTCTGTCCCTCCTCGCGTTCGGCGAGCGTTTCACCAACACAGACGATGGGTTTGAGCGAGGCACCATGGACCGCCGCCGCTTTTCTGGCAATGAGCGCGTTGGATTCCTTTTGATACTGGCGCCGCTCGGAATGGCCGAGAATGACGTAGCGCACGGAAAATTCCTTGAGCATCCCGGCGCAAATCTCGCCGGTGAACGCGCCGAAATTCTGCGCGCTCATGTTTTGCGCGCCGAGCCGGAGGTTCGAGTCAAGGATGACCTTCGACACCGATTCCAGCGCCGTGAATGGCGGGCAGATGACGATGTCCACTTCCCTGATATTGGCCAATTCCAGCTTGAGGTTGCTGACCAATGCCAGCGCCTCGGCAGCCGTTTTATTCATCTTCCAGTTGCCGGCAATAATCAATTTACGTTCTTTGTTCATGTCTTAAAAATCGTCCTCCTCCTCGTTCTCGTCCTCGGCATCTCGATTACGAGAACGAGGACGAAGGACGAGGAGGATAAATTATTTCTCGCTCAGCGCCGCGACGCCGGGCAGGACCGCGCCTTCCAAAAATTCCAAACTCGCGCCGCCACCGGTGCTCATGAACGTCACCTTGTCGCCAAGTTTGGCCTGGTTGAGCGCCTTCACGCTGTCACCGCCGCCGATGATGCTCTTCGCGCCGTTCTTTTGTGTCGCGTCCGCCACGGCCTGCGCGACGGCGTTCGTGCCGGCGGCAAATTGTTTGTTTTCAAACAAGCCCATGGGTCCGTTCCATAAAATTGTCTTCGCCCTGGCCACCACATCCGAATACGCCTTGACCGTCGCCGGACCGATATCCAGCCCTGCCGCATCAGCCGGACAATTCATGTCCGAGCTTGCGCGCGGATTCTGCCATTCGATGACCGGCTTGCCCTTTTTATCGAGCTTGTCGGTCTTCACCGGCACGGCCACCACGTCGTCCAACGGCAAAAGGAATTGAACTTTCCTGGCCTTGGCTTTTTCGAGTGCGGACTTGGCGATGTTGATCGCATCCGACTCAACCAGCGATTTGCCGGTCTGGTAACCCTGCGCCAGGCGGAACGTGTAAGCCATTGCACCGCCAATCAAAATCGAGTCCGCCTTTTCCAGCAGCCGGTCAATGACCTTGATCTTGTCGGAAACTTTCGCGCCGCCAAGAATCACGACAAACGGGCGCGCCGGTTTGTCCAATTCATCGCCGAGAAATTTCAATTCGCGTTCCATCAGCAGACCGGCGGCGCACTTGCCACCGCGTTTGGCAACCACGCGGGCGACGCCTTCCGTCGAAGCGTGCGCGCGATGCGCCGAGCCGAATGCGTCGTTCACATAAACGTCGGCGACCTTCGCGAGCTTTTCGGCGAACGCCGGGTCGTTGGCCTCCTCCTCATTGTAATAACGGACGTTTTCGAGCAGCACCACGTCGCCATTTTTCATTCCCGCAACGGCTTTCTCGACCTTTTCGCCGATGCAATCGTCCACGAACCCGACGGGTTTGCCGAGCAACTCGGACAATTTGGCTGCGACCGGCTTCAGCGACATGGTCGCGTCGCGTTTGCCTTTGGGCCGGCCAAGGTGCGCGGTCAAAATCAACTTACCGCCCTTCTCGATGAGCAATTTCAGCGTGGGTAGCGTCTCGACGATGCGCGTGGCATCGGTGATGACCATCTGGCCATCTTTTTCTTCCAGCGGCACGTTATAATCCACGCGCATGAAAACGCGTTTGCCGCGAACATCCAAATCACGAACCGTAAGTTTTGCCATAAAACTGTGCTGATTCCGAAAAATTCAGGAGCGGGAGGATACCCCAGAAACGCGGCGAGTAAAGTGAATTCCAGCGTCCGGTTTTGGTTTGGGCGCATCCGCGCACTGACCCTGGAGCGCGGCTGTGTCCCGCAAAGCGGGACCAGCCGCAGCAGCTTCGCAAAACCAGCCTGCTGGAATACGCCTGATGCCGCAGAGCTTTTCCACGTGCTGCGGCTGGTGCTTTGCACCCAGCCGCGCTCCAATCCGGATGCGCCCTTTTGATTTTTCCCGGCAGTTTCAACCGGTTTGATTGGGTTTGATTCAGTTTGATTCCTGTCCATTGACCAAGCACTCGCGGTGTTGGCGGTTTAGCGCATCAAGCTGCAAGCAGCTCGCAACCGTGGACGTACCGCGGACGACAATTCTCCCTCTCCGTAACCCCTCGCCCGTCGGACGGGAGAGGGTGCCGAAGGCGGGTTGTGTGTGAGCGGATTGTTGCTGACGCTTTTCATCCCAGAAACCGCTGGTTCTAGTCATCAAGTCTGGCCTGGGGAAAACACCCCATAGCGCCCGCAAGATAAAATGGTAATTTAAGCAAAAATGGATGCTGCCCGAGATAATGGCGATGAACTAAACACACGGAAACTTGAGCTTTATAAAAGCTTGGCCATCGGTCTGCTAGCCTTCATGGTCACTTTTGTCCTTTTAAGATGGGTCTTATTTTAAGACCTCCTCCACACGCGACCACCCCGACACGCTCCGCCGGTTTCTTCCGGCCCACTTCGACCCTCGCCATTTGATTTCTCCTGCGGCCCATTTCTTTAACGCTCAACCTTCAACCCCTCGTCGCGCCAAAGTGTAACGACGGCGGATCAACCTTCAACCAGTTTATCCAGCCCATGCGACAAAGGCTGGTGCCCGGTTTGCGTTTATGGGATAAGAGCATGGCCCAAAACCGCAGCGAGTTCATTCTGGCGCGAACGCCGCGCGCGGACATAAACTGACCGTATGACGACCCTTCAACCACGCGAAACCCGCCGCGCCTTCCTCAAAAAAAGCGCCGCCGCGACCGTCATGTTCGCCGGTGTTGATTTCATCGCGCTGGCCGCGAGCGCGACGAAGGATGTTTCTGTTTCCACCAAGGCCGGTCCGGGCGGCCTGCTCCCGTGGTATCGCCGCGCCTTGCGCTGGGGACAGACGAACATCACGGAGATTGACCCGCAACGATACGACATCGCCTGGTGGCGGCAACACTGGAAACGCACGCAGATTCAGGGCGTCATCATCAATGCCGGCGGCATTGTTGCCTATTATCCCAGCAAGTTTCCGCTGCATTATCGCGCCGCCGCGCTCGGTGACCGCGATCTTTACGGCGAACTCGCCCGCGCCGCGCACGAGGACGGACTGGCCGTGCTCGCCCGCATGGATTCCAATCGCGCGCATGAGGACTTTTATCGCGCGCACCCGGATTGGTTCACCCTGGACGCCGGCGGCCAGGCGTATCGGAACACCGGCCTCTACGTCACGTGCGTCAACAGCCCTTATTATGACGAATACATTCCGTCCGTGCTCCGCGAAATCATCGAGCGCTCGCACCCGGATGGAATCACGGACAACAACTGGAACGGCCTGGAGCGCGACAGCATCTGCTACTGCGAAAATTGTCAGCGCAAGTTTCACGAGCAGGCCGGCCAGCCGGTCCCGCGCGCGAAGAATTGGGGCGATCCGGTCTATCGCCAGTGGATCCAGTGGAACTACGCGCGCCGGCTCGAAGTCTGGGACCTGTTCAATCGCACCACGCGCTAAGCCGGCGGACCGCATTGTCTCTGGCTCGGAATGAACAGCGGCACGATTCCCGCCCAGGCCCAGAAGTTCCGCGATTACAAGGCGATCTGCGAGCGGTCGGAGATTGTGATGCTCGACGAGCAGGCGCGGAATGACGCCACCGGATTTCAGCACAACGGCGAGGCGGGCAAGTTGATCCACGGCCTGCTCGGCTGGGACAAACTCATTCCCGAAAGCATGGCCATGTATCAGGCGGGCCGGCCCCAGTTCCGGCTGGCCAGCAAACCTGATGCCGAAGCGCGGCTCTGGATGCTGGAAGGTTTCGCCGGCGGCATTCAGCCGTGGTGGCACCACGTCGGCGCGTATCAGGAAGACCAGCGCATGTTCCGCACCGCCGAACCGGTCCTTCGCTGGCACGCGGAGAACCAACAATACCTGATCAACCGCCGGCCCATCGCCACGGTCGGGTTGGTCTGGTCGCAGTCGAACACCGACTTCTACGGACGCGACAATCCCGACGAACTGGTCGAACTGCCCTGGCGCGGCTGGACCAACGCGCTGGTCCGCGCCCGCATTCCCTACCTTCCGGTCCACGCGAACCACATCGCGCGCGACGCGGACCAGTTTTCAGTTCTCATTCTGCCCAACCTCGCCGCCCTGTCCGACGCCCAAGTCGAAGCTGTCCGGCGTTTTGTTGAACGCGGCGGCGGCCTCATCGCCACGGGCGAAGCCGGTCGCTGCAATGAATCGGGTGAACCGCAACCCGACTTCGCGCTGGCGGACGTGTTCGGCGCCCACATCATCAGCGGACAACCCGCCTCCGCCGATTCCACCATGCGCCGTTGGGCGGCGGAGACGCAACACACCTACCTGCGGCTGACGCCGGAACTGCGCGCGCGCGGCCCGGGACCGAAGACCGGAGACGAACCGGCGGTGGCCGGCGAACGGCACCCCGCCCTGAAAGGTTTTGACGAGACGGACATTCTCCCCTTTGGCGGCATGTTGGAACCGCTGCGCGTGGACGGCGGAGCAACCATCCTGGCGACGTTCATTTCCGCGTTTCCAAGCTCCCCACCCGAGGCCGCCTGGATGCGCCAGCCGCGCACGGACATCCCGGCGCTCATCGTGAACGAGGCCGGCGGTCACGGTCGCGTGGCTTTCCTGCCCGCGGACCTCGACCGCCGCTTCGGGCGCGACAACCTGCCGGACCACGCCAACCTGCTGGCCAACCTCGTTCGCTGGACGGCGCGCGACAATTTCCCGTTGCAAGTCGAGGGCGCAGGATTTTTGGACTGCCATTTGTATGAGCAGCCGGGGCGGCTTGTGTTGCATCTGGTCAACCTCACGAGCGCGGGCACGTGGCGCGCGCCGGTGGATGAGTTGATCCGCGTGGGTCCATTGAGCGTGCGTGTGCGGCTCCCGGCCGGCGTGCGCGGCAACCGCATCCAGCTCCTCGTTTCAAAACGTTCGACGAAAGCCGCGGTAAAGAACGGGTGGACCCGCTTTGATCTCCCAACGATTCTGGACCACGAAGTCGCGGTGATTGGCTGAAGCCATGACCCTGCAGTTCGGTTTTTAACGCAACCCGTCGCGCCAGAATCAAATGAAAGCGGATGAAGACGGAAGCAGCGCGCTCGCTGCGCGGCTATCAGCGTCAATCTTCGTGTCTTTGCGTCTTGGTTGTTGAATTCAACACCTCATACCATTTCCCGATAATAATCGGCACCTATTCCAGACGGTAGGGCCGCGTTGCTGCGTGGCCATCATACCCGGCGGCGCAGCAGCGCCGCCCTACCCATTGCACCGATTGTCTCTGGGAATTGGTATCACAGAAAGAGAAAGGGCTTGGTTTGGAGAATGCAGCCGAAGCAAAGTGCAGCCGTGCGGTGGCAGTTCCACAACGAAGTTTTCCTGCCGGCCCAAATCCTGACGCAGCCATAAATCACGGACTTCGGGCGCGGACAAAAATCCCAGATTTCGCCAGGGAAAATTGACTTTCACCGGCTGGGCGGAACGGTTGAAAAATCCGACGGCGAATGAGCCGTCCGCCAGTTCCTTCATCCACGTTTCGACGACTTGCGGCGGGCCAGTCATCCGGCGCGCGGCGCGTCCAAGCGAATCCTGGTTCACCGCCAGCACTTCGGGATTCGAGAGAATGGCGGTCGTCCAGTCGTCGTTATCCGGCAAATTCATGCCGAGCATGAGCGGCGATGGCGCGAGCGCCCAGAGCGACATGAGGGTGAGCTGCTCATCACGGGTGAAGCGCGTCCAGCGGCCGGGATGCACGTCACAGTTCCGCTGACAGATGTGACCGAACGGAATCATGTCGCCGTCCGGCCAGTGTCCTGGTCCGCCGTCGTCGTACCACGCGGCAAACAGGCCGAAGTTGTGGTCGAGCGACGGCCAGTTGTCCCAGAAATCGCCGGAGATGCGCCACAGGTTGGCGAATTGTTTCACGTGCGGCCCGGCATTCACCGGCGTGGCGCCGGGTGAAAGACTCAAAACAATCGAGCGGCCGGAATTCTTCAGGCTGGTGGAGAGCGCTTCAATTTCCGCTGCGTCGTAAAATTTGCCGCGGTGGAGATTCGCGATGTCGTCGCATTTGATGTAGTCCACGCCCCAATCGGCGTATTGCCGGGCGATGCTCGCATACCATGCCCTGCCCGCTTCCGTCGTGGCGTCCACGCCGAACATGTCGCGGTTCCAGACGCAGGTGCGATTGGTGTCGCCTTCCGGCAGGACCGCCTGCGCGGCGGTGAATTTCGAGCCGGCGATCGGCAGATTTTGTTCAACGGCCTGGCGCGGGATGCCGCGCATGATGTGGATGCCGAATTTCAAACCCAGCGCGTGGATTTTGTCCGCCAGTGGTTTGAACCCCGCGCTCCCGCAGAGCGGGACGGCGGACGGAAAGCGGTTGGTGGGCGGGACGCAACGGCCAGATTCGTCAATCGTCACGCCCTCGGGATTTTGCACCCGCACACCATCAGCCAGACGATCATACCAGCGAAAATCAATCACCACCGTGTCCCAGCCCAGCGGTTGAAGATGTTCCTTGAGCCAGGCAGCGTTGGCGAGCACTTCGGATTCGATGACGGAATCGCCGAAGGCGTCGTAACTGTTCCAGCCCATAGACGGCGTGAGCGCAAGTTTATCGCCGCAAACAATTTTGATTTCCGTTTCAGTTTTTCCGGCGGAATTTTGGGCAGCAGCTTTGAACCGGTATTCGCCGGCAGACTTGAGCGAACCGATGATGATTCCGGTTTTTGAATCGAGCGACAAACCGGCGGGCAGATTGTCCACGGTGAAACTCATGGGCCGTTCACCACTCACGGCCAGCGAATGCAAAAACGGCGTGCCGGGCCGGACGCCGACGACCATCGCCCCATTGAAATGCGGCGCGGCGCCGGGTTTGGTGGCGGCGATGATTTGTTCCTCGCGCGCGGTGAGATTGGTGTTCGGCGAAAGCACCTGGGCGTTCAGAACATTCGCCGCCAAGAACAGAAGGAAAATTCCTGCGGACTTCATGATTGTATTTTGACCGGCGCCGGATGTTGATTCATCCGGCGCCAGAAAGACCCGTCAGCAAACGGCTATCCCCGGAAGTAGAGGTAACCGCCCAGGATGACAACCAACACAAAGATGGAGGCGGCCACTTCCAACTTACCCCAACTCTTGGCGCTCTCGGTGCGGTGTTCGTCCGTGACCGTGCCGAACGAGAGGTTCTTGATCTTATTGTAGTCGGGGGCCGACGTCATATAACTCACCACGACCATGACCACCGCGGAGATGATGGTGATGAGAATGCTGAAGTACTGGAAGTTGATGTTATTAATGATCCAGAGGAAAGAGCCATGGGGATAGCCCTTGGCGATGGTCTTCGCGGCGTCCTCGTAGCCAAACGACCCCAGCGTGATCGGTGTGTCCACCAGCATACGGAACAGGCCAACGACAAAGCCGATAACCATGGCCCACAGGCAGCCTTGGGCATTGAGGCGTTTCCAGAATACGCCAAAGAAGAAGACCACAAAAATCGGCGGGGCCAGGTAGCCCTGGATGGATTGCAGATAACCGTAGAGGCCGTGTGCTCCCTGAACGACCGGGATCCACGCCATGGCGATGAGCACCATCGTGGTGGTGGCAATGCGGCCCATGCGGACGATTTCATGTTGCGATGCCTTAGGTCGCAGCTTTTGGTAAATGTCCACCGTGAAGAGCGTCGAACAGGCGTTGAACACACCGGCGAGCGAACCCATCAACGCGGAAAGCAAACCGGCGACGACGAGGCCGCGCAATCCCGGCGGCAACAGATATTGCACCAGCATGGGAAAGGCGCCCTGCGAACCCGGGCCATTGGGGTCGTTGAACGCGGTCGTCAGTTCGGGGATCTTGCCGCTCTTGGCGAGCGCGTAACAAATCAGGCCGGGGATTATGAACAGGTACACCGGGAACAATTTCAAGATGGCGGCAAAAATACTGCCACGGCGGGCGACCTGTTCATTGGGCGCGCCGAGCACGCGCTGGACGATGTACTGGTCGGTGCACCAGTACCAGAGACCGATGACCGGCGCGCAGATGGCCATGCCCAGCCAAGGGAAGTTCTGGTTGAAATACCACGCTTCCTTGACAATCTGCCCGGCGTCGTTTTTCACCAGCACCGGGGCCCAGGAGGATTCCACGCCCGCCGGGATGAGCGGTTTCCAGAGGTTGAACATGTCCGAGCCGCAAATGCTTCTCAGTTCACCCCAACCGCCGAGTTTCATAAGCCCGTAAATGGTCAGCGAGGCGGAGCCGAGGATGAGCACGGTGACCTGGACGGCGTCGTTGTAGGCCACGGCGCGCATGCCGCCCAACGCGGTGTAAAGACCGGTGAGCGCAATCACCAGCACCGACCCAATCCAGAAACTGTTGATGGCGCCAATGTGCAGTTCCGGCAACAGGGTGGCGAACACCACGCCGCCGGCGAAAATGCCCACGGCGATCTTCGACACGATGAACGTGACCAGCGAGACGATGGAGAGGACGTAACGCGAGCCGGCGGAGAAGCGGCGCTCCAGAAATTCCGGCATGGTGAACACGAGCGAGCGGGCGTAAAACGGCACGAATACCCAGGCGAGTACCAGCAGGCACCAGGCATGAAACTCGTAATGCGCCATCGCCACGCCGTCCTTGGCCCCGGAACCGGCCAGCCCGACGATGTGTTCCGAGCCGATGTTGGACGCGAAGATGGACGCGCCGATGATCCACCAGCTGAGGTTGCGTCCGGCGAGAAAGTAATCCGCTGCGGTGTCCTTGCGCCGCTTGATGACCCACCAGGCCACGCACGCAAGGATGCCGAAGTAGAGCGCGATTGCCAGCCAGTCGATCCCGATCAGGGTGGTGCCCCCAATGGCGGCGAAGAGAGGAGTCAGAGGTTTCATGGTTTGTGGTCGGGTTTGGGTTTGGCAGTCAGGGGTTATCGGGTGGAGAACCTGTAAATGATGGTGTTCTGATAGGTCTCGCCGGGCTTCAACTCCGTGGTGGGAAACATCGGTTTGTTCGGTGAATCCGGATAGTGCTGCGGTTCCATGCAGAAGCCGGTGCGCCGCTGATAAACCTTGCCGGCCTTGCCGGTGATGGTGCCGTCGAGGAAATTGCCGGCATAGAACTGCAGGCCCGGCTCGGTGCTCCACACTTCCATGACGCGGCCGGTGGTTGGTTCATAAACGCGCGCCTGGAGGCCGAGTTTGCCCATCGGTTTGTTGATGACCCAGTTGTGGTCGTAACCGGGGCCGTACTGAAGTTGCTGGTCGGGGTCGTTGATCCGCGCACCGATGGCGGTGGGCTTGCGGAAGTCGAACGGCGTGCCATCCACGGGCGCAAATTCGCCGGTCGTGATCAATTCCTTGTCCACGGGCGTGGTTTTGTCCGAGTTGATATAGACTTCGTGGTCGAGAATGTCGCCGTTCCCCTGCCCGGCCAGGTTGAAATACGAATGATGCGTCAGGTTGCAGACCGTGGGTTGGTCCGTCGTGGCGGTGAAGTTCAGACGCAGTTCGTTGTTGTCAGTGAGGGTATAAACCGCCGTCACCTTGAAGTTGCCGGGGAAGCCTTCCTCGCCGTCCTTGCTGAAATAGGTGAGTTGCAGCGCGGGACTGTCGGCGGTCATGAGTGAGGTTGCTTTCCAGACCACCTTGTCAAAGCCCTTGATGCCGCCGTGGAGCGAGTTGGGGCCGTTGTTCGTCGCCAGCGTATAGGTTTTGCCTTCGAGCGTGAATTTGGCGCCGCCGATGCGGTTGCCGTAGCGGCCGATGAGCGCGCCGAAGTACGGAGTGGCCTTGAGATAGCCGTCCAGATCATCGTAGCCGAGCACGACATCGCCGAGTTTACCGTTTTTGTCCGGCACTTTGAGCGACTGGACGATGCCGCCGTAGGTCATGATGCGCGCTTCCATTCCCTTGGTGTTGCGCAGGGTGTAAATTGCCACCGGCGTGCCGTCCGGGGTATTGCCGAAGGGAGCTTGGCTGATGGTTCCGCTTGGGGTTGGGTTTGACATGGAGGCGCAGCCTATAAGACAGGCGGCACCCAGTCCAGCCGATGTTAACATGACGAATTGTGTGATTTTTTTCATTGGGGATCTCCGGTTGTTTTATTTCTGCCCGTAATATGCTTTCGGGCCGTGTTTGCGCAGGAAATGTTTGTCGAGCAGCACGGATTGCATCGGCCCGGTTTTCGGATTGATGCGGAGCGTTTCGCTCGCCAGCCGCGCAATAAATTCGAGCACCGTCGCATTATGCACCGCTTCATTCACATCCCTGCCCCAGGTGAACGGACCGTGGCTCGCCACCAGCACGGCGGGATGCTGCATCGGATCGAGATCCTTGAAAGTATCAATAATGACCCGGCCGGTGTTCGCTTCGTAAGCGTCCTTGATTTCTTTCGACGTCAACGAGCGCGTGCAAGGCACATCACCGTACCAATAATCAGCCTGGGTCGTGCCGTAAGCAGGAATTCCTTTGGCCGCCTGTGCCCAGGCCGTGGCGTAAAGGCTGTGCGTATGCACAATCCCGCCGATGTTTTTAAAAGCGTGGTAAAGCGCCAGATGCGTCGGCGTGTCGGAGCTGGGTACGAGATAGCCGTCAACAACTTTGCCGGTTTCCAGCGAAACGACGACCATGTGATCCGGCTTCATGCCGTTGTATGGCATGCCGGACGGTTTGATGATGATGAGGCCGCGTGCGCGGTCAATGCCGCTCGCATTGCCCCAAGTCTGTAACACCAGACCTTCCTTCACCAAATCAAGGTTGGCCTGGCAGACCTGTTTTTTTAGTTGTTCAAGCACGGGATCAAAGAGAGTTGAAATCCGAAGTGCGAAATCCGAATCAACCCCGCACGCGCCGGCGCGCATCCGGGTTTCGTCCCGCTCTGCGGGATTTCGGGCTTCGACATTCGGATTTCGGACTTGAGTGTATTCACTTTCTCGCCTGACTGCGAATCTCGACCAGTTGTTTCATGACGCCATAAAGGTTCCCGTTCCATTCTTTCGTGCCGAAGGCATCGTGGCATTGTTTGTAGAGCGCGTAAAGCCCGCGATAAACGGCGTGCGCCTTCGGATCCGGCCTGAAAACGCGGGGCTTCAAGCCCGTCATCGCCTTTTGCGCCGAGGCGAAATCCTTGTGCGCCCCGGCCACGACCGCCCCGGCGATGGCCGCGCCCAGCGCGCACGTCTGCGCCGAACGCGAAATCTTCATCGGCCGGCCGGTCACGTCGGCGTAAATCTGCATCACCAGCGGGCTTTTCTCCGCTATCCCGCCGCAGTTTAACACCTGTTCGACCTTCACGCCGTATTCCTCGAAGCGGTTGATGATCGTCAGCGCGCCATAGGCCGTGGCTTCAATCAACGCGCGATAAATTTCCGCCGGCGTCGTGTAAAGCGTCTGGCCGACGAGCAGGCCGGTCAGCCGCTGGTCCACCAGAATCGTGCGATTGCCGTTGTTCCAGTCAAGCGCGAGCAAACCGGATTCGCCCGGCTGCAGTTTCGCCGCGCCTTTTGTGAGTTCCTCGTGCGAGCCGGCCTTTTTGCCGCCCGGCTGGAGGTAATTGACGAACCAGTTGAAAATGTCGCCCACGGCAGACTGGCCGGCTTCAAGTCCAAAATACCCCGGCAGCACGCTGCCGTTGACGATGCCGCACAGGCCGGGAACGTCCGCCAAATTTTCCGTGTTCGGCCAGACGCTGATGTCGCATGTGCTGGTGCCGATGATTTTCACGAGCACACCCGGCGTTACGCCGCTGCCAACCGCGCCGAGGTGCGCGTCGAACGCGCCGACCGCAACTAGAATTCCGGCCGGCAAGCCGGTTTTCCTTGACCATCCCGCCGTCAAACCGCCAACGGCAGAGTCAATGGCCCGGACGCGCGGGCAAAGACGGTCGCGCAATTCGCCGAGTTTGGGACCGAGTTGCGAAAGAAATTCCTTGTCCGGATAGCCGCCCCAATTTTTGTTGTACATCGCCTTGTGACCGGCGGCACAAACACCCGCAGTGAGTCTGGCCGGCGCTTCGGTGCCGGTGAGCGCGGCGGGAACGTAATCCGCAAGTTCAACCCAGGAGTGCGCGGCGTTGAAAACTTTCGGACTGGTCCGCAGACAATGGAGAATTTTGCTCCAGAACCATTCGCTGGAATAGGTTCCGCCGCATTTTGCGAGATAGCGCGGTCGAATCTTCCGGGCCAGGGCTGTGATTTCCACCGCTTCGGCAACGCCGGTGTGGTCTTTCCACAACCATGCCATTGCCGCCGGATTTTTGGCGAACCGTTTGTCGAACGCGAGCGGCTGGCCTTTGGCGTCCACCGGCAACGGCGTGCTGCCCGTGGTGTCCACGCCAATGCCGACAATCTGATCGGCACTGAAACCTTTCACGGCTTTCTTCGCCTCGGCAATGGCCTTCTTGATGGTGACCTCCGCGCCTTTGATGTAGTCGGCGGGATGCTGCCGGGCGAGGTTTGGATCGCGGCTGAGAATCACTCCCGCCTCGCCGTGTTCGTAGCCCCAGACGGCGGTGGCCACTTCGCGTCCGTTGGCCGTGTTGACAACAAGGGCACGGACGGAATTCGTGCCGTAATCGAGGCCGACCGTGTATTTCGCGCTCATGAGTGTGCCGCTAGCCTACTCGTGATGGTAGATTTCCCAGCCGAGATATTTGCCCAGGGCTTCTTTTACGCCGGCGGCGACACGCGTCGGGTTGATGGCCACGTGATGTTCGAAGCCATTTTCGCAAATGTAGCGGAGCAGCTTCTGCAAATTCGGAATCCTGACCACGCCATAACCGCCGAACGTTTTCAGCGGGTCGTTGGTCAACTCGCCTTCGCCAATGTAGGCGCGGATTTTGCCCGCCGCATCATCGGTGCTCACACGCAGGTAGGTGAACGGCGACGCCTTCACGCGGCCCACGATCGTGCCGTAGGTGTTTTCCTTGCCCACGGTTCCCGCGATGATTTCCTGATAATCCATCACCGGTTTGCCTTCGCCCTGCTCGACGAACACGTCCTTGGGCAGGTTGCTGCAATGAAAGATGACGCCTTTGTCCGGGTCTTCGCCGTAATTGTTGTTCCAGTCCACCAGCGCGCTGGGCTTGCCGCTGGCCTGGGCCATGGCATACATTGCGACGGTGCCCATGATGTCCACTTCGCACGCGCTGCTCATCAGCAGGTTGCTCATCATGCTCATGAGCGTGCAGGGCACAACGCCGAAGAATTCCTCCATCGCCGTCCAACACTGAATGGCCGTCGCATTGAGTCTGGTGTCTTTCATCCATTTGTCCACGGCCACGCCGAACTTGGCCATTTTCAACAGGGCCACCGGCGGGATGGATTTGGACGCGACATAATTTTGAATTTCCTTCAGCTTGGCCTCCACCGCAGCGTCGCCGTCCTTCAGTTTGCCGACCCAGCCGAACAATTCGTAGAGATCGAGCGTCTCAATGCTGATGCCGGACTGTTCGAGCAATTTCTCGCTGTAACGAACGGTGTTGAAAGCCGTGGGCCGGGCGCCGAGCGCGCCGATGCGCAGATTTTTCAACGCCTTGATGGCGCGGCAGGTCACAACGAAGTCCTGCAAATCCTGCGCGAGGCTCTTGCTGTCGGGCGCGCAAGTGTGCAGCCGGGTGAGGGTGAAGGGAACGTTGTATTGGCGAAGGTTGTTGCAGACCGACATTTTGCCGCAGAACGAATCGCGCCGGTCCTTGATGGTCATGTTTTCCGGATCGTCATTGAAGGCGTGAACGAGCACCGGTACGCGCAGGCCGGACCAGCGGAGGGCGTTGGCCACGCCACGTTCGTCGCCGAAGTTCGGCAGCGTGACAAGGATGCCGTCAATCTTGCCGGCGTTTTGTTTGAACAGATCGGCGCACTTTTGCGCGTCTTCCACGGATTCGACCGCGCCAAATTTGGTTGCATTCTTCGGCAGCGTGACCACGCCAATGCCGAGCTTTTCGAGTGTGGCCAGGATTTCCTTGCGCCCGGTGTCGCAGAGGTGGGCCGGAAAGAAACCGCGATTGCCGATGATAATGCCGAGTTTGATCATAGATGATAAAGCATGTGCGTGTTAAATGTTTTAATAAGACTACGAACTTCCCGGGATTAAGGCAATACTTTCACCAAAACGAAGAAGCGCATCATCGTTTTGCGATGATGCGCCTGCTTCGCCAGCAAAGAATGTTTTTTACTTTGCTTTGATCCGTTTCAACCGGCGGTTTGTCACGGCCAATACACCGAGCGATAAAACCGCTGCGTATAATTTGTCGCCTGTGTGTCGGTGAATTGCCACAAGCCGTTGATGTCCGCTGTGTTTGTGCTGACCGGCGTCCAAACCACCGGCGGCATCAAATCCAGCGTCGCTTCCACCAGATAAGTGTAATCGGGAACGCCGACAAAGCTCAGGGTCACACTGCCATTGCCGTTGACGACCGTCCCCGCAATGGAATTTGTCGGCGGTGGCCCGACGACGACGTTGATCACACTGGCGGCGGTCCCGCCCTGGCCGTCACCAACCGTGTAATTGATCTGGTCAGCCACGTCATTGGCGTTGGTGTAATAAACATAGCTGCTGTCGTAGCTCACCGTCGCCGCATTGGTGCTGCTGATGCCGCTCGTCAACGCCAGCGGGTCACCGTCCGCATCACTCCAATTCGTCGCCAGATTGCCGGCGATGATGATGTTCAACGGGTATCCCGCCGGACGCGAATAAGTGGACGGGTTGGCGACCGGCGCCGTATTGTTGTAAGTCAGCGTGGCAACAATGCTTGTCACACTGCCGGAACCGTTGCTCACGACCACGGCATAACTGCCGGCATTGGTTGCCACCGCACTGGCAATGCTGTAGTTGGTGGCCGTCGCGCCAGTGATGGGCGAGCCATCCTTGAGCCATTGATAAGTCGGATCGGGAATGCCGGTAGCCGTCACGATGAAGTTCGCGGACTGCCCCTGACTGACGGACTGGTTGGCCGGCTGGCCGATGATGTTGGGCGCCAATGCCGGCATCCAGCCATAAAGCCAGTTCGTCACACTTTGAGCGGCCAACAAACGCGGGTCATTGTTCGTCAGCACAGTGAGGCCCAACGAAACCGGAAGCGTGCCGTCAATATTGCTGTTGGCATATTCCCACAGAACATAAGTGCTCAAAATACCCGCTGCGGGGGTCACATAGTGGTTGGTGTCAATCAAGCAGTTGATGAACGATACCAAACCGTTGGCGGTGCCGTTGGCGCCTTCCAAGGTAATGGTGGTAACCGCGGGATCCGCTTGAAGCCTGCACTTCACATACGAAAAGCCATCGGCCGTGTAAGAGCCGGCAGGGTTCAGCCAACGATACGTCGCATTACTGGTAACGTTGAAGTCTGTCCGCGCGGCGTTCATATTGAAATTGTTGGTAACATAGATATTCGGAATGGTGAAGATCAAACAGTTGGTGAAGAAGAGGTTGCCACCGCCCCAGATGTAGTCGAAATTACCCCGCACCGTGGTGTTGTAGAAATACCCCTGGGCTGAGTTGACGTTGGCCAGAATGGTGTCCTGGAGGCTGTTCACGTCACAGTTGTTCACGATGAACCGACTGGCCCCCGTGTTGATCATGATCGTTTCGGCTTGTGAGCCACCTTGCGGCGTACGGTTGACGACCGTCATATTTTCTATCGCGATGTAGCTGCCGTTCACCTTAAATGCCATGCGGCTGGCGGTGGAGCCGCCTGGGGCAATGTTCGCATTGTTGCCGTAACCGACCACGGTGCCCGTGCGGCTTTGTCCGCGAAAGGTAACATTGGTCTTGCCCGAGATGTTCACGATTTCCACGTAATTGCCGTTGCGGATGTTGATCAACGTGTAATTGATATTGTTGAGCGGGATGGAATCCACGGCCCCCTGCACGGTGACAAAGTCGCCGCTGCCATCGGCAGCCACCACCAGATTGGTCGGATTGGCCGGGCCGGCCGGCTTGGTGGTAAAGCGCCATGCATTCGTGTCGGAGATGCCGGCAAAGTACGCCCCCGCGCTGTTCTTCACGATGCCGGAATCCATCGTCACGTAGTAAGTCTGATTGGAAGTCAACACGCCCGAGTGCGGATAAATCGCCGCCGTGTTGTTCGTAATGATGACCGGGAAATAATTGAAGAGTGTGCTATCACCCTGGAACAGGCTGTGCGCCTGGACGTTGTTGGTCAGAGTAATCCCCAGACCGGCGTTGAGGGTGCTGATAATCACGGTGTTGGCACCCATGTCAATCGTATCCACCGGCGTAACGGGGTTGGTGGCGTTATAGATGCGAATCTTGCCGCTGTTGACGATTGAGATCGCCCCGTTGAAGGTGACATACAGCGGCGTGTCATAGCACACACCGGTCGCACTGTTGGCGGGAGATACAGTGGTCTGGGCCAGGGTCGTGGAATTGACCTGGAGCGTCGCATTGAAACTGAACACCGTGCCCGCCGTGTTCGTGGCCATGAGTGAGTAAACTCCATTGTCCGACCCCAGGGCACTGGCGAAAAAGAGCGTGGCATTGGTCTGGTTGGGGATGTTGACCCCGTTTTTGCGCCATTGCAGGGAAGGCGCGGGGTGGCCGTCGGCGCCCGAGACCAAGGTCACGGCATCACCCACATTGACAGTGATATTTGTCGGTTGCGGGGTGATCGTGGGCGGCACCAGGACCGTCAGGATCGCACTATTGGTTTCCATGCAGGCGGCGTTGCTCACGATGACAGAAACCGTGGTGGCATTCAGCGCATGCTGGATGTTGGTGAACGTCAGCGAAGAATTCGTTGCGCCGGCAACATTCACGCCATTGGTCTGCCACTGGAACGCGGGTTGAGGATTGGCCAGAATGACCGTGACGGTAAAAGTGCCACTATTGTCTTGAGTGACTATCAGGCTGTTCGGTCCGGAGAGGTCGGGGCAGTAGTTGCCAACAATCAAACCCGCAAACGAACTGGTCACGGAGTTGTAGATGTTGGTGACGACGACGGCGTAAAGGCCGGAATTAGTCAACTGGGCGTTTGCAAGCGAAAACACGGTGTTGGTCTGGTCGGCAACGGGTATCGGCATATTCGTGGCAGAACTGCCGTAAAAATACCATTGGTAGGACAGCGGCGAACTGCCAGTGGCGGCGACCGAGGAAGTCAGATTGCCACCAACGCTAACCGCATTATTTGTCGGCTGGCTGGTGATGACCACTTGGGGAATAACCGCCAGCTTGATCTGGCCAGCCGTGCTTTCATCAATTGATACCGATCCGTTTATAGATCCGCCGACAACAACCACCGTAGGATTAAACGAGCCGGATTTCGTTCCGGTGTAGGTAATCAACGTATTGGTTACCGGCTCCAACGCCGCGCCCAATATACTGACGGCAATCGTGCAATTGGTCTGGATGGTCAGATTGCCCTGGACTTGCAGTAAATCACCGGCAACAGAGTTCGATTCCTCAAAGAGACTTGTTGAACCGCTTTCCAGCGTGAGGTTGGTTGCCAGAGCGAGCGTGCCGACGCTGGCACCGGGTGAAATCGTGCCACCGTTCTTGACCGTCACGGCCCCCATGATTTTGCCCGTGCCGCCCAACACGCCACCATAAACCGCCACCCTGCCCGCGTTGAAGGTGGTCAGGTCATAAGTATTGGTGCCATTGACGAGGAGCGTGCCGTTGCTCACCACGGTGAGGCCGTTGAAATAGTTGCTGCCCGTAAGCACCAGCTTGCCGCTGCCGATCTTTGAAAGTCCGCCCAAATTGCCCATCAAACTGCCGGCGGTGGCGTTCACGATCTGAACGCCGTCGGAATTGTTGAGGTTGTTGGTCACCACGAGTGTCGTGCCGGAACTGCTAACATCAAACGTCCCGCCCAGACCGTTGAGCGTGATCGCGTGGGTGTTCGTCGTGTCTGTGCCCGTATAGCGCAGCGTGCCGGCATTCATGACCAAGGGCCCGCTGGCCAACGCGCTCAAATCACTGACTTCCACAACGCCACCATTGAAATAATTGGTGCCGGTCATGTTGTTCGCTGCCGGACTCAAGACCAGCTTGCCGCTGCCGGACTTGGTCAGTGACGAGCCGCCGTTATTGGCCAAAGTCGAACTGATGGTCAGATCCGCAGAACTGTTTTGAATCACCACCAGGTCACCGCCGCTGGCGCCGCCCGTCAACGAGCCACCCGTAATCGCCGTTGCTCCGCTGCCGGTGACCAGCAGGCCGCCGGAAGAAAGGGTCAGGGTCTTGGCGGAATTGATGGTGACGGTCGAAGCAGCAGTCAGCCGCAACGAATTGATCGTCACATCATCCGAGTTTGGCGAAGGATTGCCTACCAGGCTAACGTTATTGGCCGCCACCCATGTGGTCGGGTCGATGCCGGTTGTGTAGGCAGAGTAGGCAGCGAACGTAGTGCCCACGAGCCAATCGGCTCCGGCCCAGGTGGCCCAGCCGCCCAAAATAGCGTTATTATTGGCGGTGGTGGTCGAGAAGGTACCGGAACCGGTCTTGCTGGCAATGTCCAGCGTGCCGCCGACTTTGCGGGTCAACGCACCAAAGGTGGCATTTCCGCCCGAGGCGCCGGCGTTGTTGCCCGAAACGGAAGATGCCCCGGGATTGATCGTCGTGCCTGCCGTGCCGGGATTTTCCGCCGTGGGATTGATGGTGCTGTTCCCGTTGCTGAAGACCAGCGAGCCTCCGCCCAGCGTCAGCACGGCGTTGGGGAGCAAGCGGTTGGCGCTCTGGCTGCTCTTGTCAAAAATGAGCGTGCCCGCGTTCATGCTTACGATGTAACCGTCGGTGCCGGCGGTGTTCGGCCGGTTCGAAATAATCATCGTTCCCGCAGTTGCCTTGACCAAGGTCATGATGATGGCCCGATACAGGTTGGGATAGATGTAACCGCTGCGGGCATCAATGTTGGTTGGATCGAAATAGCAGTTACCGGCAGCAGTCGGTGCCATGATGATGGCGCCGTTGTTGTCCAGAACCAGTTTGGCAAAGGGCAGATATTTTCCACTGACGTTGGCGGCAACCGTACCGCCGTTTACCACGAGTGTCGCACTGGGCAGGATTACTCCACCGGCGGCGCCACCACTGGTGAAACGAAAAGTACCCGCGGGGTTTACCTGCAAATCTCCGTTTATGTATATCCGGGCGTCGTTGCCGCCACACTGAAGAATGCCGTTGTTGATGATTGTCTGGCCGGTATAGGTGTTGTTGCCGCCCGGATTAAGAACCAGCACGCCGGCGCCTTCTTTGGTAAAACTGGTGCCGGAAACAAACGAACCAATGATGTTGGACGTGCCCGTGGCCGTGGTGATGGTGGGATAATTGGTCAAGGTCAGCGTCCCACTTGAATTAGCCAGCGTGTAGTTGGTATTGAAGGTGATGTTTCCCACCACGATATTGGGGGAAGTGGTGGGCAAAGTCACCGTTCCGCCCGCCCCGCCTGCCCCGAAGATGGCGTTGTCACCGTTGGCATTGGTCCAGGCAATGCTGGTGGAACCATTCCACCAGTTGGCGGTATTGGTGTCCCAGTTGCCGGAGCCATCCTGCGCACCCGCAGTGACGCTATTCGTGTCCCAAGTCAAAGTGGCCGCCGGCGCCACAGGCACCAACGCGAGTTGGACAAGCAAAGCCAGGGCGACAAGGATGAATCGCTTTGGTGTGTGCCGGCAGACCAAAGTGGAGAACCGGCCGATATTACCAAGGATAAGGGCGATTTGCTTCATATACGTAATGTGTTTGGGAATAGTATGGGTTATTATTACGCCATAATGACCAAATTCCATAATTTGCCTAGCTGCACAAATGTATGGTTTTTGGGGGGAGCGGGGAGTCTGGACGCACCCCTGACACCCGTAAAAGCGGGCTTCCAAGACTGTCAACGAGAAGCGCATCCTTGCGCCCGGCACCCATCAAACACGCGGACGAAGGTGTCCGCACCCCTCGATTCATTCAGCTTTGGCCGACTTGAACTTCAGCGCCGCTTCGGTGCGGGAGCGGACATGCAGTTTGTTGTAAACATGCCGAAGATGCCACCGGACGGTCCCATCGCTGACTCCCACGCGGTGGGCGATTTCCTTGTTGGGAAAGCCCTGGGCCAGCAATTCAAGGATCTCGCGTTCACGGGGCGAGAGTTCTTCCACCTCTGCCGCCGCCTTGAGCGGCTCCTGGAACGAGGCAATAACCTTGCGCGCAATTTCCCGCGACATCGGCGCACCGCCCTGTCGGACCTCGCGAACGGCAGAAATGAGTTCTTCCGGTGTGCACCGTTTTAACAAATAGCCGCAGGCCCCAGCACGCAGCGCCCTGAAAATCCTTTCGGTGTCCTCATACACGGTCACCATGATGATGTGGAGTGAGGGGAGCAATCGTTTGAGTTGGGCGGTGCATTCGATGCCCGAGAGTTTCGGCAATTGAATGTCCATCAGCACGATCTCGGGCTGGTGCCGAGGGATGGCCTCCAGGGCTTCCTCCGCAGTCGCGCAGGCGCACACGCAGCAAAACTCCGGATCCGCCTGGACAAATTCCATGAGACTTTCGCGGATGGTCTTGTTGTCCTCGACAATGGCAATCCGGGTCATAATTTTCATTTCGCAGGCACATGGAACCGCACGGTGGTGCCCTGTCCGGCTTCGCCCACAATTTCAAACCGCCCGCCCAGTTTTTCAATGCGCGAACGCATGTTGGCCACGCCGTCCATTTCCCCGGTGCGGGCGTTCAATGGCAGGCCGCGTCCGTTGTCGGCAATGGACAGCAGCAACTCCCCCGGTTCAACCTGAATGCCCAGGCGAACTTCGGTGGCGCCTGAATGGCGCACGATATTGGTAAGCGCTTCCTTGAAGGCCAGGAATAATTGGTGCCGATGCCGGGAGTCCACCACCTGGTCAGCCGGTCCGGTTGGGCCTTCGAGCCGCCAGGTGATGTTCGCCAATCCCAGGAAACGGTCCGCGTAAAGGCAGAAATAACTGACGAGCGAGGCCAGCGAGTCATGGGTGGGGTTCATGGCCCAGACGATTTCGTCCAAGGCGGTGACCAGCTCCCGCGCTTTGCCACCCATCTGATCGAGATGCTGGTTTCGCTTCTCGTCGGGGGCGGACGCGGATTTCGCCCGGTCGGCCAGCATGCCGATTTCGGTGATACCCGAGCCGAGTTCATCGTGCAGGTCCTGGGCGATGCGGGCGCGTTCCTGTTCCATCGTGCGCTGATGTTCCACGCGCTGACGGGTTTGAATTTGTGTTTCGAGTTCGGTGGTGCGCTCCTCGACCTGCCGGTGGAGTTGGGTGATCCACAACACCATGCCGGCCAGCACGCACGCGAGCACGCCGACGATTACCAGCAGCTTTCGCAGCGTCCACCAGGACGGTTGCGCCAGCACCTTGATGTCCGAAGGCGAGTTGAGTAACAAGCCAAAGGAAGCGACGTCCTCGCCCAACGCCCGGTTCCCACCTTGCGCCGCGTACACGCCCGTCAATTCCAGTTGACTGCCAACGCGGAGCAACCGTGCGGATTCAGCCGGCGCATTCAATCGGGCCGGAAACCGCCATGGTCCGGCCTGCATTTCCAGCACCTGGTTCGTTTCGGTTTGTCTCACCCCGACCAGCAGCGCCTCAATCCGCACCCGGGTCGAGTCGTTGCCCGCCCGGACCAAATCGTCCGGTGACAACTTTTTTGCCTCCGGCAGAGCGGCCTGCCCGGTCTGGCGCGCCTCCGCCTCGCACAAAACCGGTGCGGCGCCGCTCAACTCCGGAAAGCCCACCACTTCCACCAGGTCGCCGGCCTTCAACCCCGGCGGCTGCCGGGTCAGGAACCGCACGCCGTTGGTGCCATCCATCATGAAATATTTCGCGCCTTGCACGTAAACAATTTGTCCCGACACCTTCACCCGTTGAAGCGCGCTGGCTTGGGGATCAAACAGCATCAGTTCCGCCGCCGTCTTGCCGGGGGTCGAAAACAAATCCGCCGGCGCGGGTTGATCCTCGGTGATGTCGTTGACGAACATCCGTATCTCTTCCCTTCTCACCTGGCCGGTCTCAACATCCCAGGAAACAAAAAGACATCCCCGCAGGCGGACCACGGCGTTGGCATAATGTTCCAGCATTTCTGGGATCATGCCGGGCACCCGAAAATCCACCGGCAGGGTACCACCCTGCGTGCGCAGCCGGATGGACGTCCACCCCAGCGGGCGATAAGACATGGATACGATGACCCCCTTTAACTCCACCCATTGATCGTCGAGGCTGCCATTCATCAACTGGTCCCAGGTCGGTTGGATGGGATCGGGCAGACTCCCCAAACCCAGGATGTTGACCTGGCGTGCCCGGACAATCGGGGCAAACGAACCTTTGTCCGTCTTGCCTTCCACTTCCAGATAAGAGCCGATTTGAGGCAGCTCGGAAATGATCGCCGAATCAACGACCACATAAACCGCGCGCGTGGCATCCTGAACAATGAAGGCGGGACGGTTCGACACGACGCAGATGACCACGCCCTGGATTTTGACCGGGTAAGCGCTTTGGGCCTCCTCACGTTTCATCTGGTTGACGGCGGCGGCGCTCGTCAGCACGGGAAGCGTCTCCTTGTTCCCATTCGTAACGCTGAAGGCATCGTGATGAGCCGGAGTTTCAATAAACTCAATCTCCTTGCGACTCGGCACCAGGAGCACCCCGGGGACCTTCTGCCCGGTGGTGGTGAATGCGCTCTGGCAAAATCCCATGGCGCGAATCCGGCGATTCAACAACGAGGCAGCGGACAAACCGGAGACGTCCCCGACCTCCACGCGCATGTGCCCGCCCATCGCGCTCAGTTCCATGTGCAGGCCGTCCGGCTGTTCACTCACCAGGGTCACCTCGCCTTCCACTTCCGCCCAGGGATCTTCATCTCCCTGAGACAACGGTTGACCAATGGCGATCCAGCGCAGGTCCGGGAACGCCCCGCGCCCGATCACTTCCAGCCGCAACGGCGATGCGCCACCGGCAACCAGGGATCCACCCGCGCCGATTCTGAAATCCGCGCCCCTCCGGGTGATGGTGCCGTTTCCCTCCAAACGCACCCGCTGTCCTGATTGCACGGGCTGGGTATGGAAATCCATTTCCAGCTCCGCGGTCCCGGACGTATCATGCAGCACCAGTTTCCGCTGGGTTGGATTGGCCCACCAGACATTACCCTCCAGACGAATCGAGTATCGGGCGTTTGATCCCTGAGAACTCAAACGTCGCAACTGCGCAATATTGGGCACCGCGGGAGACGAAAGCCCCGCCGTCTCCTGGCCCGTCGCGGCAATTCCGGTCGCAACCAAAATGACCGTCAACGCCAGGCGGCAACGGCCCGCCGTCCGTCCCGAACGGGCAAAGGAAATGGCGTGCATGGAAACAGGGTAAATCATCGCCACGGCTTTTTGAACCATTAAAGGTTGTCACGGAGGAACCGGTTTCGGGCTGATGAAGTTCAACCGGTTTGTCCGGGGTTGGAATTATTCCCGTTGAGCGTTTGCTTTGGCAATGGCAACCGCACTGTCACTGGTCGCGGGCGCGCTGGTGCGTGAATCGGCGCGGGCCACGACCTCCTCGTTCACCAGGATTGCCGCCCGCAATTGCGGCGCATTCCGGACCGGCCCCGAATATACCGGTGACCGGGCGGAAGGCTCGGTGCCGTCCGTGGTGTAATGGATTTTGTAGTCTGGCACCTTGGTTCCATCAGGTGAAGCTGCTGCGGACAATATCCGGGTACGGTTCTTTTCATTCATCAAACAAATGGCATAAATCGCGCAGCGGGGTTTCGGGATGTCGCTGGCCACCAATACCGTGGCAGTTCCCGCTTCACTCATGATGGGATTGTCTCCGACCAGTTGCACCGGGCCGGTGGTCCCGAAGAAAACCGGCATCCGGGCGGCCGGAACGAGCGTGCCGGTCTTGTCTTTCAAGCTGGTATAGCAAAACGTCATGTCCTTGTCGCCCCCCGCAAAAGGCCGACCGCTCAAATCGAATTCCAGGGTCAACCCGCTGAGTTCGCCCGGGGTGCGACGTTCAAACCGCGTCACCTCGCGTCCGCCAATGTAACCGACGGCCTGCAACGTGCCCGGCTGGAAGCGGTCGGGTTTGAAGGTGAAGGGCGCGTGTTTCAGGTGGGTGGACACGCGCGAGGTGTCGGGGCGACGCCGTTCCACCAGCTTCCCGTTCAAATAAAGGGCCACTTCCTCGCAATTGCTGTAGACCCGCACCTCGAGGGGGGAGTCGGCCGTCCAGTAGTTGGCAATGTAAATCACGGGCCTCAGGGGATGGCCGGCAATCAGCTCGCCGGCATCGCGTTGACTGCGGAAAAACCAGTAGCTGAACTTGGGCAGCCGGAAGATGTCCATCACGCCGGACGATTCCAAATCCGGGGCGTAACCGCGATTGTAGTCGAACATGACCCAGACACCGTCGGCGAACGCGGAAGTTTTCAGGTCGTCGTTGTGCGCTTCCTGAAAATTCAGGGCCTGTTGCAACAATCGGACCTCGCCGTCACCGCGCAACTGGCGGCTGCTGCGCGCGGCGGGTTGCAGGTCCTGCCATTGGTCCTGCGCGAAGCCGGCGCTTTGGGCGTAGTATTCCCAGTCGCCGTATTCGCTGACGAGACAGGGCCGGTTGGTGATTCCGCGGCAGCCGCCATGCTGGCGCGCCTGGATGAAAACATCATAGCCTTTCTCCCAGCTGGCGGTATAGCACTGGTCGCCGGGATATTCCTCGTGGGCAATGGCGTTGGCGCGTTCAATAAACGATTGGGGCATGTCGCTCTCGTTCAAGGAAACTTCCCACAGGATCACACTGGGATGGTTGCGGTCGCGGCGGATGAGCTGGCGGCATTCCTGGAATTTTTGCCCGGCAAAAGCCGGATCCGGGTTGAAATACTGCCAGCCAAGGATGCTGTCCATGACGACCAGTCCCAACTCGTCGCACGCGTCGAGAAACGCGGGTGATTGCGGGTAGTGCGACAGGCGAACGTAATCGAAGCCGGCCTCCTTGATTTTTAAAGCGTCACGATACTGCGCGTCGTCGGGCACCGCGTTGCCAAGGTAAGGATATTCTTGGTGACGATTGCAGCCGCGCAGGAACATTTTTTCGTCGTTGATCCAGAAACCGTCCCTGGTGATTCGAATCCGCCGGATGCCGATGCGGGTTTGTTCCGCATCGGTAACCTCGCCTTTGGCAACCAACTCCGAGCGTACTTGATAAAGATAGGGCGATTGCGGCGACCAGAGTTCAGGGTTGGCAACGGAAATTTCCTGGGTGATTTCCCGCTCTGCGCCCGCGGCAAGTTCAACCGCAGCGGATTCAACGGACGAAACTCTTTTCCCTTTGGCGTTCAACAAAATGGTTTTGACAACGAACGTGCGCGGAATGGCATCTTGGTTTTGAACATGGGTTTTCACGCTGATGACCGCCTGTGTTTTGGTCACGACCGGAAAGGTCACGAACACGCCACCGCTCGCAATCTTGTCCGCGAGGGTGGGATCGGTGATGTACAACTTGTCTTTGATAACCAGATGCGCGTCGCGGTAGAGGCCGCCGTAGAGGTTGAAATCCAAGTCAGCCAGTGGCTTGGGGCCGGTGACGGGGTTGTCGCGATTGTCCAGGCGGACCGAGATGACGTTCTTTTCACCGAGCCGGGCGAACTTTGAAATATCCATGACGTAGGGCAGATAACCGCCCATGAATTTCCCGGCGGATTGGCCGTTGACCCAGACTTCCGCCGCGTTCATCGCCCCGTCGAACCGGAGGATGATTTCCTTGTCGCGGGCTTCCGCTGCCAGGTCAAACATTTTCCGGTACCAACAAATGCCCTGCCACTGGCGTGCGCCCTGGCCGGTCACCAACGGTTCGGTGTGGGCGGTGTGCGGCAGGGTCACCGTCTCCCACGCCCGATCGTCAAATTCCGGCGTCTGCGCCTGTGGCATCTCGGCCCGGACAAACCGCCACTGGCTGTCAAAAGGAACCGCCAGCGGTTCCGCCGCGGTTGCCCACCATGCGCCCAAAAGCAGCATCGCCAAAAATACCCCCGGTTTGGCGTGTATGCTCAATCGGTTTGTCCTTCCAAATTCCATGGGTCAAAGCTTGCGAACCTAAAGGCATCAGTTCGACTGCAAACGGTAAAAGCGGCTTTGGCTGGAATCCAGCGGCCGGGTGACGGTAAACACCGCTCCTGTGTTCTGGATCGGATCGGGCACCAACGACCATGCTGTCGAAGGCGCCAAAGTGGTTGTCGTCATCAACTTCGAAGCAGCTCCACTGAATGGCCACTGTAGCTGCAGATTTGAGCCATTGAGGGAGGTTCCTATCAAGAGTGGGGCAGCCATTCCACCAACGGCGTCGGCCACTGGCAGAACATTGCCACCGGTATCAAAAAACGACGCCGTATTGAAACCGGCTTCATTGACGCCGTTGGCCGCTTGATATTCTGCTCCCCAATAGAAGACGCCAGCCCCGAGTTGGTTGGTCACACTTTTCACGACCTTGGCCAGCGCCGCGATGAAGCTGACCTGACCGGCTCTGGTGGGCGGGTAGCCGTAAAGACTCCCAAAGTTCGTCCAAGAGGTGGGGAAGGTGTTGGTCCAAGGAAAAGCGGTTTCTGCGACAATTATAGGTTTGCCGTAACGAACAGCAGCGTTGCTAAGGCAGATGTTCAGACTCGTCGGTGAGCCGTGCCACCACGGGTAATAACTCTCGCCGATGATATCGTAAGGAACTCCTTGAAAGTTCAGGTTGTCAAAAAACCACATGGTCGTGGCCCAATCTCCACCACGGTCAATATGGACAATGATTGTGGGCATTTTAGCGCCCGTAGCGTTCGTAGCGTCCTTGATTCCCTGGATTGCAGCATTCATCAATTGGCCAAGTTGTGACCATGACGTGTTTTGGCTTCCGCTGACCTGTCCATCCGGAAACAACATGCCTTGGGGGATTTCATTTCCAACCTGGACGTAATCCGGCATCGCCCCTGCGGCTGCGAAGGCAGCGATGTTGTTGCTGTTGTAGGTGCGCATCTGCTGGACAAGTTGGGGAAAGGTCAGGCTTGCCCAAGCGGCGGGCTTGGCTTGATCGTTAGGGTCGGCCCAAGTGTCGGAGTAATGAAAATCCAGGCAGAAGAGCAGGCCGGCATTCTTGACTCGCACTGCCAGCGGCACAGTGTAAGTGAGATTGTTTGTGTAATTGTAGGCGTTCGCTTGAGCTTGGGCTGCGCTGCTGGTCCAGAGCCGCAGTCTTATGCAATTGATGCCATGGTCCTTGAGAATCTGAAACCCGTCCTTAACCTGTCCGCCGTCCTTGTAAACCTTGCCCCGGCTTTCGAAAAAACTCAGGTCCGAAAAGTCCGCGCCGGCCACGAACGGAGCGGCGGGTGCCGCAAAAGCCGCCCCTAGCAACAAGCCGGCCAGAACACCGGCCTTTTTTGTGCCGTTCATGAAGCCGGCAGGAACTAGATTTGCGAATTTCATGCCCATGCGACTGCTTACAACCAGACCCAACTCCACCAAATCAAAGCCGGAACTGTTCTGCAATCTTCAAACAGTCCCGGCTTCCTAACGGTCGCCATCGATCCGGACGGCGGTTTTTATTTATAATGATTCAAGCTGCACGATTTCCCGAGACGCGGCGTCGCTGCGCCAGCAGGAGGATTACCCCTCCGCTCAACAGCGCCAACGTGGTGGGTTCGGGAACGGCTACGGTGTAGATGGTCGAACTGAAGGTCGAACCGGTGGCTGTAGCAGAGTCATAAAATGTTGCAACGGTCGGATTCCAAGGAGTATAGGAACCATCTGTCTCCGCTGGAGTAGTCGCAGTATCCAATGCCCCATAAGCAGATTGCGGGCTACCATTTTGCCAGCCAGTGAACGTTGACACAACGTCGAAGTTGAAACTGTTGCCGACACTCAAACCGAGGCTACTTAACGGTACCGTCATTGTGACGTAATTAAATGTAGGGCCACCACCAGTAACGGCCCCCCCTGCGTTCTGCGTCCAAATACCACCACCATATGTGTATGCACCGAAAGTTCCAGCATTGTCATTAAGCACGGCGGTTTCACCGGTACTGATGCCAAGTGTGGGGCTGCCAGCCCAGATAGGGTTAGATAATACTGTATATCCGCCCGCGCCATTCTGAATGTCGATCGCAAAAAATACGTATGCACTCTGGATCGCGCTCGAATTGATGGTGAAAGTGATATCGCTCGCGGTGTTGTTGACCACAACGCTGCTAATACCTGCTCCATCCGTAACGGCGGCACCGCCGTTAGAGAAGCCGGAGCCAGTATAAGTGACCTGAGCTTTCGCAGGCAAAATGGCCAATGCCAAGGCGGCGAGGACTGAAGTGACTGAGATAATGATTTTCATGGGTTTCATAGCTTGTTATTACGGTGTTATTATGGGTTTCTACTAGTTGCTGAATTATCGCTGATTTATTGGATTTTGCCTAGCCTGACAAACGTCAGGCTCGGGAAAATCCCTTTAAAATCAGTAAAAAGCCGCGGCGTTGCCAAAATATTGCCATTGGATGACTGACTTGGCGTGCGTTTCAACCGCAGATTGATGGTATTCACGGATATCAGTTATTGTAGAAAAAGGCATCCAAGACCGGCAGCGCATGGCCGGTAAAGTCAAACAGGGTGGTGTTATCCACAACGTTCGGTTGTCCAAGCTCCCACCCCTCACCCGGCACGCAGATGAAAATCGGGTCCCAATACAAATCCCCGATGCAATGGCCTTGGTTGACCATCTTTATGGCGTTGAAACAATTCAGCATGAACTCCTTCTGGCCCAGGGGCGTGCTGGGGAACGGTTCGGGCCCGTTGTTGGCCAATTGGCCGGTGTATCCGTCGCATCGATTTGAAGCCCAGTTGTACCCCGTCTCCATGATCAGCACCGGTTTGTTGTAGGTCGAATACCAGGAATTAATCTGGTCCCGGGCTTGTTCGGCGGTAAATCCGCTCCAGAACGGGTAATACGAACACCCGATGATGTCCCAATTGACACCATGACTGACGGCTTGATTGAAGAATCCGGCAACGGTATTTGAGCTAATATTGGAATTCAGGTGCAGGATGACCTGCGTGGAGGGAGAAACCGCCTTGACCCCCGCGTAGCCCATCTTGAGCAGTTGGGCCAGTTGCGGCCAGTTGCTGCTGCTTCCATCGGGAGTCAAAATCCCTCCGTTGATCTCATTGCCAAGGGAAACGTATTCGGGGGTTGTGCCCTGGTTTTTCATCAGCGTCATGAAGTTCGTCGTGAAGTTGTACACCGCGTTGGTGAGCTGGAGAAACGAAAGATTTGCCCAGTCGTGCGGTTTGACGTTGTCCCAGCCGTCGCTGTAGTAAAAGGTCAGTTCGATTTGAAGTCCCTTTGCCTTTGCCCGCGCCGCCAGGTCCAAAATGTTCGTGGGACTTTGAATCCCCGGCGGCAGCAGGTTCGAAGGAGAGAAATTGGGATTGCCCGGGTCGTTATACAGGCGCAGCCGAACGATGTTACACCCGTGATTCTTCAAAATCTGCAAACAATCCATCGGCACACCATTCGTCTCGTAAAATACGCCACCACCCTGCTCCACATAGGTCAGCTCGGAGATGTCGCCGCCTTTCAAAAAGGTGTAGGGAAGGTCGTCCTTGATCAATTGAATCAAATCCACCCTGCACCAGTTGCCGCCGGTGCCGTCATTGGAATAAACGCTGACCAGGCATTGTCCATTGGTGACATTGATTCCCCTTACAATGGTGTTGGTCCATCGCGAGGAAATTGGCAGGCTGGTCATCCGGTCATTGCCACTGATGTAACAAACATTTTGGCCGCCACTATTTTTGACCATGGCCGTCAGTTTATAGTAGCCGTTGGGCAAATTGGTGACCAGTTGATACGTTTGCACCTGGTAGGGAACAGGATTGCTTTGTTGCAAACATAGTGAACCGGAGAACGCGTTGCCGGACAACAGAGAAGCCGCAGCGGTATTTCCCGAACTCTGCCAGTGCGCCGCAAGGTTGCCGGACTCAAAATCACCGTCCTGCAATCCGCCGATGGGAACCGCGGACAGCCGGAAGAATGTTGACGTGGTGTTCATCGGCATCATCGCTGAACCTTGTCCGGCGGTCACGGGAAAAGCGTTCCAAGCACCTGCGCTTAGATTCGTCGAGTTCTGAAGACGAACATTCAATGCGGCAGGCCAGGAAAGCGAAACCATTCCGTTCGAGATGGAACCAACCGCCAAATTGCCAACGTTGGCAGCGGTAATGAGAAAATTGTCAAAATTAAACGTTCCGCCAGTCCCAGTGTGGGTGAAGACCAGTCCGGCGCCGGTAATATTGCCGGTCAGATCGCTCGAGACCACAGGACCGATGGTGGCGCTGCTGCCGGTTCCATTGCCGCTGACGGACAATGAATCCCATTTTGAAGCGGTGGGATGGAATACGTTGGAATAGGTGGCGAAAGGACCAACGGTTCCGGGCACCGGCAAGGTATTCGTGGAAACAAACCAACTGCCACCGTTCATCTGCACGGCAAACCTCGCGGTCACATTCGCCGGCGTCGGATAGGGCTCAATGTCGGCAGAAAATGTTATGCCCGAGTAAAGCGCCGGATTGATGCTCGGGAAAGTCGCTCCGGTTGCCGCTGAGAGAACCGTGGAAGTGTAAAATGCGGTCGTTCGGGCGGCGTTCTGAAAGGCAACCATGGCTCCATCACCTCCGGAAACTTGATAAAGACGACCCGGATTGTTCAGGACATCGTTGGCCCAGCCCACTGTACTGACGGAGAAATTACCCGACAGCCCTGGATATGGAAACGTCTCCCGATAAAGCAACACCTGGCCGTGCGTTTGTCCCACCACGGACAATACACCGGCCAACCCGATTAGCAACGGGCGCATTCTCAACCTCTGAATCAGCACTTTGTGCATTGTTTGATTAAGATTACCGCGCCTCGATCTGAATTTGGTAACGGGGAATGATTTCGATGCCGTTGAGCGAGATGACGCTCTGCTGGCAGCCAAAATCAGGCCGGGCCTCCCTGGCCAGATAAATCGGGGCATCTTTGCGCAACGGAAGAATTTCAACGCGCAAGTCACCGGTCAAGATATCCGGCGCGTACCGACGCAGCCCGACATCCAGGGCGTTGCCGTTGTAGAAATCATCCGTCAGTAGTTTTCCGTTTAAAGTCACCCGCGCGACATCGCCGACGTAATGAAGGCGAAGGATGGGATCGGTGCCGAGGTTAACGCCTTCCGCGATTTTAACGCGCCAAACCGCCGCTTTTTCAAAGTCCGAATCCAGAGGAGCAGTCGCAACGGGCTGCTGAATTTTGCCGATGGGAATTTCCCGCGGCGGTCCGGCGGTCTGCAGGCTTGTATCGGTGACTTTGAATTTGACTGCTCGCTGGGCAGCGGGAGTGAAACGCTGGAAGACGCCGTCGGTTTTGCGTGCGAGATCGCTGCCGTTGCATGCGAGCGAAGCGGAGGCCGGATAAATGGCCATATTGAGGTCAGCCGGGGCGGTGGAGGTCAGGCGCAAACTGTCTCCATCAAGAACGAGGCTGGCTTTAGTGAGAAATACCCGGTCGCGACCCTGCAGGTTTCCCTTCCAAAAAGCGAGGGAGCTTTTTTGGTCAAGCACAACGATCTGTACGAAACTGCCGTCGGCCAACCGCATCCTCGCCGTGACCTTTGTGCCAGGTTTAATGTCGCGGAGAAGGTTAACGTTTTCGCCGTGCGTGATATGACCGGTAAAAGCTTCGACGGCTGGACCGTTTGTTTCGAAGGCAAATTGCGCGGGAACGCCTTCGGTTTCCGAGAAAAAGACGGTGCGCACATTGCCATCATCAATGGCGGTCAGCGGCTGCACTGTGGCCCAAACCAGCCGAACGCCCTGGCCAAGATCGAGATTGAACGGCCAGATAAGGCAGGCGTCGGACGGAATGGTAACCGGGTTTTGCGGAAAGACGAGTGGACCGGAAGGAAGATTGATCACGAACTGCACGTCTTTTTTCGGAGGCATGTCCTGAAGGCGCTGGTAATTATTCACGAAAACAAATCCGCTTTTTCCATCGGAACGAACGCTCCAGCGCAAGGTGTCAAAATCATTTTTCCCATGCGGACGCTGGTCCGGCATGGTCGCCGGCATTCCGGCCAGAGCCGAACCCCATTCATGGAGGAAAAGATGGAGGCATCGCAAGAGATGGTATTGCTGGCGGATTTGACCATATTGGCCCAAGGGCGCTTGAAAGTCGTAGTTTTTAACGGGCATGTCGTTCCAATTCCCCGTGGCTTGCGATTCCATCAAGGTGGTCAGTTTGCCTTCGGGATTCACGCCGCCGTGATACATGTAGTAGCCGGGCAAGGAGCTGCCCGAACCGAGCTTGATGAGCGTGGTGGACTCGGCGTCCTTGGGATTGACAAGGATGCGCCGGTGGTAGCTGTTCATCATGCCGCCGCCAATTTCGCAGGTGAGATACGGGTATTGTTCANNAAATTGGAAAAATGAAACCCTTTCCAATAGCCGGCCGGCATGGGTGTGAGTTCCCGATCCCAAAAGCCTTCCGCATAGACGCCGTAGAGCGGAATCAATTCGCCGAAAGGCATGCGCCCCGAGGGTTTATCCCAGCCGGTCCGGGTGAAGATCGGCGCGTCGAGTCCCGCTTCCCGGCCCATGCGTTTGAGCGTCAATAAATGTTCGGCCGGACCTTTGTATTCATTTTCAAACTGGATGCCAATGACCGGTCCGCCATTTTTCCAGAACAATCCGTCAAGTTGTTTGGCGATTTCGTCATAGAAGATTTTTACCTGGTCAAGGTAGTTGGTATCGTTGGAGCGTGTTTTCCAGCCTTTTTTCAGAAGCCAATCCGGGAAACCACCATTTCGCACCTCGCCATGGTCCCACGGACCACAGCGCACAAACGCTTTCAGACCGCCTTCCTGGCAGGTTTGAATGAAGCGGCGCAGGTTTCGTGATCCCGACCAATCAAATTGTCATTCAATCTCTTCATGATGAATCCAGAAAACGTAGGTGGACACGATGTCAACGCCACCCGCCTTCATCTTGAGCAATTCTTCGCGCCACTCATTCTCCGGATAGCGTGCGAAATGGAATTCGCCCATGACGGGCGTCCACGGTTTTCCGTTGAGCAACAGGCGGCTGCCATCCAGCGTCAGCGTGGTGCCGTCGGGGCTGCGCGCCTCGCCCATTTTGAAACCTTCAGTTACCGGAGGCTTTGGGCTGGTAATGGTAATGGTATGACTGCCCGCAACGGCAATCGTCGAAGCAAGAATGGCAAGGCACGCTGTCAGCACTTGTTTCCGCAGGTCAAATCCGGTCATAATAAAAAACCCTGTTCCCCAATTATGTGGGGACACACAAATCAAAAAAGACTGCAAGCGGCCTTGACCGCTTGCAGCTTCTTCGAATTCAGAGTCTGAGTATTTTTAGTGCTCAACCAGCCGGAAGAACTTCTGGGGTCCGGTGACAGGCACTGTTAGCGAATAAAGCCCCAAGGTATTAGGCACATCCTGCCAATTCGCAATCAAGTTCGTTGTGCTTTGCAGATTCACCGCCGGGTTTCCAACCCACGACAGATTGATGTTGCCGCCCGTCAGCGGACCAACATTGATGCCACCCAGACCGGTTCCCGTAATCTGGAAATTATCGAAGTTGAAATTTCCTCCAGTCCCGATGGTGACGAACACCAAGCCGGCTCCCGTCATCACCCCGCTCAATTTGCTGGCCGCCGTTGACCCGACCAATCCGCCCGAGCCGGTTACGGTCAGGTTTTTCCAATTCGCTGCGGCGGGATTAAAGGCCAGAGTATAATTTGCGTAGGTTGGACTGTCAGTAGTCGTTGGCACCGCCAGAGCGCTGGCAGCGACATACCAATCGGTGCCATTGAGCTGCACCGCCGCATACGCGGTTACATTGCTTGCGGCAAAGCTCGGCGCAATATCCGCTGAAAAGTTCAGGCTCGGATAAGACGCCAGATTGATGTTCGGGAACGGCAATCCAGCCTGGTTGGTGTCAGTGGCCGTGGTGGCGTAATACACGGTCGTGCCCGGGACTCCAAGATATGCAAAAACCGCCCCTTCGCTTGTATTAGCCGTCGTCTGGAAGAGAGCGTTGGGAGCGCTGGGAACCGCCTCCACCCAGCCAACACTGCTAATCGGATAATTGGCTACGAGCGGGCCGACAAAAGGAAACTGTTCCGAATAAATCAGGCCAACGGGCGGGTTGGTTACCGTCAATGTGGTGGCGCCATAAATACTGTCGCTTTCATCAAAGCCGGCAGAATTGGTGACAAAAGCGACTATCTGCATATTGTTGTCGTTGCTGTTTAGATTTGCGATGGTCAATGTCGCGGTGGTTGCGCCGGAGACTCTTCCCCCATTCTGAACCGGCACACCGTTGGTCGTCCAACCGTAAGTGAAGGGCTGTGTCCCAGTGGCAGAAACGCCAAAGCTCGCGCCACCTCCTGAAGCGACCCCCACGCTGAGAGGAAAGGCGGTGCCAATAGATGGCGCCGTCCCCACAAATTGATTTGTCAGAATTTCGAAATTCTGGAAATTCATGTCTGAACCACTCGCAGTATTGTGAGCAATGACCAAACCTGCGCCGGTGATGTTGCCAGCCAAAGCGCCTGAGGCTTGACTGCCGATTATTCCGCCAGTGCTTGTAATTGTCAGGTTATTCCAATTCGTTGCCGCCGGATTAAACCCTAGTTGGTAGTTTAGATAAGGGCTTAACGCTGTGAGAGTGATCTGTACGGGTTGCGCGGAGGCATACCACGTTCCATTCATCGCCACCGCCCAATAAACAGTGATCGCTCCGGGAACCTGGCCTGCTCCATTCCCCGGGACGAAACCGGCTTGCAAAGTTATGGCAGGAAAACTGGCGGGATTGATGGCTGCAAACGGCAATCCGGACAGGCCGGTGTCATTGGTGGTGGTCGTATAGTAAACGTTGGTTGTGGCGGCCGGTGAATAGGAAAAGACATCACCTTTACCGGGGGTGTCCTGGTAAATGCCGACGGCCGTGGTGCCAGACGCTGAGCTTACCCATCCAGCGCCGGTAATCGGCAGGTTGCCGTTAGGTCCCACATAAGGGAATGTTTCCGCATACAAAAGACCCGCAGGCACAGTGCTGACATTCAAAACCAAGCCGTCGTTCGTGGCCTTGCCAAAAAAGTTGGTCACCGCCACCGAGTAAGTCCAAAGTGCGTCGTTGGTGCTGGCATTGGTGATGTTCAACGAGGTGGTGTTCGCGCCGAGAAATCTGGCTCCGGCCACGTTGACACCGTTGGTCTTCCATGCATAAACCAAAGTCGGGGCGCCCGAAAACGACGGCAAAAATGACGCGCCGCCGCCGGCATACACGTATTGGGGGGTGACCGCCGCCGCCGCCAGGACCGGCGGGCTCGACGGAAAGTCACCCGGACCCTGATTAATGACAATCTCGTTATAATTAAATCCGTTATTGCCGCCGGGGGCAGTATTGGTGGCCTCAACAATGCCGATACCGGTGATCAGCGAAGAAAAATTGGGCGTCGCCGGCCCACTCACGGTCACGCTGGTTGCGCCTTGCGTCAGACTATACCAGGCGTTGGCCGAGTTGGTGTAAACCATGCTCCAATTGGTAAAGACGGGGTAATTGCCGGCGTTGACGGTCGGGAACGGATTGTTGGTGCATACATACCATGACCCTCCCACTTGAACGGCAAAATAGTTGGGACAATTTCCGCCATCAACGCGGATTTCCACGTTAAAAGTCAAATTGGTGTATAACGTCGGATTAATATCAGCAAAGGCGGAATTGCCGGCGCTGCCAGCGCCGGCGGTATCGGTTGTGTAAAGCATCGCCGGACCACCAAGCTGATTGGTGCTGGCCCCGGACAAACCGGTCAGATAAACCGTGTTCACAGGCAATCCTAAACCGAGGGCGGGGTCGTTCGCGCCCGCAGCGAGGTAGATGCCGTAATAAGGACCAACCCCGCCCTGCCGGTTGGCAATAACCGTCCAGCCAACCAGTCCAAGAGTATTGGCTGTCTGGACCGTCGTGTTCGGGCTGCCCCAATTTTCGGTGTAAATGGTTGCCGCCGATGCCAGCGGGAGCGCGCCAAAAAGGACGCCGAAAAGAACAGTTATGATTGAGACTATTTTTTTCATGGTTTTATGGGTTTGGGTTTATTTGGGTTATTTATAACCTGCTTGGTGCAATAAAAGGAATGTTACAACCATTGGAAATTCAGATGGCCATTGTTTTAATTGTAAGCTTTTAACCAAGCCGGCACGAGAGTCGTCACTTTACTAGTGTCGTAATTAACGCTCCAAGGCAACTCCCAAAGTTGTCTCAACCCTACGGGACTAACCGACCCGTCAACGAATGCCATGTTGAGAGGATTTCTACCGGTATGTCTGGGAATACAAAAAGACGGCATGGGGGCAAACTTATCACAGAAACCTGAAGCGGTGGGCATCGTATCGGCTGGCGCCGGGGTAGCTCCCGACCACACGCAATCAGCGAACAATGGTGCACCCGCGAACCTGCCAGCCGCTGTCAATTTCCGCCAATATCCTATACGCGTAGTATCACCAGCACTGAAGACCGAATCCGGTGGATTGGACATCCAAGCGTTAACTCCATAACTGCCAGCCATTCCGGGACGGCCCCAAACCGCGCCGCCAGTGCCATTTGGAAAAGCAGCCTGCTCGATGGGATAAGTACCTTGGCCCATTATTCCCCATGCCAAAAAAGTGGTGCCAGTTGTCACCCAAGGATCTGGAAGTGTGTCTCGCGTGATGTCTTTTGCCATTGGGCAAAAACATATGTCCCCGCCTAATTTGGAGTCGGGGATATATGACTGCATCGCATACATCCACATCCCGTTAGAATCAAAAAAACCCGCCGGCATGCTGTCATCGTTGTCACCGGCATACATATGAAAACACATTCCCCACTGTTTGAGGTTTGCCACGCATTGAATACGCCTTGCTCTGTTCTTCGCTCTGGCAAGCGCCGGTAGCAACAAAGCCGCCAGAATGGCAATAATGGCAATCACCACCAGTAATTCAATCAAGGTGAAACCCCGGAATGCTCGCAACGGGTCGCCAAGATGCGTCGGACGGCGTTTTGAAATCATATAGTGTATGCCTGCAATAATACTCGCCTACCTTTCCGCCTTTGCCTAGCCTGACAAATGTCAGGTCTGAGCCCATGCCCTTTTGCCTAAAAACCCCTGTAAATAAGCGTAATCACAGCCTTCAAGATCAAAAACATGACTTACCGGCAGGAAATTACTTATGCAGATTTCGTTGAGCGGAACTTTAACACCGCTTCCGTGCGCGAATGAACATGCAGTTTGCTATAAATGTTTTCCAGGTGCCAGCGCACCGTCCCGGTGCTCAAACCCAGACGGTCGGCAATCTCCTTGTTGGCGAGTCCCATCGCCAGCAACTCGAGGATTTTCCGTTCGCTGGGCCTGAGTTCATCCATCGCCGCCGCAACCGTGAGCGGCTGCTGGAACGAAGCAATGACCTTGCGTGCGATTTCGCGGGGCATCGGCACGCCGCCCATCCGGGCCTCGCGGACGGCGGAAATAAGTTCTGCGGGCGTGCAGCGCTTCAGCAGGTAGCCGCACGCGCCCGCGCGCAACGCCGCGGATATCCGTTCGGTGTCCTCATACACCGTCACCATGATGATTTGGACCGCCGGCAGCATTTTTTTTATCTGGGCGGTGCACTCGATGCCGGACAGCTTTGGCAGTTGGATGTCCATCAGCACGACCTCCGGCTGGTGCTTGGGAATCCCCACCAGCGCCTCCTCCGCCGTCGCGCAGGCGAAGACGCAACAGCACTCCGGGTCGGTCTGCACAAAGTGCGTCAGGCTTTCCCGGATGGTCTTGCTGTCTTCGACGATGGCGACCCGGATCATAAATTCTCAATTCAAGGGCATGTAAAACCGCACCGTGGTGCCGCGGCCGGACTGGCTGGCGATTTCAAACCGCCCGCCCATCTTCTCCAGCCGCGCCCGCATGTTGACCAGTCCGTCACCGCCCTGCCCGGCGGCGTCAGCCGCCAGTCCCCTCCCGTTGTCGGCAATGGACAACCGCAATCGGTTGCCAATCAGCCGCACCCCCAGGCGGACTTCAGTGGCGCCGGAGTGGCGCGCCACATTGGTCAGCGCCTCCTTGAACGCCAGGAAAAACTCATGTCGGTGGACCGACGACACCGCGCGGTCGGGCAGGTCAACCGCCCCTTTCAACTGGCAGGCAATGTTTGCCAGTTTCAGGAAACGGTCCGCGTACAGGCAGGAATAACTCACCAGCGACATCAGGGAATCGTGTTTAGGGTTCATGGCCCAGACGATTTCGTCCAGCGCCGTGACCATCTGCCGCGCCCGGTCGCCAATCTCTTCCAGGTGCCGGCCCGGCCCGTTGTCAGCGCCGGACCCCGAACCCGCCACGGTGACCAGCATGCTGATTTCGGTGATGCCCGACCCGAGTTCGTCGTGCAAGTCCTGGGCGATGCGCGCCCGTTCCTGCTCCATCGCCCGCTGATGTTCGACGCGCTGGCGTTCCTGGATTTGGACTTCGAGTTCAGCCGTGCGGGCCTCGACTTTGCGGTGGAGCTGGGTGATCCAGAGCACCGTCACGGCCAGCACGCACGCCAGCGCGCCCATGCCGATCAACAACCGTTCCAACGTCCACCACGGCGGCCGCGCCAGCACCTTGATGTCCGCTGGCGAATTGAGCAGCAATTCAAAGGATGATATGTCCTGCCCCACCGCCCGGTTCCCACCCTGGCCCGAATACACTCCCGTCAATTCCAACTGGCTGCCCACCGGCAACGATTCAACCGACCCGTTCGTGGTGTCCAGCCGCGCCACAAAGGTCCGCACCCCGTTCTGGATTTCCAGTATCTGCTCCATCTGTGTCCCTCTCACGCTCACCAGCACGCCCTTCACCCGCACGCGAGTCGCGTCATAATCCGACTGGATCATATTGTCCGCCGGCAGATTTTTCGCCTCGGGTATTGCGCCCTGGCTGGTTTTGCGCGCCACCGCCTCGCGCAATACGGGCGACGCGCCGCTCAATTCCGGAAAGCCCACCACCTCCACCAGATCACCCGTCTCCAATTGTTCCGGTTTTTTGGTGATGAACCGCAGCCCATTCCGTCCGTCCGTCATGTAATATTCCGTGTTCCGCACGTGAACAATCTGCCCGGACACTTTTACGCGCTGAAACACACTCGCCTGCGGATCAAACAACAATAATTCCGCCGCTGTCTTCCGGGGGATGGCGAACAGATCCGCCGGTGCCGGCTGGTCCACCGAAATGTCCGCTCCGTAAATCCGGATTTCGCCCACCTTCACTTCGTGGGTCACATAATCCCACGAGGCTAACAAACATCCCCGCAGGCGAACCAGAGCGTCTTCATAATGTTCCAGCGTTTCAGGTTTCAGGCCGGTCACCCGCAAAGCCAGCTTGATCCGGCCCCCCTGCGTGAGCAGGGTCACCCCATCAACTTGCACCGCCGTGATGATGCCCTGGATTTCCACATACTGGGCGTCCAGACTCCCGTTCAACAACTGGTCCCAGGTCGGATAGACCGGTGTCGGCAGATGTCCCTCGCCCAGATTGCGCAACCGTTGCGCATGCACGATCGGCGCAAACAAACTCGGGTCCGTCACCCCTTCCACCTCCATGAATTCCCCGATTTGCGGCGGGCCGGACCGGATTTCGGAGTGGTCCTCCACGTAAAGCCCGCGGGTGGAATCCTGGATGACGAAGGCCTGGCGTTCCGGCAACACACAGGTGACCACGCCCCGGATTTTGACCGGGTATCCGCGTTGCGCTTCCTCCCGCTTCAACCGGTGCACTTCGCTGGCCGTGGTCAGCACCGGCAGCGCCCCCGCATTGGTGCTCATGTTTTCGACCGCCTCCCGGTGCGCTTCCATCAGCTCAATCTCCTTGCCGCCCGGCACCAACAGAACGCCGGGAACTTTTTGTCCGTCGGCGGTGTCGGCGCTCTGGCAAAATCCCACGGCGCGAATCCCGCTGTTCAAAAGCGGCGTTGAGGGCAATTGCGAACCGTCCGCAATCTCCACCCGCATCCGGTCGGCCCCGGCACTCAGTTCCAGCTTCACCCCGTCCGGCTGTTCGTTCACAAACGTCACCTTCCCCTCCATTACCGCCCATTGGCCATCCTCGCCTTCGCGCAAGGTCTGGCCAATGACGATTTGCCGCGGTTCGGGAAATTCCGCCCGTCCGATCACTTCCAACCGCAACGATGGTTCGCCAACGAATAATTCACTGCCGTCGTCCGATGTGGTGTAAAACGTGTACAGACCATCCCGGGGAACTTCGAGGTAACCGGTGAATTGCATCCCCACATGCTCCGGACGGGCGATGACGCCCAGATCAAAGTTGGAGACCGTCCCGGTTTTAATCGCCGTCAGTTGGCTGAAATCAGGCAGGACTTCCCCCGTGGCTTCATAACAACGATAATCCAGTCCGTTCGCGAGATTGCTGGTTCCACCCGCTGCGTCCGTTTGCATCCGGAAGAGTGCGGCGTCGGGAATTTTCTGCCGCAGCAGGCCCGGGCCTTCGTAATCCACCTCCAGCCCGTATTTTTCAACGCCGTTGAACCAATCCACCCGGATGGGATGCCGGCCGGGCTTCAGATAAACCGCTCCGGATTTCTCGGTCATTCCATGGATGCCGTTGTTGTCCACCACCGACCCCTTGGCGCCGAGCCTGAAGCCGGCCCCTCTTCGGGCGATCGTGCCGTTGCCCTCCACGCGCACCCGTTGTCCCGGTTGGACCGGCTGGCCGGCCAGGTCCATTTCCAATTCCGCCGCCCCGGATTCATCCTTCAAAACGAACCGTCCCTGCGCTGCATTTGCCCACCAGACGGTCCCTTCCAAACGGATGGCATGGCTGGCTTTGGGGTCGGCTGAATTCAGGCGGGAAATTTGCAGCACATTGGTAACGTCGAATGCCGGCTGGTTGGTCGGGACCTCATCTGCCGCTGCCGTTTGCGTCGCCAACCCTGCGCCCAATATCAAACTGCCACCGGCCAGAACGAGCCGGATCCAGGCCAAAAATGCCGCGCGCATGGCGTCAGCATATTTGTTCGAACCGGATTCTGCACCATGAAATGGAGCGCCGGTCTCCGACCCGGCACTTGTTACGCATTCAAATCCACGGAAAACGCCGATTTGGAAATCGGCGCTCCGATTCCCGCGTGACGGTTCGCTGGCAGTATCCTCGGTTGGGTATCCCGTCCCGCCGGGCGGGACGGCAGGGCGCACTGCCCCCGGAGCGCGAGTTGTCTCAACTCGCAGCAGCCACTCGCGCAGAGAACGATTCACGAAACTCCCCCAGCCGGCTGCTGCATTCGGTAGTGCTGCGGCTTGGGACAAGCCGCACTCCAGAAACAACGCGCCTTTAGAAAGAGAGATTTCTCCATCCATCATGGAATCGAATTGGTCGTTTCCGGCTGCAGACCAAATACATTCATCGCCGGCAACGGATGGCCTTTGGCATCAAAGAGCGAATTGGCATCAGGCCCTCTCCAGCGGTTGGTGTTTCCCGGAATGTAAGTCGCCTCCGGATGCCAGTAGTTGACGCCGATGCCGCCACCTTCCTTGACCGTCTGGATGAGGTCAGCCAGAAACTGCCTTTGTCCGGCGGGTGTCTGCGGCCAGATCATGTATTTGGCGGCGGCGGAAGAAAGGCGGGTGTCGCGGGAAGGATAGCCGGTTTCCACAATCATCACGTCCTTGCCGTAACGCCGGGTGGTCTCGCGAAGATTGTCACGGACATTTTCGAGCGAGCCATGCCAGTGCGGATAATAACTCTGGCCAATCACGTCGTAATCAACTCCGGCTTTGGTGAGATGATCGAAATACCAACAGGTCACCGGCCAGTCGCCACCGCAATCAATGTGAATGATGATGCGCACCCGGTCTGCGGGCGGGGTGACCGAGCGGACGCCGTCAATATCGGCCTTGAGCAGGCGGATGAGATGGTCCCACTGTTTCGCGTCGTTGTAAGGCTCCGGTGGCGCCATCACGGTCACATCACCTTCGAACACCTTGACGGTGGAGAGCGGGACCTTCACCTGCCCATCAGGCCACAACATGCCGCCGGTGATTTCGTTGCCGACCTGCACAAAGTCCGGGGTCGCTCCGGCGTCCTTCAGCGTCTTGACGACCGACGCGGTATAGGCCCGGGTTTGTTTGACGAGCGCGTCAAAATCGAGGTTGGCCCAGGCGGCGGGTTTGTTCTGCTTCTGCGGATCGGCCCACAAGTCGGAATAGTGGAAATCGAGCATGAACGTGCCGCCGGCGTCCTTGATGCGCCTGGCCAGTTTCGTGGTGTAGTCCAGCCCGTTCACGCCATTGGTCGGATCCACCCAGATGCGCAACCGAAAACAGGTCCAGCCGTGCTTCATGAAAATGGCCAGCGCATCGCCCGGCTGGTCACCATCCAGGTAAACCCCGCCGCGCTGTTCAATCGTGGCCAGCGCGGAAATGTCCGCGCCCAGGTAAAACGGCAAAGCCCCGGTCATGGCCGGCGCAGTCGCGGCTTTATAGCTCGCGCAACCAGCAATCAAAAATGGAATGACAGCGGCGATAGTTGCGGCGCAAACGCGGACAAGGTTCGGGAACAGGGACAGGAATGGAAGCTTGGATTGGGTTGGATATGGCATGAAGTTGTTGATGATTTGGCTTAATAATGTCCCAGTTCCGGCCTTCTGCCTAGCCTGTCAAATGGAGGGGTGATTGCTTTGGTCAAAAAAGGAGAAGTGGTACCCCGGCCAGGACTTGAACCTGGAACCAACCCCGAAAGCTTTCGGGGCTGCTCTGCCAATTAAACCGTTGCTCCACTCGAAATCTCGATTCTTAAAAGTGGTACCCCGGCTAGGACTTGAATCTAGCGAAAGCACCAATAAAGACAGAGAAAACCCTGCTCTGACGCACTTGGGAACGCACCAAGATTCTGACTTGGTGAAAATAGTCACGGCTTGGAATCATCTCCCCTGCCCGCTCAAGGCGGCAATTCTTGCCATCGTAAATTCATCGGCGACTTCACAGGAGGACGCACAATGAGTCCGTCACTTTCCATGACGAGTGATGGCAAGCTGATTTATCAGCTCAACCCGGACCTCAAGTACCGTCCTAACAAGCTGGATTCGTCGGACTACCCCGGCAAGGTCATCTATCGCCGTTCGACGACCGAAGACGCTGGCGCTGTGCCGGTGNNCACGGCGCCGGGCTTGTTAAATAGCCATATCTCCTCGCGGGATGTCTTCAACCCCTACGATGAAGGAAGGATCGAGGTGTGGGTCGGTGCCGGTTTGATCAAGGCGATCAGGCAGGGACATCACAAAATCATTCCCGAAAATTCAATGCAGCAAAAGAAGCGGGGTCAGATTCATGGTTTTAGCCGGGCTTCACGTCGGCGCATGATGCAATTCCTGGCCAAAGTGCGCCTGGATGGTCTGCTGCCCCTGTTCGGCACCACCACCTACCCCGATATATTCCCTGATGAGGCCGCAAAATTTAAGCGCGACTTGCGAACCTAGATTGAACGGCTCAAGCGGCGTTTCCCCGGGTCGGGTTTGCTTT
>PMOA01000029.1 GCA_003161635.1 Limisphaerales bacterium
CCAAAAGGCCCTGCAAATCAAACCCGACTTTGCGGAAGCCCACAAGAACCTCAGCAACGCGCTGCTCCAAAAGGGAAGAGTGGACGAAGCGATCCCCCATTTCTAAAAAACCCTGCAAATTAAACCTGATAACGCGGAAGCCTGCTACACACTTGGCAACGCTCTGCTCAAAAAGGGCAGCGTGGACGAAGCGATCACCCATTACCAAAAGGCGCTGCAAATCAAATCCGACAACGCGGAAGCCCAAAACAATCTGGCCTGGGTGTTGGCGACTGCTCTGCAGGCGTCGCTGCGCAACGGTCACCAGGCCGTGGAACTGGCCCAACAGGCAAATCAGCTTGCCGGTGGAGAGAACCCGATCATTCTCCGCACGCTCGCCGCCGCCTATGCCAAGGCCGGGCGATTCAGCGACGCCCAGCGGAGTGCCCAAAAGGCGATGGCCCTGGCGCGGGCGGCGGGGCAATCAGACTTGGTGGAGCAACTCAACGGCGAGTTGAAGCTCTACACCGCGGGACTCCCATTCCATCAGGAAAGCAAATGAGCGGAAGATTAAGGAAAAAATCTCTCCAAAGAAAAACTGCCGCCGGACAAGGGGTCCTGACCATTGATAATAGTTTTTACTTCTGGCAGCCTGGGCAGCATGGCATGCAAGCTAAGCGTCCAATGTCCGAAAAGATTGCCCGGTGTTGTCATCTCCGCCCGTCATACCACAAGGTGCAGGATTCGCGGCGGGTCAGGGCACGGCGATTGAAGAGTACGCGTACCAGCAATTTGAGGTGATCCCGCATCGTGTAAAGCCGCATCTTCCGCGCGGAAGTTATCAGCGGATGATGGTGCAAAATTACAATTTTCCGGTTCGTTTCCCGCGCCAGCCGCCGCAGCCGCCGGCTCAACTCCAATTCCTCCGCCGCGAATAATTCGTTGCTGAAACCGCCGATTTTTCGGAACGCCGCCGTTTCGCAAAAAATAAATGAGCCGGCGAGCAACCGCCCCATCCGGCTGGCGCAGTTCCAAAGCCACGTGGCGAACCCGGCAGCCAGATGTTTCTCATCCATCCGGACCGTCACCCCGCCGGCCAGACAGCGGCCGGAACTGATTTGCCCCGCAACTTCGGCAAACAGTCCGGCATTCGGACGCGAATCCGCGTCCACAAAAATCAGCCAGTCGCCGGTGGCCGCCGCCGCGCCGGAATTCCGGGCGCGGGCGATTTGATTGACCGGCTCGAACACGACGGTTGCGCCCGCCGCTCGCGCGATTTCGGCCGTGCGGTCGGTGGAATTGTTGTCGCACACAATCAATTCAAAATCCCAGCCGCGTTGCGCGAACGCATTGGCCGCTGATTTGATTTGCACCAGCGATTCGCCGAGCAACCGCTCCTCGTTAAAGGCTGGAACAACGACGGAAATCTTCACTACGCGCAATTTGCTTCATCCCCTGCCCGGTTTCAACGCGGAATCCTGGGAGCGCCGGCGCTCCCAGGCTGGGGGGGGGTAAATTTTAGCGTGCTTTTTTCGCCAAATGGTTTTTATTTATGGGTATGACCATTTGGATTCTCGCTTTGGTTCTGCTGGCGTCGCTGGCCGCCCTCGGCTTCCGGCAGGGCGCGATCCGCGTCTCGTTCTCGCTGGCCGGCATTATTATTTCCGCGTTGCTGGCCGGGCCGCTCACCAGATACGTCAAGCCGATGCTGCCGCACGTGGGCATTCATGACCCGACCGTCATCTGGCTGGTGTCACCGTTGATCGTGTTTTGGATTTTGTTGATTCCGTTCAAATCGGCGGGGTTTTTTGTGCATCGCAAGGTGGAAGTTTATTTCAAATACAAAGAAGACAACATGAAATTGATCCGGTGGAACCGGCTGAATGCCCGGCTCGGCCTCGGTCTCGGCCTGATGAACGGCCTCGCCTATCTCGTGCTGATCTCGTTCATCATTTTCGATTTGAGCTACTGGACAGCGCAAGTCGCCACGTCCGACGACGAAGGCAGGCTGGTCAAACTGCTGAACCGAATGGGGCATGATTCGGAAGCTACCGGGTTCGCCCAGATTGCGCGCGCCATTGACCCGATGCCGGACAGTTATTTCAAGAATGCCGATCTCGCCGGACTGCTCTATCAAAACCCGCAGTTGCGCGACCGGCTGGCGGATTATCCGATGTTTATTTCGCTGACCGAACGCGATGATTTCAAACAGCTCGGCCAGAACACCGAGTTTCAAAATGCGTGGAAGCAACACGCGCCCATCCGGCAATTGCTCGACAACGACCAGTTCAAATCCATTTGGGGAAACCAGGAGACGGCCAACCTGGTCCGGGGCATTGTCCAGGACAATTTTGACGACCTGTGCGCCTATTTGCAAACCGGCCAGTCGGCGAAATATGGTCCGGAAAAAATCATCGGCCGTTGGGATTTCAACATCGCCGCGACCACGAGCCGGCTGCTGGAGACGCGACCGGTCATTTCGTCGCGCGAAATGCGGACGCTGCGCGCATGGGTGACGCAGTCGTATGCGAAGACCGCCTTCGTCGCCGGCGCCGATGGCCAGGCGTTCCTGAAAAATCTGCCTCATCTTAAAACACAGCCCGGGCAGCCGCCGACCACCGAAACCGCCACGTGGCAGGGTAAATGGAAAGGTGACGGGGCTGATTACGAATTGTCGCTCAGCAGCGGCGGCCAAAAACAATCCATGCCCGGCCAGATTGACGGCACGCGACTGACGATCAAGGACGACAAAACCACGCTGGTGTTCGCCCGCGAATAAGTCAACCAGTGTATCCGTTACTTTTTCAGGCGGTAAAATTGCGCATTCCAATTCAACGCTTTGGTCACAATATTTTGATTGCCGATGGTAACCGGCGTGCCTCCGCTGGACCAGGTTGGTGATGCCAAATTGGTGGTGGACTGTCACCAACGTGAGTTACGTCCTGCAATGCTCGACGAATTGCGTGAATTGGATTTCGCTTTCGACCAATTCAGTTGGGCCGCCGTTGAGGGACACCTGCCCCGTCTTGCCCGGTCCTCGCTTTTATCGCGTGCAAATTCTCCAGCAGTGACTCCCGGTTTCGGCTATTGACTCCTGGGAAATGACCGGGCCGGGGTTTTTCTGAAGCATTGTTTTCCAGTCAATTCCCCAAGCGTTTTCGGCTTTGCCGGGCGCGAATTGTTTGGCGCGGATTGTCCACTCGGCTGATTCTTGCCGTTCGTTCCGGCGCGGCCTGCGCGCTGGCGGGCCTGTGCTACGCGGAGCTGGCGGCGATGATTCCGCAGGCCGGCAGCGCGTACACCTACGCGTACGCGACGCTCGGCGAGCTCGTCGCGTGGATCATCGGCTGGGA
>PMOA01000045.1:0-146 GCA_003161635.1 Limisphaerales bacterium
GAGACTCGTTACCTCGTCTCCTGCCTGGAATCACGCTGCCGCCGGCTGGATTCCTTTTTGAATCGGGTGTCGGGCGGCGCGTTTGCGCAGAAACCATTGGTGGAACGATTCCAGGTAAATATAAATCACCGGCGTGATGTAGAGCG
>PMOA01000045.1:204-94169 GCA_003161635.1 Limisphaerales bacterium
CATCATGATGGCGTTTTTCTTCACGATGCCAACGAGCATGATGAGGCCCACAAAGCCGTAGATGTTCAAATCCAGGCGGAACAGAATCAACGTGATCAGCGCGCCGAAGCCCGCCGACGGCAGGCCGGACAAAATCGTGATGGGATGGATGAAGCTTTCATAAAGGATCCCCAGGATGATGTAGATGACGAGAATGGCCATGATGAGCAACATCATGAGTCCCTGCGAGGAGGACTGGAAAACCTGCGCCGAGCCTTGGAAGCTGGCGCTGATGGTCGCCGGCAGATGCAGTTCGGTCTGAAGTTTTTGCACCTGTTCGACGGCGGTGCCGAGGGAAACCCCGGGCACGAGGTTGAAGGAGATAGTGACAGACGGCAACTGGCCGACGTGGGAAATGCTCATCGGCCCGAGGTTGCGCGTGAGCCGGGCAACGGCGCTAAGCGGAACAAGCTTCGGAACGTTGTTGGAATCGGTGACCGAACTGCTAATGTAGAGTTGCCCGAGCGCATCCGGATCGCGCTGAAACTGCGGTTCGACTTCGAGGATGACCCAGTATTCGTTGATGTCGGTGTAAATGGTGGAGGACTGGCGTTCGCCGTAGGCGTCGTAGAGCGCGTTTTCGATCTGGCCGGCCGTGACGCCGAGCGTGGAGGCCTTGTCGCGGTCAATTTCGACCATCACCTGCGGATTGGCGACAAGCAGGTCACTGGTCACGTCCTGAAAAACATTGGTTATCGCGGCTATTTTGTTCATCAGAATCGGCGACCAATGGTAAAGCTCCTTCGTGTCGGTGTCCTGCAAACTGAATTGATACAACGCCTTGGTCAACATGCCACCGACGCGGATGAGCGGCGGGTTTTGCAGATACACGTTGATGCCCGGAATCTGGGCGAATTTCGGGCGGAGTTCCTGAATGATCTGGTTCGCGTTTAACTTGCGTTCGGAACGCGGTTTCAAACGCATGAAAATGCGGCCGTTGTTTGCGCTGCCACCGCCAACGGACGACATGAAGGCCGCCACGTTCGGGTCGGCGGCGGCGATTTTCGCCACAGCGATCTGGTGCTCGCGCATCGCATCGAAGGAAATGCCCTGCGCCGCCTCCGTAATGCCGAAAACCTGGCCGGTGTCGTCGTCGGGGAAAAAACCCTTGGGGATCACGACAAACAGGGCCAGGGTCGCCACCAGCACGGCCAGCGACACATTGAGCGTCGCGAACCGGTGGCGCATGACCGCCTGCAAACTGCGGTCGTAGGCGCTGCGCATTCCGTCGAAGAAGCGCTCGAAGGCGTTGTAGAGCCGTCCGTGTTTTTTTCCGTGCGCCGGGCGGATGAACCGGCTGCATAACATCGGCGTCAACGTCAGCGAAACGAACCCGGACACCAGCACCGCGACCACAATCGTCACGGCAAATTCGTGCAGCAGTCGCCCCAGCAGGCCGCCCATGAACAGCACCGGAATGAACACCGCCGACAGCGACAGCGTCATGGAAATGATGGTGAAACCGATTTCCCGGGAACCGTTCAACGCGGCCTCCATCGGCGGCTCGCCATTTTCCATGTGGCGCACGATGTTTTCGAGCATGACGATGGCGTCGTCCACGACGAATCCGACGCACAGCGTCAGCGCCATGAGCGAAAGGTTGTCGAGGCTGTAACCGAGGAGCGACATGGCCGCGAACGTGCCAATGATGGACATCGGCAATGCCAGGCTGGGAATGAGCGTGGCCGAGAGGTTCCGCAGAAAGAGGAAGATGACCAGGATTACGAGACAGACGGCGATGAAGAGCGTGTGCTTGACATCCGCGACCGAATCGCGAATGGACTGCGAGCGGTCGAAAAGGACGTCAATATGCACGACCGCCGGGATTTGATTGCGGAACTGCGGCAGCAACCGGGTGATGCTGTCCACCACGGCGACCGTGTTCGCGCCGGGCTGGCGTTGAATGGCCAGGACGATGGCGCGCGTGTTGTTGAACCAGCTTGCCACCTTGTCGTTTTGCACGCTGTCAATCACCCGCCCCAACTCCTGCAGGCGCACCGGATTGCCATTGCGATAGGCGACGATGAGCGGCCGGTAGTCCGCCGCCTTCTGGAGCTGGCCCGTGGCCTGCACGGTGAATGCCTGGTGCCGGCCGTAAAGCGTGCCGGTCGGCTGGTCCACGTTGCCCTGTTCCACCGCCGACTCGACTTCGTCAATGCCGATGCCGTAGGCCGCCAGTTTGTTCGGATCCACCTGCACGCGCACGGCGTATTGCTGCGAGCCAAAGACCGACACCTGGGCGACACCGGTGATCATCGAAATGCGCTGCGCCAGCATCGTCTCGGCATAATCGTCCACTGTCGAAAGCGGCAGCGTGGGGGACGACAAGGCGAGATAAAGAATCGGTGAATCCGCGGGGTTGACCTTCTGGTAGGTGGGCGGCGTGGGCATGTTCGGCGGCAGTTGCCGCGCCGCCCGCGCGATGGCCGCCTGCACGTCCTGCGCCGCCGCGTCAATGCTGCGATCCAGCGTGAACTGGATGGTGATTTGCACACTGCCCAGCGAGCTGACCGACGACATGGAGTCCACGCCGGCGATGATCGAGAACTGCTTTTCCAGCGGGGTGGCCACGGAAGACGCCATGGTATCCGGGTTCGCGCCGGGCAGGCTCGCCGAGACCTGGATGGTCGGATAATCCACACTGGGCAGATCGCTCACCGGCAGGAGGCGGTAGCCGATAAGCCCGAACAACAAAATGCCCGACATGACCAGCGTGGTCATCACCGGGCGGCGGATGAACAGTTCGGGAACGTTCATGGCGCGTTGGTGGACGCGGTGCCCGGCGCATTGGTGGACGAAATGGCGCTCTTGATGTTGACCTTGGTGCCAGGTGCCAGACGCAACTGGCCGTCGGTTACCACCGTTTCGCCGGCCTTCAATCCGCTTTGCACCACGGTTTCGCCTTGATACGTAATGCCAATTGTTATCGGACGCTCCTCGGCAATCTGATCCGGATTCACGACGTAAACAAACTGGCCATTTTGTCCCGTCTGCACCGCCTGCGACGGCACGACGATGGCGTTCGTCAGATCCGACAGCGTCAGCACCACCTGCACAAACTGTCCCGGCCACAATGTGCCGTCCTCGTTCGGGAACGTGGCGCGCAGTTGAATCTGACCGGTCGTCGGATCAACGCTATTGTCAATGAACGTCAACTCGCCCTGCGGCGGCGCGTCCATGTTTTCAAAGGTCGCCTGCACTTTCAGGGTTTTATCGCGCATCTCCCTTTTGATCACCGGCAGATATTGCTCCAGGACACCGAACGCGACGTAGATCGGATGAATCTGATTGATGGTCAGCAACGTGTCATCCGGGGCCTTGACGACGTTGCCTTCGTGAAACTGCAGGCTGCCCGTCCGGCCGTCAAACGGCGCGCGAATCCCGGTGAACCCCAGATTCAGTTCGGCGTTCGTGACCGCCGCCTGGTCGGCGGCGACCGTGCCAATCAACGCATCGAGGCCCGCTTTGCTCGTGTCGAATTCGTCCTGCGAAACGAGCTTTTGATCGAACAGTTTTTGTTCGCGGTTGAATTGAATCTTTGCGTTTTCCAACTGCGCCTGGTCGCGCGCCCGCGCCGCCCGCGCCGCGTCCAGCGCCGCCTGCATCGGTCGCGGGTCAATCGTGAACAGCAGGTCGTCTTTCTTGACTTCCTGACCTTCCTGAAAATGCACCTGGCTGATGACGCCGCCGACTTGCGGGCGGATCGTCACCGTCGAATATGGCATCACGTGGCCGACTGGCGGCGGATTGATCAGCACCGGCACATTGGTTTCGACCGCCTGCGCCACAAGCACCGGCGCACCCGTGCCACCCGCGCCTTTTTTTGCGCCGCCCGAACAGCCGTTGACCAACATCGTCGCGACAACTGCCAGCGCTGGAATCAGGGTTGAATTTTTCATGCCATTTTCAATTTTCGAAATTGGTTTTGTTGCGGCGGTTGCCCGCGGGCTGGAATGCGGCGGCAAATTTTCGCAAAAATTCCGCGTGCTGCTTCTGAAAATGCGGATCGGAAACCGGCCGGCCCATGATAAGCCGCGTCAACTGCGGGAACGCCATCGGAAACATCGTCAGCGACCGCATCGCCAGCAAAAGGTGGCGCGGCTCAAATTCGCCGGCCAGATAGCCGAGCGCCTGCTGTTGGCGGATGCGGCCCAGTGCCCGTGTCGCCAGCGCCCGCCGGCTGTTCCCGTCAATCAACTGGTTGTCCGCCTCCTGCAACGCCTCCCATTCCAGCAGGCGAACCCAGTCCGCGTCCTTGCACGAGAGCTTGAACCAAAATGGCAGGCTCTCCGCCGGGTCGCCCGACAAGCTCTCGGCCGACGCCTGCCGCTCGGCGATTTTGCGGCGCAGCACTTCGCGGAACAAATGCTCCTTGTCGCCGAAATAGTGGTAAAGCATCCGCTTGTTGATGGCGGCGCGCCGTGCAATCGCGTCCACGCGCGCGCCGGCAAAACCGTTCGCCGCGAACTCCTGCAATGCGGCGGACAAAATGCGTTCGCGGGTGCGTTTGGGATTCCGCTCCGCCACTGCGCCGTTCGGTTTTGCAGGTCTGGCCATGTATTCCATTAAGTAACCATCAAGTTACTTGGAATGCAAGCCCGATGATTTGTTCAAACGGCGTCGGGTCAACCCGGCGGCCGTTCACCGCCCGGCCGGTTGAATCCCTTCATCTCCGCAATCATTTTCTCCGCCGCCTCCTTGGAAAGACCATGCGAAACGGAAAGACCGAACTGGCGTTGCAGGTATTCGTCCAGGCGAATCCACTGGCCCTCGTATTTTACCTGGCCGGTCCAGGCGCAGATGGTGACGACCTGTTGCAGTTTTTCGAGTCGCCGCAGGATGATGATAATGAACATCAGCACCATGACGACGGTCCCGATGAGCACCACCGACGTGATCTGGCTGGAAATGGAGTCGGCTTCCGCGCGCTGCTGGTTTATATTCAGCGAGTATTCCTCTTCCTGCCCCATTTGGAACAGCACGCGGCCGATTTTCTCCATCGTGTTTTTGCCCTCGTCTGTCAACGCGATGGCCAGCGCCTCGTGCACATTGACCTTGCTTCCGGCAATCGTATCAGGATTAATGCCCAGCCGTTCAGTAATGAGGTTTTGCAATGCCAGGATGTTGGTTTGTTGCCCGGCCCTGGCTCGGACGAGGCTTTTCAATTGATCAATGTCATTGCGGACTGCTGCCATGGCCCTGCCGTATGAGTTGAGATAGTCATTGCCACCAGTCAACAGGTAGCCGCGCCGTTCGGTTTCCGCATCCAGAAGGTGAAACTGGGTTTGCTGGACAAGGTTCAGGACTTTATAGGTATGCCCCACTTGAAAAAATGAATCCCGGAATTGTCCGGTCGTCTGATGCACGAGCCAGCTCATTACAATCAGTGCCGGCAGCGGAAAGCACATCCCCACGAAAAAAAGAACTTTGTTGGCGCGCTGGATTGGCTTCATACCAAATAATCTGGCTCAGATTACTGTACCTGTTTTTTCCTTGTGCCACAAGGTGTTTAGCTCATAAGCGTGGGCAATTTTCAGAAGCGTTTCCTCGCCAAAAGGCTTGCCGAGCAGTTGCAGGCCGATGGGCAGTTTCGGATTTTTGGTAAAACCGCACGGGATACTGATGCCGCAGATGCCCGCCAGGTTGCATGAAATCGTGAAAATATCGCTCAAATACATTTGCAACGGGTCGTCGGACTTTTCGCCGATTTTGAACGCGGCGGTCGGCGAGGTCGGCGTGACGATGGCNNTTTTGCGCGCGCAAATAATACGCGTCGTAGTAACCGCTGCTCAAAACGTAGGTGCCGAGGATGATCCGCCGCTTCACCTCCGCGCCAAAACCCGCGCCGCGCGTCCGGCGGTAAAGTTCAATCGGATCCGCGCCGTCCACACGCGCTCCGTAACGAATGCCGTCAAACCGCGCAAGATTCGCCGACGCTTCCGCCGTTGCGATGATGTAATAAACCGACACGCCATAGTCGGTATGCGGCAGCGAAATTTCCACGATTTCAGCGCCGAGTTTTTGAAATTGTTTCACGGCGGCGTCCACCGCGGCTTTCACTTCGAGATCCAGCCCGCCAATCATGTATTCCTTCGGCAGGCCAAGCTTCAAACCTTTGATGTCGCCGGTCAGACTCGCGGCATAATCCGGCACCGGTTGCGGCACGCTCGTGGAATCCCGCGAATCGTGTCCGCCGATGACACCCAGCATCGTCGCCGCGTCGCGGATGTCTTTCGTGAACGGGCCGATTTGATCGAGTGACGACGCAAACGCGACAAGGCCGTAACGCGACACGCGGCCATAGGTTGGTTTCAGGCCGACGCAACCACACAACGCGGCGGGCTGACGAATCGAGCCGCCGGTGTCAGAGCCGAGCGTGGCAATCGCTTCGTCGGCCGCGACCGCCGCCGCCGAGCCGCCGGACGAGCCGCCGGGAATGCGTGTGGTGTCCCATGGGTTGCGCGTAATGCCGAACGCAGAATTTTCCGTCGAGCTGCCCATGGCAAATTCGTCCATGTTCAGCCGGCCAAAGACAATCGCGCCCGCCGCCTTCAACTTTTCGACGACCGTCGCGTCATAGGGCGAAACAAATTTGCCGAGGATTTTCGAGCCGCAATTGAGCGGCTGATTTTTGACGGCCAGCACGTCCTTGACCGCAACCGGCACGCCGAGCAGCGGCTTTTGGGCCTGCGTCGCGCCGGCAGCCATGGCCCGGTCGGCGGCGTCCGCCTGCCCCAGTGCGTCAGCGTCATCGTGGCTGATGAAGGCGTGGATTTTTCCGTCCACGCGCGCAATCTGGTCGAGGCACGACTGCATGGCCTCGCGCGCAGAGACTTCGCGCTTGACCAGTTTGGCAGTCAGTTCGGAAATGGTGAGTTGGTTGAGCATCGGATTTTTTGGCCGGAAGAAGCAAACATCGAACGCCGAACATCGAACGCCGAACATCGAATTGTCCGGCCGCGCTGCGGGTTCGACGTTCGATGTTGAATGTTGAATGTTGAATGTTTTGCCGGTTGCATGGCCGCATTGAAAATTCCCTGGTGCATAATCCTATTCCACAATTTTGGGCACGATGAAAAGCCCGTTGGCCTGCGCGGGCGCGTTGCGGAGGGCGTCGTCGTGCGGGAGCGACGGGCGGACTTCGTCCGGGCGCGTGACATTGACCAGCGGCACGGCGTGGGCGGTCGGCTCGACGCCGGCAACGTCGAGTTCCTTTAACTTTTCGATGTAGCTGAGAATGCCGCCGAGTTGCGCGCCGAGTTTCTTTTCCTCATCGGGTGTGAGATGCAACCGCGCCAGATGCGCGACGTATTTGATGTCAATTTCAGCAGCAGCCATGCGCCGAAATTAAAGTCCAAAGCCCAAAGTTCAAAGCCCAAAATTGAAGAGAGGTGCGTGTTCCGGGTTGCAGATTGCGTCAAGAACAGACTTCTTCACGGCTGCTTGATGAAACACGAACCATGCAACACGGCTCATTCCTCATCAAACTTCCGTTTGACGAGGGCTTCGAGTTCGATGATGGCGGCCTGGGCATCTGCGCCGCGAACGTGCAGGGTCAGTTTGCTGCCCGGGCCGGCGGCGAGCATCATCAATCCCATGATGCTCTTGCCGTTGATTTTTTCACCGTTCTTTTCGACGAAAATTTCGCACGCGAACCGGTTGGCGGTCTTGACGAACATGGCGGCGGGCCGGGCATGGATGCCCAGCTTGTTCGAGATCGTGAGTTCTTTGGTGAAGAACTCACTGTCCGGCAGTTTTTTCGCGCTCATCGGTTTGCTCATTCTACACTAAACGATGTGGAAATGAAGTGCCACTGAATTTTATTCTGCCGGCGGCGGATTGCCCTGGCTCATGTGGGCGATGAGGCGGTCGTTAAATTCCTGAGCCGCGTTGTGACCGGACATTTTCAACTTGGTCTGAAACGCGGCAACTTCGATGAGCCGCGCCAGGTCGCGTCCGGGGCGGACGGGGATGACGATGTGCGGAATGTCCACGCCCAGAATTTTCACGAATTCCTGTTCCATGCCGACGCGGTCCACATCCGCAACTTCGTTCCACACCTTGAGCGTGACGACGAGGTCCAGGCGCTTTTGGTTGCGAATGCTTTTGATGCCGAACATCGCGGCGACGTTGATGATGCCGATGCCGCGAATTTCCATGTGCTCGCGCGTCAATTCGGCGCAGGTGCCGACGACATCGCGGCCGTCCTCCACAGTGACCCTCGTCACGTCATCGGAGACAAGGCTGTAGCCGCGCTCGATGAGCGCCAGCACCGCTTCGCTTTTGCCGATGCCGCTTTCACCGCGAATCAGCACGCCCACGCCGAGGATGTCCACCATGCTGCCCATCTCCGAACCGCAGGGCGCAAACATTGTCTCGAGCGCGAGCGTCGCGGCGTTGATGAATTTCATCGTGACCATCGGGCATTGAAAAACCGGCACGCCCGCTTTCTCGGCGCCGGCCATAAATTCCTTGTCCGGGCGGAGACCGCGGCTGAAAACAATGCACGGAATTTTGAAGGTGAAAAAGTGGGCGTAACGTTTCGATCGTTCGGCGGACGTGAGCGACCGCAAATAATACACCTCCGCGTTGCCGAAAACCTGCACGCGTTTGTAGGCGAAGTAATGCGTGAATCCGCTCAGCACGAGGCCGGGCCGGTTTACCGTCGCTTCGCGGATGATGCGCTTCAGACCACGTTTCCCCGCCAGCAGCCGCATTTGCAGCGCGGCGGCGTGTTCCTTGTAGAACTGTTCAACGGTGACGATCTGGCGTTGCATGTTCACAAATTAAATTCCGGCCCCAGATAAATTTCGCGCGCCTTCGGGTCGTTCGCCAGAAATTCGGACGAACCCTCCACGAGCACCTGGCCTTTGTGGATGATGTAACCGCGGTCAATCAACTTCAAGGTCTCCCGCACGTTGTGGTCGGTGATCAAAATGCCCAGCCCGCGCTCCTTCAAACGGCGCACAATCTTCTGCACTTCGTAAACCGCAATCGGATCAATGCCGCTAAACGGCTCGTCCAGCAGCATCAACCTGGGGCTCGTCACCAGCGCGCGGGTGATTTCCAGCCGCCGTTTTTCGCCGCCGCTGAGCGTGTAGGCTTTGTTTTTGGCCAGCGGCGTCAAATCCAGTTCATCGAGCAAATACTTCAATCGCACGGCGCGTTCGTCACGCGACAGCCGGCACGTTTCGAGAATCGCCAGAATGTTTTCCTCCACCGTGAGTTTGCGGAACACCGACGGTTCCTGCGTCAAATAACCGATGCCCAGCCGCGCGCGCCGGTGCATCGGCAGGCGCGTGATGCCGCGGCCTTGAAATTTCACCGCGCCCCCGTCCGGTTTCACGAGACCGACGACCAGGTTGAACGTCGTCGTCTTGCCCGCGCCGTTCGGCCCGAGCAACCCGACGATTTCGCCCGCGCCCACGGAAATGGACACGTCGTTCACCACGCGGCGACTGTGATACTCCTTCACCAGATTTTCAGTGGCGAGCAGCGGGCCGTTCAATGGTGGCGGGGTGGTTCCCATGCAAAGATCAGAACGATGGGTGGTCGCCGATGTTGTTGCTGATGTTCTCAATCGTTCCCGGCGGAAAATTTGTTTTTACCGCCGTTGCCGGCGGCGGATTCGTGTCCGCCACAGCGCTGTTGAGGTTTTGTCGGAAAATCATGTGCGGATTGTCGAAATGGATTTTGTTGTTCGCGCGATCCCAGATAATGACATCGCCCGCCTGCGTGCCTTGCGCGTTTTCCATCTGCGGATTGCCCGTGAGCGTGACCGTCTCGTTCGTCACGCCGTTTTGCACATTGTAAATATAAACCGCCTTGTCGCTGGTTGTGTGATTGGTCTGGCCCTTGTCGTCCGTGAAATCAATCACCACATTCGTCTCGGCGACGATGCGGGCCGGGCGTCCGCCCGACTCCGGCAGGTCGGTGGTGAGCTGCGCGCAGGTCAGTTTCATCTGCGGATCGTCCACGTGCACATGGCCGTGGTAAACCGCCTGCCGCGCCGTCATGTCAAAATCCCAACTGTCCGAATGAATCTGCGTCGGGGGGCGCGTCGGGGGGGGCGCAGTTGGCGAATTGGTGATCGCGCTTGCGGGGGAACTTTGCGCGGTCGCGTTTGTTTGAGCGTGGACCGTCAAGCTGCACCACCCGGCAATTATGATAAGACTAAAAAGTTTCATGGTTTGGTGTTCATTATTGCCCCATTTTCAATCACGGTGCGCACATTATTTGAGATGGTGAGGAATGAATCGCTTTGCCGCCACAAAAAACCTTCGCCCTCGACGCGGAATTTTCCATCGCCCATCCGCACCTCTAGATGCCCCGGCGAATTCGCCACGCTCTTGAACGTGTCATAAACGCATTCCGGCGCATTCACAACCCATTCCAGCTTGCCGTTCGGGTTGAACATTTCAAGCTTGAGTTGTTTGATGATGAGCAGTCCGCCCGGCTGGGGCAACGCCTCGGCGCCGGACAAAATTGATTTGATTTGTTGGTGATTCGTCGGCCCGTAGTATTCGGTGGAAGTGAAATTGTTCGCATGCTGGACGCCGTTTGGCTGCGCGCGAACGTCGGGCGCAACGGCGAACAACAACCCCGCGCCCGCGGCCAGCCATGCCCGTGTGATGTTCGCTTTCGCATTCATTTCGTGTAATGCGCCACGATCGCATCCCATTTGCCCTGCGCTTTTAAAAGCATTTCCGCAACTTCACGCACCGCGCCGCGCCCGCCCGGCGCACACGTGACGAAATGCGCCGCCGCTTTCACCTCGGGCCGGGCGTCACTCACCGCGACGGCGAACCCCGCCCGTTTCAGCGGTCCCAAATCCACGACGTCATCGCCAATAAAACATACCGCGTCCCAATCCAATTTCGCGCGGCGCAAAAGTTTTTCGACCGCGTCGATCTTGCTGATCCGGTCGGTTTGCTGGACGAGAAAATCAATTTGCAGTTCGGCTGCCCGCAGTTCCGTCACCACCGACGGCCGCGCCGAGACCCAGCCGACTTTGAAGCCGGCCCGGCGCAGAAATACCAGGCCAAGACCGTCCCGGATGTTGAACCGCTTGATTTCCTGCGCTCCGCCGATGAACACCGAGCCATCGGTCAACACGCCGTCCACGTCGCAAAGCAACAACTTCACGCGCTTCAGGCGGGTGACGAGTGACGGAGGACGGGTGACGGGTTGTGTCACGCGTCGTGCGTTGGTTGTTTTCTTGTCACTGGTCACACGTCACTTGTCACCTTTTCACCGCATTGAAGACTTTCAACAGTTCCCGCAACCGCGCGGGCATTTCAGCCAGCGGAATCATGTTCGGCCCGTCGCTGAGCGCGCGTTCCGGTCGCGGATGCGTTTCGATAAAAAGGCCGTTGGCGCCCGCCGCCAGCGCACACCGCGCCAGCACCGGCGCAAATTCGCGCTGGCCGGATGATTGGTCGCCGCCGCCGCCGGGCAATTGCACCGAATGCGTCGCGTCGAAAATCACCGGGAAGCCGGAGCGTTTCATGATTGGAATCGAGCGCATGTCGGCGACGAGATTGTTGTAGCCGAACGTCGTGCCGCGCTCGGTGAGCAGGATTTTTTTTGCGCCCGCGCGTCTGGCTTTTTCGGCGACCCGGCCCATTTCAGCCGGCGAAAGGAACTGGCCTTTTTTCAAATTGATGATCCGGCCGGTGGCGGCGGCGGCTTCAATCAAATCCGTCTGGCGGCAGAGGAACGCGGGAATTTGCAAAATGTCCACGACTTCGCCCGCGATGGCGGCCTGTGTTTCGGTGTGAACATCGGTCAACACCGGGACGCCGAATTCGGCGCGGACTTTGGCCAGCACGCGCAAGCCCTGGTCGAGGCCGGGCCCGCGAAAGGATTTGGCCGAAGTGCGATTGGCTTTGTCGAAGCTGGCTTTGAAAACGTAGAAGATGCCCAGCCGGGCGCAGGTTTTCTTCAGTGCGCCGGCGACTTGCAGGCAAAGCCTTTCGTTTTCAATCACGCACGGCCCGGCGATTAAAAACAACCGGCGCGGCGAGTTGAGATTTTTCCAGATGGCAGCGTCGTTGAGCACACGGGAGTTTTAGCAGCGGCGGGGCGGAAAGTAAATGGCAGCGAAACTCAAATCACCGTTCCGTGCGGGATGACGGCGTTTTTGGGAATGATGATGATGCCGTCGCGGATGTAACAGAGTTCATGGTCGAGCTTTTCGGGCTTGCCGGCGGGCGAAATCTTCACGTTGTTTCCGATGCGCGCGTTCTTGTCAATGATGGTGTTTTCGATCTTGCAGTTCGTGCCGATGCCGATGCGCGGTTTGCCTTCGCGTTCGTGCCGGTCCACCGATTCCTGCGATTCGTAATAGTCGCTGCCGAGGCTGATGACGCGGTTCAATTCCGTGCCCGCGCCGACGACCGTGCGCAGGCCGACGATGCTGTTGGTGATGCGCGCGTGGTTGATGATGCAACCGTCGGCAATCACCGCGTGATCAATCTGCGCGCCGTTGATTTTTGAGCCGGGCAGAAAGCGCGGACGGCTGAAAATCGGCGCATTCATGTCAAAAAAATTGAAGCGCGGCAGTTCGGAAACGAGATCGAGGTTCGCCTCAAAAAACGAACGGATGGTGCCGATATCCTCCCAATAACCTTGAAAAACGTGGGCGCAAACGCGGCGCTCATTGATGGCTTGGGGAATGATATGTTTGCCGAAATCGGGCAGTGGATTGTCGAGCAGGCTCCGGATCAAATCGCGGTTGAAAACGTAGATGCCCATGGACGCGAGGAACAATTCGCCCTGCGCGGCAGGCTCGGCAATGCCGAGTTTCGGATACCAACCAGGTTCCAGCCGCAATGAATCAAGCACCGCGGGGTCTTTCGGCTTTTCTTCAAATCGCGTGATGCGAAAATCTGCGCCGATTTGCAGGATGCCCAGCGATTGCGCTTCGCGCCGCCCAACCGGAATCGTCGCGACGGTGATGTCCGCGCTGGTCTCGACGTGTTGTGCGACCATGGGACGAAAATCCATCCGGTATAATGCGTCGCCGCTCAAAATGATCAGGTAATCAAAATCGTGATTGAGAAAGTGAATCAGATTTTTCCGCACGGCGTCGGCGGTGCCTTCATACCATGAGGCATCGGTGAGCGTCCGTTGCGCCGCGAGAATTTCCACAAATCCACTCGTGAACTGGTCGAATTTATACGTTCGCGAAATGTGGCTGTGCAGCGAGGTGGAGTTGAACTGCGTCAAAATGTAAATCCGCCGGAAACCGGAGTTGATGCAGTTCGAGATCGGGATGTCCACGAGCCGGTATTTGCCGGCCAGCGGCACGGCGGGTTTGGAGCGATCCTTCGTCAATGGAAACAGCCGCGTGCCCTGACCGCCGCCCATGATGACGCAGAGGACGGTGCTGGTGTTGAGTGACTGGCGACCGGTTTGTGACATAACCAATTTTGCCTCGCAAAAATATACCGACAACCCCAGCAACAGGGCAAGCAACGGATTCGGCGGCCAAAAATTTTACGCCGACGCCTGCGCCTCACGCACGATGTAAGGTGCGAATTCGTCGTGGTGCTGCGGCGGAATACGGACTTTGAACCGCGCCGCCGGGCCGCGGTAATTGCGCGAAATGACCTGGCCGACCTTGTGCAATCGCGCAATCACCGCCGCCTGCTCGTGCGGCACGCGCAATTCCAAAAACTCGCGCTTGGGCCGCAATTGCGTTCCGATTTCCGCAAGCAACGACGCAATGCCCTCGCCGGTCACGGCCGAAATCGTGACGGCGTTTTGATGCCGTTCCTGCAAACGGTTCAATGTGCCGCCCGCCCCGATTCCGCCGGGGTCGTCGTTGAGCCGGTCCATTTTGTTGAAAACCATCAGCGTCGGTTTCCCGCCCGCGCCGATTTCGGCCAGCACGGCATTCACGGCGGCAATTTGTTCCTCGGCTTGCGGATGGCTGATGTCCACGACATGCAACAGCAAATCGGCCTGCACCACTTCTTCGAGCGTGGCCTTGAACGCCTCGACGAGTCCGTGCGGCAGTTTGCGGATGAAACCGACGGTGTCGGTGAGCAACACATTCTGGTTCGTTGGCAGGCGCAACCGGCGCGTCGTCGGGTCGAGCGTGGCGAACAAAATGTCCTTCACCAAAACATCCGCGCCGGTGAGTGCGTTGAGCAATGTGGATTTGCCCGCGTTCGTGTAACCGACGATGGAGGCCAGCGGCCAGTTGTTGCGCTGGCGGCCGTTGCGCTGGGTCGAGCGCTGTTGCCGCACCAATTCCAGTTCGCGTGAAATTTTCGCGATGCGATCCTGCACGCGGCGGCGGTCGGTTTCCAATTGCGTTTCGCCTTCACCGCCGCGCATGCCAATGCCGCCTTTTTGCCGCGACAAGTGCCCCCAATATTTTGTGAGTCGCGGCAGCAAATGCTGAAGCTGCGCCAGCTCAATCTGCAGCTTGCCTTCGCGCGTGCGGGCGCGTTGCGCGAAGATGTCGAGAATCAACGATGTGCGGTCGAGGATTTTGCAGTTGAAGATCTTTTCGAGGTTGCGGCTTTGCGCGGGCGAAAGATCGTCGTCGAATATCACCGTGTCCACGTCCTGCCGCCGGCAGACATCCGCGAATTCGCCGGCCTTGCCCTTGCCGATGAACGTGGCGGGATTGAGTGATACCACTTTTTGCCAACCGTCACCGATGACTTCGCCGCCCGCGGTGGCGGCCAGTTCGCCGAGTTCGGCGAGCGAATCGCGCGTGTCCGCAAGGTTGCGCGATTTGAGTTCGACGCCGACGAGGAAAACCCGTTCCGGCCGCTTTTTTCTGGTTTCAATGAGCGCTTTCAACGGCTGCGACGTTTCAAATTTGAAAATCCACCACGGCGGTCTTATTGGCCTTGTTCAACACGCGCATGTCGAGGCCGTCGTAAATGACCAGCGACTTCGGCGCGACGCTGTTCATGATGAACACGTTGCCGCCAATCGTGCTGCCGGCGCCGATGACGGTCTCACCGCCAAGAATCGTCGCGCCGGGATAAATCGTCACGCGGTCCTCGATGGTCGGATGCCGTTTCTTGCCGCGCAATTGCTGTCCGCCGGCGGTGGATTTCGCGCCCAGCGTGACGCCGTGATACATCTTCACGTGGTCGCCGATGATGGCGGTTTCGCCGACGACCGTGCCGGTGCAATGGTCCACGAAAAAGTGCGACCCGATCTGCGCGCCCGGATGCAGGTCCATGCCCGTGCGCGTGTGGGCCCACTCGGTCATGATGCGCGGAATCAGCGCGACGTCCTTCAAATACAACTCATGCGCCAGCCGCTGCACGGCAATCGCCTCGATGAACGGATAGGAAACCAGCACTTCCTCCTTGCTCTTCGCCGCCGGGTCACCGTCGTAGGCGGCCTCCATGTCCGTCTGCAAAATTTCGCGGATGCGCGGCAGGCTGCCGAGAAATTCCACCGTCAGGCTGTGCGCCGCCGTCGTGATGTTCTGTTTCGGCAGATGGGACGGGGGATTGTATTCGAGGCTCTTGCGGATTTCGTCCTCCAGCGCGCCGAGCACCGAATCGAGCAACTCCGCCGTGACCACCTTGATTTCCGACGAATGGATGAGTTTCTCGTCGAAATATCCGGGGAACAGCAGCCGCAACAAATCCTGCGTGATGGCGGCAATGGCGCGTTTGGACGGCAGATTTTTCCCGTCCAGATGGTTGATGCCGCCCACGCGCGCATACGACGCGACGAGCTGGTTTGTGAGTTCAGTGACCGTTTCCACGGCAAAAGATTTACCACAAAGGAACAAAGAAACAAAGATTTTGTCGGCCACAGAAGAACAAGACACGGTTCACGGCGATTGAATCAATGTGAAACCTCTGCAAAACGGGCGTAGCGGCTTTCGGCAGAAAGCCGGACAATCCTTTTTGAATGAATGCGGCGGTCTGCCGACCGCCGCTACGGTGTATCAAGGATTTTTAGAGATCTCGAAGTATTTTGGAAACGTTTTCTTGGTTGCTTCGTTCCTTTGTTGTTCAACCTCTTCAATCCGCCTTGCCGAAAACACTGCCGAGGAATTGCGGCTGCTTGGGAAGTTTCAGCAAAGGTTGTGACCATGTGTAAAGACTGCGGTCCGGCCAGTACCACAGGCTGCCGTCTGCAGCCAGCGATACGACACCATTTCCGGTCCCGACAATGGCCACCCAGTCGTCGTGAATACCCAGTCGGGTCGGAGGCGATTTGAAGTCAAAGGAGAAGGTCTGGTTGTTCATCATGCCCCATTGCCAGAGGGTGCCGTCGGACTTGAGCGCCACCATCTTGAAATCCCAAGTTACTGCGGCGGAAACCCAGTTTGTCTCCGTGCCGCTTTGCCGCGTTTCAAAATTATGACCCTGACGGAGGGCTATTTCACCCCATAGCCATAAGGTTCCATTCGTGCGAACATAGGCGCCAAACTGATCGCCTGCGCGGGAAAGTTTTTCCAGCGGAATTTGGTCGAATCTTGTTATGGGCATCAGTTCGTCATTGCCATCTTTTTTTACCCGGATTGCCCAAGTGGTGCCATCGAAATTCTGGGCAAGAAATCCATATCCACCGCCCGTCGAGATTTTCTTCCAGCCGTAATTGGTTCCGATCTGATACGGCATGAAGGCGCGCAGTCCCGGCCATCGTTGCGGCAATTTGCCCCCGTTAAAACGGTTGGTTCCCCATCGCCACAGCGTGCCGTCATTTTTCAAAAGTAAAACCGTAGGAGTGGACCACGATCGGGCGACTTGCAGCCAGTTGGTCTCATCGCCAAAGCGCGTCAACTGATCTCCTCTCCAGACTTTCGGGTTTGAATTGTCGGAAACCCAAAGGGTGCCGTCGGACCGGATGCCAACCGTGTCCGGACGGCCAACCACAGGGGTGGTTTGATCCTGCCAGGTACGAACACTGTTAACACGCCCCGCCGTTACGGACACCCAGTTTGATCCGGCAATGAACAACTGCGATCCGGCCCTTTTGGGCAACGGGTTGACCATGCGCCGCCAGCTGGTCCATGAGAAGGGAGACCAACCAGAATAAATATCATCCAAAAAATCAAACGAGACCAAGCCGTTGGGCAACCGCACCAGCAGATTGTCATCAATATCACGCTGCAGGAGTGGCGGGCTCGACAAAGACATTTTCGCCGGGCCGTGGGACGGTTCCGCCGGCTCAAATACTTCCCAGGCGCGATGGTAAAGCGCGATAGTTGTTACGACAATGAATACAAATGCCCCGGCAAAGCCGAGCAGGTTGCGCCGCCACAAGGGCCAGCCGTCGCGGAAATTCTTGAAGTTCAGGTACGCCAGCCAGAGCAGGGTGACGATGAGTGTCGGGACCGTAATCACCAATGGCAGGATGGAATGAACGGATATGGAATCAAAGAGTATCATCTGGTTGCTGGTGAAGATTGGAATCAACAGCATACAACCGAAGAAGGTGGCGATGGCCAGGCCGACGGCTTGCAGAAAACTTCTGGCGAGGGTCGAGGCGAAGAAGCTCACCAACACGAGCCACGCAGAAAAAACCACGATGCCGAATGGGAACCACAACCCCATTTCCGGTGTGAACATCGGATTATACGCGTCAAATCTAAAGGCCGTTCCTTCCAGCAACATCGGCATGACGCCACCGAGCAGAATGCCGAGAAACAAAGTCAGAAAGCCTTTGATGGCGAACTGAACCCGGCGTGAAACCGGCAGGCACAACTGTCCTTCCATGACGCCCAGACGGCGTTCCTCGGCCACGGCCATGCTGCCGATCACCGGAGCCATGACCAGCCACAGCATCCAGAAAATCGCCGTGAGGAGTTCGCCGGCGGAATCTTTGGCAAAATGGTGGTATTTTCGCAGAACAATGACACCAATGTGCAACGCCAGCAATCCGGCCGCCCCCATCAAGCTGGCCTGGTGCAATTGAAACTCTTTTTTGACCAACGCGAAAATCGGTTTCCGGTTCCGGCTGGAAACGGCATTTTCCGAACGCGCTTTGAAAAATTTCCATTCCGGAAGCGAAATGACTCCACCGGACCAGCCCACGTCCTGGGCGCGGAAAAACAGCCAGCGGGCAAACAGAAACCCGCCAACCGAATAAATCGCGAAGACGACGCACAGGACGGCAATGAGCAGGTTGTTGGACTGGTTTGGGGCGAGAAACGCACCGGAGAACCCGGACAGGGTCGCCGGCACCAGCAACGTGAGCCAGAATGCACCCGCGAGCTGGCGAATCAACAGCGTCGTCCAGAGCCCACCAGTGAACGTCGCGGTCACAATCAGGCAGATGGTGATGAAGAGATTGTATGAATCTTCCCGGTTAGAGGCATTCACGTTAGAATTTTTGAGGGCGATGCCAAAGGCCGCGAGCCATACACCGAAGACAATCAGAAAGGCGACGGCAAGAACGGAAAGTTTTGTCTGCCAGATCCGCAACCGCTCCGCTGGTTGGGCCAGCAGCAACGAAAACGTGTTGAGACTGGATTCGCGGCCAATCGTCGTTAACGCCATGATCGTCAAGCCGAAGAAAAGCAGGCACGCGACATAGAAATCATAGGGCCGTGTGACTACTTGTACTTGAACCAGCGCCAGCAGTATGGCCACCACCCAGCTTGGCAGCAGCAGGCGGATTTCCTTTTTGACGAGCGCGTTCATGTCAGTTTGAAAAGGCGTTGGCTTGCGTTAATACGACGGCGCCGATTATCCAAGCCGGTGAGCCTCCGAATGACTGCGGCGAATTTGGACTGCGGGGGCAAGCGAAGCGCGACCCCGCTTTGGAAGTTGCGGTTGCAGACGAAAGCGCCGTCGCCGCTGCGCTCTGCCGGCGCAGTCCAAAATGGCGCGCGTTCACGCCGCTTCAACGCCCAAAGTGCCGGCAGGCCTGACGTTTCTGGTGTCTCGCGAAAATGGATGTTGAAGCGGGCTGAAGCCTGCGCTCCTGTTGCCGCCGTCACCGTCCAATTTTTTTGCCGCGGGTTCATGTCTTCGCCTTTTTCAAAACACCCGACGCCACGAAAATTTCCTCTAGCGACAGCGATTCGCATCGCAAATCCTCGGGCTGGAGCGCCCGGAGCTTTTCCAGCAGTTGTTCGCTGTTACCATCGGCCAGAATTTCCACCTCGCGTCCGTTTTGTTTCACGTTCAACGCGTCCGCCAAATCCAATTGCGCCGGCGATTGCGCGAATCGCGCGCGGATTTTGCGGAAACGGTCGCGGGCGGCGTCGGCTTCCATCGTCAGCAGTTCGCGGCCTTGCTCGATGATGGTGAATTCGTCAATCAAACCCTCGAATTCGGAAATCAGATGCGTGGAGACAAAAACCGTCCGGCTTCCCGGGTCGCCGGATTGGTAGGCGCCGATGACGGTTTCGATGAATTCACGGCGGACAATCGGATCAAGGCCGGAGGTCGGCTCATCGAGCACGAGCAGTTCGGGTTCCGGACAAATCGCACCGATGAGTGCGAGCTGCGTGCGCTGGCCTTTCGAGAGATGGCTGGTCTTCTGTTTCGGGTCGAGTTGAAAGCGTTTCAGCAGGTCGGCCTCGATGTCGCCGTTCCAGTGTTTGCGAAACGACGCGAGATATTCCAGCGTGTCGCGCACGGTCATCCACGGATAAAACGCGACCATGTCCGGCACGTAGGCGAGCCGCGATTTTACGGCGACTTCGTTGCGCTGCGGGTCGAGTCCAAACACGCGCACCGTGCCGTCGCTGGGCCGGAGCAGATTCAACAGGCATTTGATGGTCGTGGTTTTGCCCGCGCCGTTGCGGCCGAAAAAGCCGTAACAGCGGCCGGCACGGACGGTCAATGTCAGGCCGTTGACGGCGTCCAGTTTGCCGTAGCGGCGGGTCAGGTTTTTGATTTTGATGACGGGAGTGTTCGTTTCCATGGGTGGCCTTTCCGTTAATCGTTTTTCTTCGCGTCCGATTTACGTTCGAAGTAGTCGAGCCGTTCCTTGACCAGGGCCAGAAACTTTTCCCGGTCCACTTGCAGGTGATGCGCCATGACCACGGCTTCGTCAATTTCCGCCGCCAGCAGTTTCTGGCGGACTGGTTTGTTGAACGGAGAATCGCTTTTCTTCAGGAAGCAGCCTTTGCCGGGAATGGTTTCGATGACGCCCTGGCCTTCCAGTTCCGCGTAGGCCTTGGCGATGGTGTTGCGGTTGACGCGCAATTCCTCGGCCAGCGGGCGGATGGACGGCAGCGGTTCGCCGGAACGCAACGCGCCCGCCGCCGCGGCATAGCGGATCTGGTCCACCAGTTGCAGATAAACCGGCTTGCCGGACTTGAAATCAACCTGAAATATCATGGCCGTCTTTTACTGTCATAGAACAGTATGACAGTTGGCGGCGAACGTCAAGAAGAATTTTTGGAAGATTTGAGTTCCAACCCTGATGCGCATCGGGGCCATGAATTGCCGGTTGATCCACCCCAGGCCGAAAGCGCCGATAAATCGGACGCACTCCAGACGCTTTGCGATTTTGAGAGGGTAATTGGAGAACGCACCAGCGCTTGGAGTGCGCGCGTCTTCAGCGCCGCTTTCCCAAGAGGGCCTGGCTGGGTCAGGGTTGCCGGTTCACGGAAAAGCTGTAGCCGCAGCTCATGACCGCCGGAAATTGCGACGCTCAACGGGCGTCGCTGCAACTCAAAACCGCTTCCACCACGCGTTCGACGCTGATGCCGTTCAGGCAGCGGAAATCAATCGGGCATTCGCGCAAAAAGCAGGGCGAACACGGGGCGTCGGATTTGAGCAGCCGGTGCCGCGCGTCGCCCGGCAAACCCGGCCCGGTCAGTTCCGGCGACGTGCTGCCGAACGGCACGACGACCGGCGTGCCCAGCGCAGCGGCCACGTGCATCGGGCCGGTGTCGTTGGTGAGCAGCACGCGGCAGAGTTTCAACAGCGCCATTAGTTCGCGGAGGGAGGTCTTTCCGGCCAAGTTTAAAAACGTGCTTCCGGCATCCTGCCGGAAGTTCTGTTCTGCCGACAAGATGCCGGCAGTACGTTGACTCGCCGCATCGGGTTTGCCGCCGAAAATCAGCCAGGTGCAGTTGGTTCGATTTTGGATTTCGCGGGCGGCGGCGATGAATTTTTCCACCGGCCAGCGTTTGGCCGGACCGTATTCCGCACCGGGATTCAGGCCAAAAATTGGACCGGAAACTTTATCCAGCCTGAATTTTTTCTTTGCGGCTTCGATTTCATCCGGAGTGATAGACAATTGCGGCGGCAGCGGTTCGGGATTTGCGCCCAGCGCAGCAACGAGATGCAGATACTCGTGAAGCTGGTGGGCGTTTGCGTTCGTGAGAACGCGGCCATTTGAAGTAACCCGCCGACTTACGTCGGCGGCTACAAGTCGGCGAATTTCAGCGACCGAACGTTTCCGCATTTTCACAGCTTCCGCACGCGCAGGCACGGCGTTGGTCAGGAAAAAATTCCGCCACGGACGAGCGTAGCCGATGCGTTGCGGAATTCCGGCAAGCCAGACTTCCAGTGCCGAGCGCGGTGAGTTTGGGAATACCAGCGCCAGGTCATATTTGCCCGCCCGTAATTTTTTGCCGGTCAAAAACACATTTTCGCCCGATGCAAATGGAATCGCTTCGTTGACGGCGGGATGATTTGTCCACAAATCGCGCAATTTTTCCGGGGTGAGCAGCGTGATATGCGCGTCGGGAAATTTTTCGCGCAGACGCATCAGCGCGGGCGTGGTCATCACCGCGTCCCCGAGCCAGTTTGTCCCACGCACAAGGATTCTTGCGGATCTCGAATTTAGGATTTCTGATTTCGGATTCACGCGGCAATCCGGGGTTGTTGGCTCTCGACGCTTGACGCTCGACCATCGTCTTTCTTCGACGCTGGTTTCCACCGTTTGTGGACCCAGAACCAGTTGGCCGGGTCGCGGCGGACGGCGGCTTCAAAAGCGCGGTTGACGTCGCCCATGATTTCCCCGGACGGACGGGGACGGTTATTTTCGTGCGTGGGAATTTTTTCGCCGAGTTCGATCCGCCATTTCGCCAGTGCGACGCGGTAGCAGAAGCCGGTGAAGAGTTCGCACTGATAACGCAAGGCCAACACGGCGGGCGCGAGCGTGGTGGAACAGTCGTGGCCGAGGAACGGTGCCCGGAGGCCGTTGGAGCTTTGGTCGGTGAGCAGGCCGAGGAGGACGCCCCCCCGGTTCATCGCAGTGCGGAGCAGCGGGCCGTCGGCGCGGCGCTCGAAGTAAAGGCAGCCGCTGCGCGTGCGCAAATCCTGCATGAGCCGGTTGAACGCAGGCTGCTTGAGTGCGCGGTAGGTTGTGGCGCTCTGGTAATCCGGCCGGACGTCCTGGATCCGCGCGTTAAGCTCGAAGTTGCCGAAGTGGCCGATGGCGATGACGGCGCTGCGCGGCGGCTCGTCGCCGGATTTTTGCGGCAGGCGGTCAATGCCGGCAAATTCGATGTGCGGCCGCAATTCCTCAAAACCCATCGCGGCGGTTTTGATGGCGCTGGCGTAATTTTCGCCAATGCGCCGGAAATTTTCCCGGGCCAGCGCGCGGATTTCATCCGGCGATTTTTCATGGCCGAAGCACAGGGTCAGGTTTTTCAACGCCACGCGCCGGTGCCGCGCGTCGAGCCAAAAGGCCAGCCCGCCACCCGCGCGACCGAGGCGCGCGACGAAGGGGAGCGGCAACGCCTGAATCACCGCGACGAGTGTGCGGGCGGGCCAGTAAATCAGCGTGTCCATTTTTAGCGAAAACAGATTTTGCGGACGCAGTCCTGAAAGTCGTTTGCGCCGCTGACGATTTGGATTTCGACACGCATGAAATAAATCGGCAGGTCTCGCCGGTCAATTTTGGGAAAACGCACGGCGTCTTTTTGCGTGGTGATGATGGTGACGGCCTGGCGTTTCTTGCCGCGATTGATGACGTTGAGAATTTCCTGTTGGGTGAAGCGGTGATGATCGGCAAAGCGTTTGGAATAAACCAGTTCCGCGCCGAGTTTTACGAGGCTTTGCTCGAAACTTTCCGGTTGCGCGATGCCGCTGAGCGACGCGACTTTATGGCCGCGCAGAATTTCCAGCCCGCGCCGTTCGCCGGTGAAAACGTCCTCGAGGTAAAGCGGATGATGCACACATTCAATGATCGCGGCTTCGGGATTGAATTCTGATATCCGCCGGCGGAGTTCGGCGGTGTGGCCGTCGCTTTTGGTGATGAAAATCGTCTGGGCCCGCGCGAGGTGCGACGGCGGCTCGCGCAAGGTGCCGCGCGGGAGTAGATGTTCGTTGCCGAACGGCTGCTGGCGGTCAATCAACACCACGTCATGGCGCCGCCCGCGCAAGTCCCAATACTGAAAACCGTCGTCGAGCAGCAGCGTGTCGCAGCCGAATTTTTCAATCGCATAGCGCCCGCTCTTCACGCGGTTCTTGTCCACGAGAACGACGACGTCCTTCAAGTTCGACGCAAGCATGTAAGGTTCGTCGCCGGCCATTTCTGAATCGAGCAACAATGATTTGCCGTCGGACACGACGCGCGGCGGGGTCTGGTCTTCGCGCAGCAGGATTTTGTTGAGCAGCCATTGATGAAACGGCGGCGGTTTGGAACGGTAGCCGCGCGAGAGAATCGCGACGTTGCGCCCGGCATCGCGCAATTCGCGGGCGAATTTTTCCACGACCGGCGTTTTACCCGTGCCGCCGACGGTCAGGTTGCCGATGGCGATGACCTGGACGCCCAGCGTCTTGTCGCGGAGGATGCGCACGTTGTAAAGCCAGCGGCGCATTTTGACGCCGACCTGGAAAACCTTCGAGCTGCCAAACAAAATCCCGCGCATCAACACCGCCTTGGTGTCGCGGCGTTCCCCGAAGATAACTTCGAGGGCAAAGGTTTCGAGACTTTCCGCCCAGACCCGGAATTTTTCGCGCATGCCGCGTCAGTGTGCCAAGAGATGAAGGTTGCGGCAAGAATTGGCAGCTTGAATTAGTGGAAGAGGATTATTGGCAGACTGGAATTTTTGGACTGCGCTGGCAGAGCGCAGCGGCGACAGCGCCTTTGAGAAGAAACTGTGCCGTCGCCCGGTGCCAAAGCGGCGTCGCGCTTCGCTTGCCGCCGCAGTCCAAGATTCCCCATTTTGAATACACGCCTTGGTGATTCATTGGACGAGTTGAGCCAAAGAGATTCGCTGACCCCCGGTTTGCGGGGACGCTCGTTTCGCCAGTCAAGCCAACCATCAGAATCCCATCCGCGCTATTTCGCTTTGCAACGCCGCTTGAAATTGCTGCATATCGGCAGCGGTCGGCTTGTACCCCTGCTGCTTGGGCACGACCCCCAGCCGCCCGGTTTGGTCGAGATACCACTCGGCCTGCTGGCCGTCGCTGAAGGCGACCTTGCCGCTGACAATCGCGCCGGGTCGCGCCAATTGATCCACCGTCACGGACACGCCGCCGGGCATGCCCGGTGGCTCGGCGGGTGGCGGAGTGCTTTTCTTGTCGGCGGGTTTTGTCGCCTCGGCAACCGGCGCGGCAACTTTGGGCGGTTCCGGATCTTTCGGCGTCAATTTCAAATCGTCCACCAGGAAACGCACTTCCATGTAAGTTAGCTTCAGGCCGAGCTCCGACGCGAGCCGGCTTTGAATTTGAGAAATGGTTGCGCCGTCCGCAATCCAAGCGGCGACTTTTTGGCGTTGGGACTCGTCCAGATTCATGCCGCCAGTTTAACTACGCGCCCTTGGTAATCCAGTCGTAACCTTTGGCTTCGAGTTCGAGCGCAAGTTGTTTGTCGCCGGACTTCACGATGCGGCCATCGTAAAGCACATGGACAAAATCGGGAATGATGAAATTCAACAACCGCTGATAATGCGTGATGACGAGCTGTGCGCTGTCGGGCCGCTTCAGCTTGTTGACGCCGCCGGCGACAATGCGCAGCGCGTCAATGTCGAGGCCGGAATCGGTTTCGTCGAGGATGGCGAGTTTTGGTTCGAGCACGGCCATCTGGAAAATTTCGTTGCGCTTCTTTTCGCCGCCGGAAAAGCCCTCGTTCACCGAGCGCCGCAGCAAATCCTCGTTTAATTCCAGCAATTTGATTTTGTCTTTGACGAGGTTGAGGAATTCCATCGCGTCGAGCTCGGACTCGCCTTTCGACTTGCGAATTTCGTTGAGTGCCGCTTTCAAAAAATAGGTGCTGTTCACGCCAGGAATTTCGACCGGATATTGGAAAGCGAGGAACAGGCCTTCGCGGGCGCGTTCCTCGGGATCAAGTTCGAGCAGGTCCTTGCCGTTGTAAATGACGTCGCCGCCGGTCACGTCGTAACCGGCGCGCCCGGCCAGCACGGCGGCCAGCGTGCTCTTGCCGCTGCCGTTCGGCCCCATGACGGCGTGGACCTCGCCCGCGTTGATGGTCAGGTTGATGCCCTTGAGGATTTGCTTGCCCTCAACGCCCGCGCTGAGGTTTTTGATTTCGAGAATCGGTTTGCTCATCGTTTGTTCGGTTAAATCATCACCATTCAGTTTTTCGTCCTCGTCCTCGTAATCGTCCTCGTAATCGAAACCGGACGAATCGAGGACGAGGACGAGGAGGAGATATTACCCCACACTGCCTTCCAAACTCACGCCCAAAAGTTTCTGCGCTTCGACGGCGAATTCCATCGGCAGTTCCTTGAACACTTCCTTGCAGAAACCGTTCACGATCAGGTTCACGGCGTCCTGCGTGGAAAGCCCGCGCTGGTTGCAGTAAAATATCTGGTCCTCGCCAATCTTGGACGTCGAGGCTTCGTGTTCGACGGACGACGACGTGTTTTTCACCTCGATGTAAGGGAACGTGTGTGCACCGCACTTCGACCCGATCAACATCGAGTCGCACTGTGAAAAATTGCGGGCATTCGTTGCGCTTTTCTGGATTTTCACGAGGCCACGATAGCTGTTCTGGCCGTGCCCGGCAGAAATGCCCTTCGACACAATCGTACTGTGCGTGTTCTTGCCGATGTGGACCATCTTCGTGCCGGTGTCAGCCTGCTGGTAATTGTTCGTCACGGCGACGGAATAAAATTCGCCGACCGAGTTGTCGCCCTGCAAAATGCAGCTTGGATATTTCCACGTGATGGCCGACCCGGTTTCGACCTGTGTCCAGGAAATTTTCGAGTTTCTGCCCCGGCACAGGCCGCGCTTGGTCACAAAATTGTAGATGCCGCCTTTGCCGTTCTCATCGCCGGGATACCAGTTCTGCACGGTCGAGTATTTGATTTCTGCGTTGTCGAGCGCGATGAGTTCGACAACCGCCGCGTGAAGCTGGTTTTCATCACGCATCGGCGCGGTGCAGCCTTCGAGATAGCTCACGTGCGCGCCTTCGTCGGCCACGATGAGCGTGCGTTCAAACTGGCCGGTATTGGCGGCGTTGATGCGGAAATACGTCGAAAGCTCCATCGGGCAGCGCACGCCTTTCGGGATGTAGCAGAACGAACCGTCGGTAAAAACGGCGGAGTTCAGCGTGGCAAAAAAATTGTCGGTGTAGGGCACGACCATCCCGAGGTATTTCTTCACGAGGTCGGGATGTTCCTGCACCGCTTCGCTGAACGAGCAGAAGATGACACCCTTCTCGGCGAGCTGCTTTTTGAACGTCGTGCCGACCGAAACGCTGTCAAACACCGCGTCCACGGCCACGCCGGCGAGCCGCTCGCGTTCGCGCAGGGGGATGCCGAGTTTCTCGTAGGTCTCCAGCAATTTCGGATCAACTTCCTCGAGGCTTTTCGGCCCGTCGCCCTTCTTCTTCGGCGCAGAGTAGTAAACGATGTCCTGATAATTGATTTTTTCGTGATGAACTTTCGGCCAAGTGGGCTCCTGCATCGTTTGCCAGTGCCGAAACGCCTTGAGCCGCCAGTCGGTCAGCCATTCCGGCTCGTTTTTCTTGCGCGAAATCAGCCGGATGGTGTCCTCGCTCAAGCCCGGCGGCGCGGACTCGGTTTCCACGTCGGTGTAAAAACCGTATTTGTATTCCTGTTTGACCAGGCTCTCGATGGTATCCGTGGCGGTGCTCATCTTTTTGTTAAATCGTTAAATCGTTATATCGTTGGAGCGCAAGTCTCATTAACACCCCGCTTCAGCGAGGTGTTCAGGCAACCCGAACGAACAGAAACTGTTTCAACAGTTTCCGTCCCGCGCGGAAAACCGTTCATCGTTCCGGTACCCCGCTGAAGCGGGGTGTTAATGAGAGGCGATTCATTCATTTCTTCTTTTTGGCGCAATCGGCGCAGAGGCCGTGAACGGCGATTTCGTAGTGATCAATCTTAAATCCTTTTGGCCGGGGAACAACCGCCGAATTTCCCGTCAGCGCCACGTCGAACACCGTGCCGCACTCGTCGCAGTAGTAATGACAATGCTCCTCCATGTTCGGGCAAAAGCGCGTCGCGCCGCGTTCGAGCTGGACCTGGCGCACGAGGTCGCATTGCACCAGCGCATCGAGGCAGTTATAAACCGTGGCCATCGAGATGTCCGGCATGGCCTGCTTGGCGCGGATGAAAACCTCCTCCGCCGTCGGATGATCGCGCTTCTGCAGCAGCACGTCGTAAACCTGCTGCCGCTGCGGTGTGAAACGGAAACCGCCCGTGCCCAACCGTTCGGTCAGGTGATTCTCAACTTCGCTATGGCCGGATGCCTTCATTGCTGCTAACAATGTTGCTGCGGGGATGGGGTAAGTCAAGATTTAGAATAATTCTAAATTTTAGGCCGACGCTGCCGGACGCTGCCGCTAAACTGGCCGATGAGGTTCGGAGGGTCGGAGCGCGGCTGTGGTTGCAGACCCAGCCGCAGCGGGTCGAAATAGCCGGATGTGCTGTCCCGATCTGATCGGGAGTGCCTCCACACACAACCGTGCTTCAGGGGCAGTGATAAGATGCGCCTGATTTGGGCTTTATCCGTCGGGGCGGCGACGCCGGTGGATTTTTATATAAATTCGGCGGTGCCGGTATCTATTCAGTGAAGGTGATGGGGCAAATTGTGCTGAGACGTCAATGGAATCGCGGCAAAACGCAAAACTATGAAGACGACAATCAAATCACTGGGGGCGGTCATTCTTGGCGGCGGACTATTTATCAGTGGCTGCGCCAAAAAGCAAATGACGTCGTTTCAGTCGCTTAAAAATCCGGAGGTTGCGGCCCAGTTGAAATCATTCGTTGCGGAAAAGGAGGCGCAGGCGAACGCGGCGACGAACAAAATGCCATCCGAGTTCCAGGCGTTTTTTGCAGTCGCGGCCAAAGGCGACTGGCTGGCGGTCAGCAACGCGTTCGTAGAATTCCGAAAGCACGCGGGACAATACGAGCACTCCGGCAAAACCGATGAGCGTTTGCGTGGCACGGCGTGGCAAGCAGTGTTGGAGACTTGGGGCGCGTTGGATGCTTTCGGCGAGGGCGATGAAAAATACTCCGCGATGTTTGGCAACTACATTATTGAATCCATCCCGGCAGGCAGCATTTATTTTGGCGGGACCGACCCTGGCCGATTCATTGTAACTGCATTACAGAAATCGCACGTGAAGGCGGATCCGTTCTTCACACTCACCCAGAATGCGCTGGCGGACAGCAGCCATCTCGATTATCTGCGCGGCATGTATGGGGATAAAATTCATGTCCCCACAACCAACGACTCGCAAAAATGCTTCCAAGATTACATGGAAGACGCCCAGAAACGGCTGCAAAATCATCAACTCAGGCCGGGGGAAGATGTAAGAACCGGGCCGGATGGCAAGATCCAGGTCAGCGGCCAGGTCGCCGTGATGCAAATCAACGGCCTGATGGTCAAACTCATCCTGGACAAAAATCCCGACCGCGAATTTTACATCGAGGAAAGTTTCCCGTTCGACTGGATGTATCCGCATCTCGAACCGCACGGCCTGATTTTCAAAATCAACCGCCAGCCGTTGTCAAAATTGTCCGACGAAATCGTCGAGCAGGACCACGATTACTGGACAAAGCTGGTGCAGCCGATGATCGGTGATTGGTTGCATGACGACACATCGGTCGGGGAAATCGCCGCGTTCGCCAAAAAAACTTTTGGAAAACAGGATTTCAGCGGTTTCACGGGCGATCCGCGTTTCATTCAAAACGCCTACGCCCACAGGATGTTTTCCAAGCTGCGGAGCTCCCACGGCGGGCTTTATGCGTGGCGCCTGAAACAGGCCGCTGGCGCCGAGGAGAAGGAGCGCATGGCGCGTGAGGCGGACTTCGCCTTCCGGCAGGCTTGGGCGCTGTGTCCGTACTCGCCCGAGGCGGTTTTCCGGTATGTAAATTTGCTGATTGAGCAAAAGCGGATTGCCGACGCGCTTATTGTGGCGGAAACCGCGGCGCAAATGCCATCAATGCAAGGCAAGGATGGCGAGCAATTGCGCAACCTGGTCGGACAACTGCAAAAATTCCAGAAGGCGAAGTAACCGTCATCCGACGGGAAGTAACGGCTGTTGCTTTTATGAACATTCACGCGGTCGGGCGGTTCAGCCGGCCAATTCTGGAAGCCCGCCGGACGCGTGATTGCCTCCCAGCCGGCTTTGCGCAAAAGTTAACCGTTGAAAAACGGCGTGTTCTTCTGCTAACAACGCACCAGCTTGAATTCCGTTAAATCGCAACGCTGGCTGCGCCTCATCCCCGTCGCGCTGATCATGTACACGATTTCGTACGTGGACCGCACGAACGTCGCGCTGGCGCTGGACCCCAAAATTTCGTCCATGATGAAGGACCTGCTCATGGACGACCGGCTGAAAGGCCAGGCCGCCGGCATTTTCTTTCTCGGCTACGTGCTGCTGCAGATTCCCGGCGGTTACCTGGCCGGCCGCTGGAGCCCGAAGAAATTGATCTCCATTTTCCTGGTGTTCTGGGGCATTTGCGCGGTCGGTTGCGGCCTGGTTTCGAGTTTCCGGGAATTTGCCGTGATGCGCTTTCTGCTCGGCGTGGCGGAAAGCGGCGTGTATCCGACGATGCTGGTGCTGCTGGCGAACTGGTTTCCGCGCGCGGAACGCGCCCGCGCGAATGCCTACTGGAACCTTTGCCAGCCGCTGGCGGTCGCCGCGTCCGCGCCGGTCACCGGCTGGCTGCTGGGCGCCTGGGGCTGGCAGACGATGCTGATGGCTGAAGGCGCCCTGCCGTTCCTCTGGCTGCCGATCTGGCTTTATTTCATCAAAGACCATCCGCGCGATGCGAAGTGGATTTCGCGCGAGGAAAAGGATTTTCTCGAAGCCACGTTGCAACGCGAGGCCAAGGAACTGGAGCCGGCAAAAAAGATTTCCCTTGGGCGCGCCTTTCTGCAACCGGCGGTTTTCGTCATGCTGGCGGTTTGTTTTCTTTACAACTTCGCTTCCTACGGCTGCAACACATTCCTCACGGAAGGCATCAAGGGTGGCGGCCACAATTTCACCGGCCTGGAAACCGGCCTGCTTTTTGCCGTTCCTTACGTGGTCACTGCCATTGTTATGGTGCTCCTCTCGCGGCATTCGGACCGGACTGGCGAGCGCCGCGGTCATGCCGCTTTCATTTATGCCGTGAGCGGCACATCGCTCATCGCGAGCGTTTTGCTCAAGGAACATTCCTTCTGGCTTTCGTACGCGTTCCTGTGCCTGGCCGTTCCGGGGCCGTTTGCGGGACTGGCTCCATTCTTTGCCATTCCCACGGAAACGATGCCGCGTGCGACCGCCGGCGCGGTCATTGGCCTGGTGAATGCGCTCGGCAATGTCGGCGGCTATCTCGGCCCGGCCATCGTCGGCGAATTGAAAGTCCGGACGCACGGCATCACCGTTCCGTTTGGGGTCTTGGGCGGCGCGCTGCTCCTGGCGGCGGCACTTTGCTTTTTGCTGCCAAAATCCAAACGATTTGTGCCGCCCGGAAACTGGGCGCGACCGATCATTTTTGATAAACGTTCACGCGGGCGGGCGGGAGATTCAGCCAGATGATCTTGGAGGCCAGCCGCTGGAAGTGCGCGGCACTTTTGTGGTGCCCGTTGCCGAGATGATAGCTGTATTGAACCCATTTGCCGCCGTGGTCCAAAATCGCGCGGATTTTTTCGGCGAGCGCATCGGCTTCATCGGGCGGGAAATTCAGCAGCGGCAGACTGGAAATGACCGCGCCGACGCTTTCAATCGGTTCGTGGCATTCGCGCAGCAGAACGTCCAGATGCCACGCGTCGCCGGTGATGATGTGGGCCCGGGGAAAGCGCCGGCGGAGCAGGCGCGCCATCTTGGGATTATTTTCAATGGCCACCAGCCGCTCCTCGCGCAGACCGCGTTCGATGAGCGCCTGGGTGACCGCTCCGGTGCCGGGGCCGAGTTCGAGTACGTAACTTTCCGGGTCGGACGGCAGCCAGCGCGCCATCGCGGCGGCGAGTTTGGGCGAACTCGGCGCGACCGCGCCCGTCCGTTGCGGATTGGCGAGCCATTCGCGCAGGAACAGGCTTGAGTCCGTCAATGCTGCGATGATCTTTTTGGCCATGCCGTTGAAAACATTTGTTCGACTCCAATTCTCAAGCGATAGAATAATTCACCCGTGCGGTTGCTGCCACAGAAAATTTCAGTTTAATTCAATGGGCGCTTTTGGGCGATTTCGCCGGCGCGGCGGTTTCTTCGAGTTTTTTGCGCGCAACCTCGCGGCGCGTTGACCAATCATCCCAGCTTCGTTCCCACGCTTCACCGGTAAAATTCGTTTGCGCGGACGGCCAGAGCGCATCGAGCGTTTTCAATTCGTTGCCGGCGGCTTCGTGGTCCTTCCATTGCCAGTACGATTCGACAAGATTCAACCGGTTTTCGGGATAATTGGGCGCAAGCTTGACGGCCTGTTCCAGCCATTCGCGCGCTTTGTGCCGGCTGCCGATGCTCACCGGCCAGCCGGGTGCGTCGCGATACAGCAGGCCGAGACAGCGCGCGGGGCCGGCGTAATCGAAATGTTCGTCCAGGTCGCCCGCCGTTTTGAACTCGCGCTCCATTTCCCTCACCATTTTGAAGGCCGCCAGGTTTCTTTTGGTGTCCGCCAACTGGCCGAGTTCGATGGCCAGATAATAATGTACCGGGATGGAATTGGATTCGCACGCGAGCAATTGCCGGCACGCGGCGATGCCCTGATTGGCCAGCGTGGCGCGCCCGGCATTGTTCATGACGAAATCATTGAAGTCATAACACGCGCGGGCAAACTGCCAGGCGGCCGCGGGGTCGTTGGTGTTCGATTGGAATTGCGTTTGCGCGCGATGATATTCCGCCTCGGCGCGGACGGCGAAAATCCGGTTGTGCGATTCGCCGGCGAAAATAATTCCGACGACGGCGGAAAGAAAAATTGCGGCGGCCAGTCCGCCTTTTGTCGCGCGCCGGGTTTTGGGATTAAGGATTGCCATATTTGGAATTAAAAGTTGCCATCGCACCGGGCTCATTTATACTGGGCAGGTGAGATTGAATTGGAATTTGTCGCGGCTGGCAATGCTGGCGTTTTTGACGCTGTTCGGTGCCGGCTGCTCCGGCATCAACGCCAGCACGTCGGTTTCGCCCGCCTCGTTCTTTTTGCCGGGGTTGATGAAGATCGATCCTCCGGCGGCGACCAACGCGCCAGTGGCGGTGTCCGCCCCGTTCCAACAACTCGCCCAAGCCCGATAATTCTATGCGATTCCCATTTGCACTGACGAAGAAAATCGCCGGTCACATCATCAAACACAAACTGCGCAAGACGCCGAAGTTCGCCATGGTCTTGCAACTCGAACCGCTGCACACGTGCAATCTCACCTGCACCGGCTGCGGACGCATCCGTGAATATTCCACCAATCTCAAGGACATGGTGCCGCTGGAAAAATGCCTCGCAGCGGCGGTGGAATGTGACGCGCCGATGGTCAGCATTTGCGGCGGCGAACCGCTGATTTATCCGAAGATCGAGGAACTTGTTGCCGGTCTGCTCAAACAGGCCCGCGTCATTTACGTCTGCACCAACGCCATGTTCATGCGGAAGAAAATGAAGGATTACCTTGCCGCGATTTATTCGCCGGCAGTCGAGCCGAAGCTCAAAAAACTGCTCGACCAGAAATTGATTTCCGACAAGGACGCGGAAACGATTCGCAAATCCGACGCCGCGGCGCGCAAAAAAGTGGTTATCCGTCCGACCAAGTGGATGTATTGGAATGTTCACGTGGACGGCCTCGAATTCACACACGACCTCATTGTCGAACGCGAAGGCGTGTTCAAGGAATGTGTCGAGGCCATCAAGATGGCAAAGATTCTCGGCTACCAGGTCGCGACGAACACGACCGTCTATAAGGAAACCGACGTTCAGGAAATCGAGGACATGTTCAAATTCCTCAGTTCGCTCGAAGTGGACGGCCACACGATTTCGCCCGGCTACGAATACGACGCGGCGAAAAAGGACATGGTCACGCGTCTCGGCAAACAGCCCGAAGATTTTTTCCTCACGCGCAAGATGACGCGGCAGAAATTCGCGAAAATTCTCGATTGGGGCCAGGCGTTCACTATTTTCGGCACGCCGGTATATCAGGAATTTCTCGCCGGCAAACGCGAGTTGACCTGCACCGCGTGGGCCATTCCGACCTACAACGTCAAGGGCTGGAAAGCGCCGTGTTATCTGATGACCGACGGCCATTACGACGGCTATCAGGAAATGCTCACGAAGGTGGACTGGGAAAAATACGGGGTCGTGAACGGCGTCGCGCGCGATTCGCGTTGCGAAAATTGCATGGTTCATTGCGGCTACGATCCCAGCGGCGCGCTCGGCACGAATTACCAGAGCGGTGACAACTGGAAAAATATCAAATACAACTTCGGTGCGAAACCGAAACCGTATCCGGCCTCGCTGGAACTGGAAAAGCGCGCTTACAACGGCGTGACCATCGGCAAAGGCCATCTCGCCGAGGCCAAGGCCGCCATCAACTCGCCCGCCGCCGGCGCCCGCGGCGCGTTCTCGCGCCAGGAAGAGGAGCATCATGAGACGCACGTCAGCACTGTCTGCGGCACGAGCGACACGTCCGAGCACGATGATTTGCTGGCGAAGATCAAGGACGCGAAGAAGATTGACGCGAGGCCGGAGTAAATTTTGAAATTCCAATGAGCAGAACACTCTACCTTTCACCGCCGAGTTTTGATGGTTTCGATGGCGGCGCCGGCGCGCGTTACCAGGCGCGGCGGGAAGTCACCAGCTATTGGTATCCCACGTGGCTCGCGCAACCCGCCGCGCTCACGCCGAATTCCAAGCTGCTTGACTGTCCGCCGCACAATATCGGCATGGAGGAAACACTGCGCATCGCGAAGGATTTCGATCACGTCATCATCAACACCAGCACGCCGTCGCTGAAAAATGATTGCAAGGTGGCCGAGGCCATCAAGGCGCAGAAGCCCGGCACCAAAATCGGTTTCGTCGGCGCGCACACGATGGTTTTGCCTGCCGAAACGCTCAAAGCGTCTTCCGCGATTGATTGGGTTGGCCGCAAGGAGTTCGATTTCACCTGCAAGGAAGTTGCCGAAGACCGCGACCTCGCGACCATCGCCGGGCTTTCCTACAAGGACAAGGACGGCAAGATCAAACACAACCCCGAGCGTGAGATGATCCAGGACATGGACACGCTGCCGTGGGTGGCGGACGTTTACAAGCGCGACCTCCAGATCGAAAAGTATTTCATCGGTTACCTGCTGCATCCTTACATCAGCATGTACACCGGCCGCGGCTGCCCGGCGCAATGCACCTTCTGCCTCTGGCCGCAGACCATTGGCGGACACAAATACCGCGTTCGTTCGCCGCAAAATGTCGCCGACGAAATGGCCTACATGAAGAAACTCTTCCCGCAAGTGCAGGAATTTTTCTTCGACGACGACACGTTCACCGCGAACCTGCCGCGCGCCCGTGAAATCGCCAAAAAACTCGGCCCGCTCGGCGTCCACTGGTCCTGCAACAGCCGTGCGAACCTGGATTACGACACGATAAAATCCTTCAAGGACAACGGTCTGCGCCTGTTCCTGGTTGGCTACGAAAGCGGCAACGACGACATTCTCACGCGTATCAAAAAGGGCGTGACCATGGACGAAATGCGCCGGTTCACCAAGTCCTGTCATCAGGCCGGCGTGGTGATTCACGGCACGTTCATCCTCGGTCTGCCGGTCGAGACGCAGCAGTCCATCGAGAACACGATTAATTTTGCGAAGGAACTCGACGTGTTCAGCCTGCAGGTTTCGCTGGCCGCGCCGTATCCCGGCACGGAACTTTACGAAATGGCCCGGCAAAACGGCTGGTTTGTGAAAAAGGACAAGACCGACCTGGTGGAATCCGACGGCTTCCAGCAAAGCGCGCTCGAATATCCCGGTCTGAGCAAGGACAAGATTTTTGAGGAAGTGGACCGTTTCTACCGTACCTACTATCTGCGTCCGAAACCAATTCTGCGCATCATCAAGACCATGCTGGAGGACAAGGACGTCTGCGTCCGGAGATTGCGCGAAGGGTATGAGTTTTTCCGAAGTCTGCGCCAGCGGAAGGCCGACCTGTCCGCCGCCCAGGCTGCGGCTTGATGGTGCGAGAACGCTCCTATCGCGGCCACTCGCTGATGCGGTGCCACCAGTGCTCAAGCCGTTTCAGGTATTTTTTCGGATTTGGCATCCGGTCGGCCAGGAATTGGCTGCCAAGGGATTTGTCCGGCCACAAATGCAGGTGCTTCTCGATGCCGAGTTCCTTGGAAATTTCAGAAACGGTGTGTAATGCATTCACGGCGTAATTTTGCCAGCTTTCGCGTGTGGCAAAAACCTCCGTCCGCAGGCGAACGCCCGTCTCTGAGGACTGTTCTTCGATGCGCGCCACGTTTTCGGCCCGGATGTTGATGGGTTCGTGAAAAATGGTGATTGGCTCCAGTTCAGCCACGGCTTTGAGCGTCGCGCGCAAATCGGCTTCGTCACATTCGGGATACGTCGGGGCCATGGCTACGTAAACGTGCAACCCGGCCTTCCTGGCCGCGTGTAACGCGGCTAGTCGTTGCGACGGCGCAGGCGCTTTTGGCTCATACACCTTGGCCAGATCGTTACGGAGCGTAGGCAGGCTCATGCCGAAGACGAGGCGTTTGCCGAAACTGCGGAACAAATCGAAATCCGCTCGCGCCAGCGGACTGCGTGTGAGGATGCGGACGTTCAGCGTTGACTCGTCACGGATGAGCTCCAGCGAACGGCGCACGAGAAAGCGCGCGTGCTCGGCCAGTTCGCGCTGCCGCGCCGGGTCGGGATGGCGGATGACCTGGTACGGGTCGGTCGTGCTACAATAAATTACCGCGCGGTTGCCATCGGGTTTGAGTTGTTTGCGCGGCGTGTTCTCAGCGGAGCGCAAAGAGGCTAGAAACTTCTGTTCATCCCACGGACGGAGCAAAAGATAATCGCCCCACTCGGCATCCGGATCTTTGACGCCGTATTCCGCCAGCTTCGGCCCCTGCTTGATGGTCGCCGTGCTGGGCACGTAGCAAAACCGGCACGCGTGAGAGCATCCGACCGCGACGTTAAACGCCCAATTCGACAGGCTCTTGTAAATGAAATTGTTTTCAGCAATCACCGCCGGGGCGTGCCACATGCCGACGCGGGAGTCGGTCGGTCGCGGCGAAGGTATGACAACTCGCGGCCGTTTCTGAACTGGTCTGTCGAGAACAAGGCTCATTTCAAAATTAAAATGGAACTGATCTTTTCTTCCGGGAACCCCCGCTTCGCCGGCTCACCACGCCAACTGACCTGGACTTTCCCGGCCTGCTTCAAGTATTCAAGCATCGCCTTCGGGTTGATGAAAGGCGTTTCGTTCAGCGCGTAATCACGATAAGCCGCATACGGACGCCATGCACCACCTAAAGCGGCTTGCATTTTCGCAGACCATTCCGCGGGAGCATCGAAGTCGAACAAGAATTCTTGCCCCACAGAATCATCCGAGAAGGAATAAGAGCCTGTCTTGTCCACCGCCTTCATCGCTTCCTTCATCTTCTCAAGCCCGAGCGGATGCTGGCTCGCAAAAACAAGGTGGTAGTTGATCTGCCCTTGGCGGGTGTTCATGGCGAACGGGAACACGTAACGCACATCGCGAAGAGCGCGGAGCTTTTGCTTGTAAAGCGACAGCACTGCAGCGGCGAGCCTCGCCATCGGCATGGAAGGATCGAGTTGCTGCCAACTCTGATCACCGAACAATGAATCGAGATTCTTCTGATTCTTTTCAAATTCTTGCGCAGAGATCAGACGGCTGATTCCATCTGAATCCAAGTTGAGCAACACCTCACAGCCTGGGTAGCTGAGAATTTCAGCAACGACTCGAAATGGCAGGCCGGTCGCGCCGAAAGGGTCAATAAAGGCAAAAGTTGGAGCAAGTCGCTGGCCTTGTCGCCTCAGTTCTTCCAGGACGCCGCCAACCTTTTCCTCGAAGCTTCCCGTCTCCGTATCCCACTTGATATTCGCTGGCCACACACCAGCGGACACAACTGACCGGAGGTTCTCGACGAAGTCCTTTCGTTTTTCCACAAAGAGGAACGAGAATTCGACATCGTTAAGCTTTGCGCCGGGGCGCTCAATCGCAGCTTTTGCTGCTTGAAGTGCGGCAACCGGCGAACTCTGTTCGCTGTTCGAATACCGGCCTGGGCCAGCAAAACCGTCGATGTAAACAAGGCGCTTGTTTTTCTGATTCGTGCCGAGGATGGAAAACCAAAGGTAAAGGTAACGGCGAACGATCTCAATCTTCGCCAGCGTGTGTGGCTTCGCTTCCCAAAAACCTGATGGATTAAACGATGGCATCTTTCGCCGCGCTTTATAGCAAGGAGGGTTGGTCAAATACAGGGGAATCCATGTCCATCCGTGGTTTGATTTCTGGCAGTTTCACTTCGGCCACTCGCTGATGCGCTGCCAGCAGTGTTCATGGCTGGTTGAGCGTCGTTGGTTGAGAGTTGAATGCAAATTTTCTTAACGCAGAGTTCCCAACGTCACTTCAAGCAATTTCCTGACAAATTTCCCGATGCCGGGCGCCTGGGATTCGCGCGGGCCGGCAACGTTCAACGTCCGAACACTGTTTTGCTTGAGGAATTCGGAAACGATTGTCTTCACAGGCTCATGTAATTTGGGATTCCAAGACTAGACATCTATTGCCACGACTTCATGGTCGAGGACCGAGGGCACGGTAATCGTCAGTTCGGCACCGTTGCGCTGCACGCGCGGGCGTTTGTCCGCGGCCAGCAGATGCACTTTCTTCGCCCGAAGTCCCTCCGGCAGCCGGATGCGGACTTTTTGTTCGCCGACCGGAATCAACTCGCGGACCGGGCCTTTCATCATCATCGGGTTGGTGAGGTTCACCAGGTGGACGGTCAGGGAATTTTTCTGCCGCCAGATGGTCACGTCGAGGACGCAGGGGCCGGCCACGGTGACGGGCGGCTCTTCGTTCGTGGCCCATTCGACGGCGTTGCGCAACAGTTTGAAGTGGTCCACGCAAAGCACCTCCCAGAAAGTCCGGTCAATGTCCCATGGGAAATAAACCACGCGGCCGTGGGATGGTGGATGGTTGATAGTTGATAGTTGATTGGAAGAAGTGAGCCGACTCACGTCGGCTGCTACGAGTTCACGCAAAAACACCTGGGCGATGTCCGTTTTCTCGACGCGTGGATAAACCATTTCCATCGGCAAATCCGGGTAGCTGGGAATCAACGTCAACGGCGCGGTCGGGAACTTTTCACGTGGCTCCACCTCGACACGTGATACGCCGTGGATGATGCGCGGCGCGTCTTCGAGTCCTTTCAGCAACGGGTGGTGCGGATTGGCTTCGTGTTCCAGACGGAGATAGGTGTTTTGCATCCGGGCTTCGGTCTTGCCGCCGTAATTTACGCCGAACAGTCCGGCCAGCCCGAAGTTGTTCCGGCGGACGCCCCACTCGTTGCACAAGCTGGTTTCGTGAGTGGCAATCACGCTGCCGCCGCCGCGAACGAATTCCTCGATTTGCCGGCATTGCGCGTCGGAAAGGGCGACAACGTTCGGCAGGATAAGCGTCTTGAACTGGCCAACGTGCGCGGCATCCAGAAGCCGGTCATGCACCAACTCAAACGGGATGCGCGCCTCGATCAATGCCTGATACCAGCCGTTGATGGGGTCCTCGACCTGATGGCCGACGAACCACGCGGTCTGCTGGGAATAGACCACGCCGACCCGGGCGAGCGGACGTTCGTTCCGCAAATAGTTTTCCCAACCGGCTAGCCGGCGATAGATGTCCTCGACCGGTTTCAACCAGCGCTCGTCGTGCAGCACGCCGCCGAACTTGGTGAACCATGGACGCATGCCGTTCGCGACGAGGTCGGCGACCCAGAGCCGGATTTCCTCGCCGTTCTGCACCGAGTCCTTCCAACGATACGGTTCCTCAACTCCGACGCTGAAGATGCCGACGATGGGCTTCATGCCGAGCGCCGCGCGGTATTCCTTCGCGTTCATCCCGATGGCCCACGGCGCCATCAGACCGTGGCGCGCCTGGCGGTCGGCCATTAACGTCGGCGCGAGTTCACCGATCCTTTTCATGTCGAGCGAACTGGTCGCGCCGCCGCCGGTGTTTGGAATCACGCACGAATCGGGATTGATCTTGCGGACCGCGCGATCCCAGGTTTGCCAGAGGTCGAACAGCCGCTGTTGCCGCCAGAGCATGTAGGCGCGGCGGGCCGGGTCCTGCGGATTGTTCGTGCGCGGGAGGTCGAAGCCGGACGCGTCCTTGAAATTTTTCACGCAGTGTTCGCAATAACACATCCCGGAGCCGTCCCAGCGATTGATAAAGATGCCGTCCACGCGGTAGCGCGACATGATCTCCTTCTTCACCTCGGTCATGAACTCGAAGTTGTAGGGGCCAAGCCCGCACGTGACCCACATCTCCGGCGAAGCCCAATGCCGGCGTTTGTTGCCATCGGCGTCCACTGCGATCCAATCCGGGTGCGCTTTGGCAACGTCGTCGTACGTCGCATGCGGATCGGTGCGCACGATGACGACCATGCCGAGCTTGCGGCAGCCAGCGATGAGATCGCCGAGCACGTCGCGGTCGCCGAGCCATTTGCTGCGATGATGAAAGGGAATTTGCGTCGGGTAATACGCCACGCAACCGCCGCCGCTCAGGCACACGGCGTCGGAATGGGTCCGCTTGAAATAATCGAGCCAGAACGCGAGGTCGAATTTGCCGGGGTCATCTTCGACCAGCGTAAGCTGCGCCCAGCGCATCGGCTTATCCACCCAGGAGGGCGTTGGCACAATCAGCACCGGCGGCGCGTCAGCGGCCAGGAGCCGGCGCGGCGTGAATTGCGCGAGCGCCACGGCGGCGCCGGCGACAGCGGTGGTTTTCAGGAATTGTCTGCGGGTGAAAGTTGAAGTCGTCATGAGGCCGGGCAACTTGATGGCATAAAACCGGCATCACGCCTGGCGCACGAAAAAGTAGGGCTGACCGTGCCAGCGACGTTCCAGTCCGGGACGCAACCACGCATCGCCGGAGACGTTGCGGATTTGAAAGTAATACTGCAACGGAAACGGCGAATCGGTGTACGCGGCCGCGATGACCGCGCGATAGTCATCCCCAGCGCGCTCCATCTCAATCATCTGCCAAATCTCCGCTTGATTGACGTGCCGGTAACGCAGGCGCAGGCCGGAAATCAGGGCCAGATTGCTGACCTTCGGCACGTGAGCGACGATGGTCAACGGCTGGCCGCGCTGGAATGAAGGTGGCGGTTCGTGAAGTCCAGCCAGTGGCGGATTTTCACCGTGTTCCGGTTTGGCGAGGGCTTGGTGCATGGCCTTTTCGATTACTTTACGATCCACCTTCAGCGGAGCCGTACCGGATTCGGAACCTTGTTTCAGAATTTTTTCCATGTCCAAGGTGTCGGCATCGATGGCCGGCAGCCGGTCCAGCCAGTGGCCGCGTTGGAAAAATTCAGGACCGAAAGTGATGTCGGAGACGTAAACATCCCTAGCTTGTCCCGCCAGTTCCGCCCACGCCACGCGTGCCATTTGATGCACATTGATGGCTGATTCCAGGGCCGGCCGATAACCGCTGCGTTCGTAAAGGGCGTAGAGCACCCCGGCCCGGAATTTCGCCGCGAAAAACCGGCCCAGCCCGGCTTGAATCGCAACGTCCACCGCCAGTCGCCGGAATCCGGCGCTCCGGGTGTCGCGCACTTTTGACCTTGCCCCGCGCAGCCGGGCTGACGCCGTTTCCGCTGCCTCCTCCAGTTGATTCGCGACCCAGGCCGGCGAGTATTTCCCGCTCGGCTCGTGTCCCAGCAGTTCATCAGCGAATTCATCAATGCCCAGGAAAAACTCCGGGTCGAGCGGGCTGACCGTGCCGAAACGCTTGGGGCTGGGTGTGTCGAAATAAGGTTGTGCCGGACTCAAACCCACGATCGCCATGTTGGTGTAAAGCTCCGGCCAGTAATTGTTGTTGGCCGCGGACGGGCAATGCGCCGTGGTCACCAGCGGGAGAATCCGGCTGGCCGACGCCAGCGCGCCTTCCATCTTTTCTGCACCGCCGCCGAACTGATGGCGCAGCGAACGCCGCCAGCCATCGGCGTTGCCGTCCGGGTTGTAAAGGTTCCGGCCCCAGACGCGGTAGGTGTAGTCGAATTTTTCAAAGTCACCGCCTTTTGCCCGCAAGGAAACGTCGGCATAAGCATCGCGTCCGCCGGGCAGGCCCGAGCCTTTGCGGCCTTTGAAGAAAAGGGGTTCAAACAGTTCCACGCCCTGGCTGCCGCAAAAACTCGAAACCCGGCCGTAGGCAGCGGCCGTTTCCGGGTCACCCCACAACAACAGCCGTTGCGTCCCCGGCCAGATGCGATGCAGCACACCGTAGCGACGGTCCTCGGTCAGCAAATCGCCGTAGCCGTAGCGGAGGAAGGAGCGCGAACCCGAACTGCGCGAGAAGAAACCAGTGTCCGGGGCGTTGCGCGGCATTTCCTGCTGTCGGATGGCGCCTTGCATGTAGGGCAGGCCCATGTGCTCGGCCCAGAATTTCGGCGAGATGTTCACCGGCATGCCCGTGCCCAGCGCCACGTCGATGATTTCCTGGTCAATGCCCTTGGCATGCAGATCAATCCTGACGCTGCGGCCGCACTGGACGATGCCGTCAAAAATTGTCTTCCAAATAACAGTGTTACCTTCGGCCACGCCGCTTTCACCATGGGTGCGGATGGTGATGCCGCTGATGGAGGGACAAGCGGTGAGCAACATACGCAGGGCATCGCGGCAGTAAGGCGCCTGGGTTTCCGGCGTAAGCCCGTCGATGGTGTAATTCGCCTTCGGGCTGTTCGTCCACCGGTAGGCGTGGGTCCAGAGCCCCAGTTGGAATTGCAGGCCGCGTTTGGCCGTTTCGTCGCTGATGAACCGGAGCATCTCCAGATTGCGGTCGCGCTCGGCATCGAGCAGCGGAACCGCGCGCACGTTGTAACCCGGCACCGACAAAAGAAACGGATAGGCAAAATGAAAGTAGCAATCGCGAATGTCCGTGGTGAAATCGTAGGCCAGCCCAAAGGCGAGGTTGAATCGGTTGAACCGTTGCGTCGCCAGCATCGTAAGGTAGGACGGCCAGAAGTTCCGATCGTTGAACCAGGGTATGTCCTCGACATTGCTGACGAACGCGCGGGCGACACTGCGAATCGCATTGGCAGGTTGCTCGGCGGTTGGCTTCACCGCCTTCAATGCGGCGATCGGGTCGGTGGCGAAATTCACCCGGTCCGCCAGATCCAGCAGCGCGTAAACCAGTCCGCGCGCGTCGGAACCTGTAGCTAGCAAGATCTTCCATTTCCCAATTGTTCCATGCGACAATGCAAGGCTTTCGGAAACGGCCGGCAACGAAATGCCCGCCAATTCGAGTACCGCCCGGGAGAGGCGCGAAGCGCGACCAGCCACGAGAACACACTCTTGTGAAGGTGGTGCGACTTCGAGCCTTGGATAAGTTTGCGCCGAAATCCCGCGTGCCACGAGTGCCTCGCGCAATTGTTCCACCGCCCACTGCACGGGTGGTTGCTTCACGACCGGGTCTGACGCATCCAGCACGATGGAAATGGCCGGGTGGTTTTCGCGGGCGGAGAGGGGTAGTTGAAGCAGGCTGGCGCCGGCCACGGCCGCGGCCGCCATCCCGGTTTTCTTGATGAAGTGCCGCCGGGTCTCACCGGGACAAGTGGAATGATCTGGATCGGGACGCATGGTTTGATGCGGATTCAAGGCTTTTTGCCCGCTGCTGGCGAGGAAATATTATTCGGGTCTGGCATCTCGGATTTGGGTTCCAAGGGGGAATTTGTTAGTAGGGCGCGCAGTCCTCTGCGCGCCGGTCTTTCCGATGGCCATATTGAAGCGCAGCGGGCAGCGGAGTGCTCGCCCTGCTTTAATCCGTGCAGTCCAAGACCGGTCGGTTGTTTCGACAACTCACATTGTACGCGAAGCGTTTTGGAGTGCGCCAGCCCCCTGGCGCTTTTGGAGAGAAACATCGAACATTCAACATCGAACATCGAACGTCCAATTTTGGGTTACGCCACCGTCAGCGGGCCGTCGAAGATGGTCAGGCTGATGACTTCCGTTTTGGCGACGTGCGGTCCGTGTTGGACGCCCTTGGGCGCGTAGAACAACGCCCCGGTGGTGTAGGTCACGCCGGATTCGTCCCATTCGCCGGAAAGCACGTAGGCCCATTCATTGGCGTCCGGATGCGTGTGGGCCGGGATCGTACAGCCGGCCTTGAACTTGCGCAGCACCACCACGCCGCCGGTGCTTTCATTTTTGTGCAGCACCATCAGTTCGACATTTTCATAAGGGCCGGGCTGCCAGACTTTGTCTTTGGTCAATGCCACGTAGGGAAACATGGCTTAATCGAAGCGGATTGCGTCGGATTTGCAAGCGCGGAGTCAAAAAACCGCAAGGATTGTTCATTGCCAGCCATTATTGATTTCATATTTGTCTGCTTTTTATCGCGCGAAACTGATTTGATTCTTCATTCTTAATTCTGCATTCTGCCTTGGTTGTGAACATTCCCGAACATCGCAAGGCGATTGACAGGCTGGACGCGCACATCGTGCGGCTGCTCAATGAGCGCACGAAGCACGTGCTCGCCATCGGCGACATGAAGCTCAAGGCCGGCGAGGAAATTTACGCGCCGCACCGCGAACGCGCCGTGTTGCAACGCATCTGCCAGTCGAACGAAGGGCCGGTAACCGACGACCAGCTCTGCGCGATTTACCGCGAAATCATGTCCAGCGCGCTGGCGTTGGAGAAGACCATGTCCATTGCGTATCTCGGCCCGGAGGCGACGTTCACGCATCAGGCCGCCATCCGCCGTTTCGGTTCCAGTCTGCGCTATGTGTCGCAAAAGACCATTGCCGACGTGTTCACCGAGGTCAGCAAAAACCGCGCGGATTACGGCGTCGTGCCGGTCGAAAACACCACCGAAGGCGTCGTCACGCACACACTCGACATGTTCGTGGACAGCGATTTGAAAATCGTTTCGCAAATTGTTTTGCCGATTCAATATTGCGTGGCCGGCAATGGCCGCTTGCGGGATATACGGCGATTGCATGTGCATCCGCAGGCGCTGGCGCAATGCCGGCAATGGGTGCAGCAGCATCTTCCCAAAGTCGAAATTTTTGAAACGTCATCGAACGCCCGTTCCGCTGAACTGGCCGCGAAAGGAAAAACTAACGCCGCCGTCACCGGCCTTCTGGCCGCCGAGAAATACGGCTTGAGCGTGCTGGAACAGGACATCCAGGACAACGCCGCCAACGCCACGCGCTTCCTCGTGCTGGGCCGCCAATGCAGTCCGCCCACGGGCGACGACCGCACGAGCCTGCTGGTCAGCGTCGCCGACAAGGCCGGCGCGTTGTATCAGGCGATCGCCGCGTTCCGCCGCCACAAAATCAACATGACCAAAATTGAATCGCGCCCCAGCAAACGGAAGGCGTGGGAATATTTCTTCTTCATCGATTGCGACGGCCACGTGCAGGACCGCAAGGTCGTCAAAGCCATCCAGCTTCTGGGCGAGCACTGCAACTTCATCAAAGTCCTCGGCTCGTATCCGAACACCGAGTAGTTTCGACTTCTGAAACGATGTGCCGCAACTTGAGCCGGGCGTGAAGCTCGTGTAACTTCGGGTTGATGAAAAGACGTATGGTTCAAAGTTTTGGCAATGCTTTTTTGGGGAAACCGTCGCGAAAGGGCGCGCCAATCATTCCTAAAATTCCGTCCGGCATGGTTGCTCCGGCACAAAACCCGGCGGAACGCAGGCAGACCTACAGCAAGGTCTTCCGTTGGCGTCTGCCGGAGGGCCAGACACAGGAGCCGGCCGCGGTTGAAATCATCGGCACTTTCACAAACTGGCAGAAGGTGCCGCTGATGCGTGACGGCGTATTGGATGCCTGGCATGTCACGCTCCATCACCTTCATTGCGGTCGCATGCATCACTATATGCTGCTGGTGGATGGCCAGCCGGTTCGCGACAAGCATTGCGATGGGCTGGCCGTTCCTCATGGCCCGCAGGAGGAGCAATATCAGTTGATGACCGATCGGGGACCGCGCGTGTTGATGCTCTTTGCGCAGACGAAATAGTTCCGGCGTCCTATGGCTCCGGCCAGGGTTCAATGAGGGGTCGGGCGCAACTCAATTTTTAAGCAAGCGTTCTGTTCCGAAGGAACAATCGAAAATAGCCCGGCATTTCNNAGCCGTCCCTGCGGGACTGGTTGGCGATAACGTCAGACCCCGGCGTTCAAACGCCGGGCTATTTTCAGAATGTCCCTGCGGGACACAGCTTTTTCGGTTGTCCAAAAATTGAGTTGCACCCCCAAGACAGGTCCCAGTCATTTTTTGCTTTCCAAAAGTATAGGGATGGTGGTAGAATGGCACCATGGAGTTACAGGAGAACATGAATGAATTCTTCATTTGGGGGATTGACGATTCCCCTTATGGCCCTGTGGAACTGCCGGTTTTGATTGACTGGATCAGTGACGAGCGCGTCCTGGCCGACACCTGGATCTTCGCGCGCCGCGACGGAAGCTGGCAGCGGGCGGCGGAAATTCCCGGACTACAAGCGTATTTCAGTCAGACCATCATCCCGGATTCCGCCGCAGCTTCGGGTGCGGGCATCGCTCCCGGCTCGCTGCGGCGCATCAAAATCCTGTCCCAACTGAATGACGCACAGCTTGATCGCCTGGCTGAATTCATGGAACTTCACCAGGTGCCGCAATGGCTGGCGATCGTGAAACAGGGTGATGCCGGCAACGGCATGTTCCTCATCCTTCAGGGGGAATTGCGCGCGCGGGTGATGGTCGGTGACAAGGAAACGATTCTGGCCACGTTCGGTCCCGGAGATTTTTTCGGTGACATGTCGCTGTTTGATCACGGTCCGCGTTCGGCGGATGTCATTGCCAATGTGGACAGCACCGTGCTGAAAATCTCCGACGTGGCTTTTGACCGGCTCACCCGGGAAGCGCCCGCCCTCGCGACGCCCTTCCTGCAGGCCACGGCCCGGACCCTCGCCGCGCGGATTCGTGCTGACAACAAGCGCCTCGACCGGGTCACACAGCAGTTTCGCGCCAGCACCTGATTTCTATTTCAGCACCGCGACGGAGGGTTGTCCATTTTGATCCGGGCCATCCAGCGCGAGGATGGCCTCTGACAAATGGAATTTGCCGGCGAGCCGGAGGTCGCGCGAAGAACCGCCGACCAGGATTTTATAGGCGCCTTTGTCGGCCACCCAGCCTTTTTTGTCCGGGGCGTAATGGGCAAAGGCGTTCCGGTCGAGGATGACGGAGACTTTTTGTTTTTCCCCGGGTTGCAGCAATACTTTTTTGAAGCCCTTCAATTCCTTGAGCGGTCGCGGCACGCTGGGGCTGGCTTCCTGCACATAAACCTGCGCCACTTCCGCGCCAGCGCGGCTGCCGGTGTTGGCAAGCTCGAATTCAACCGTCACGGGCGCGCCCAGCGCCTCCGGACCGGGAACGAGGTTCAGATTTGAATATTTGAACGTCGTGTAGGAAAGACCGTAGCCAAAGGGGAATAGCGGCTTGATATTTTTCGTGTCGAACCAGCGGTAGCCGACGAGGAGGCCTTCCTGGTAAATCTCCGTGCCGTTGGTGCCCGGGTAGGCATGGAGCGCGTGCGCCGGCGAATCTGCCAGCCGCTGCGGGAAGGTGCAGGGCAGTTTGCCCGAGGGATTCACGTCGCCGAACAGGGCACGCGCCAGCGCGTTGCCGCCTTCCAAACCGGGATACCACGCGTAGAGCACGGACGGCACTTTGGCGAGCCACGCATCCATCTCCACGGCCCCGCCGCCCATGAGCACAACGACGGTCCGGGGATTGGCCTGCACGATTTTCTGGATCAATTCGTCCTGTCCCCCGGGCAGTTTGATGTCTTTTCGATCCGCCCCTTCGGTGTCGTAACCGCCATGGTGGTTCAGGCCGCCAACATAAATGACCACGTCGGCCGATTTGGCGGCGGCCACCGCTTCGGCCACCAGATTGGAAGCATTCAGGAGCGGCGGCGATTCTTCAGTCTCCCGCCGGTCCGGTCGTCCCGAACCGCCCGGCGCATTGTAACCCTGGGCGTAAATAAGCTTCACGCCACCGCCGAGCCGGTTGCTGATACCCTGTAGCGCGGTGATTTCGTAAGGCGGTTTGACCATGGAGGAACCGCCTCCGGTGGCGAACCGTGCCGTGCCATTGGCGCCGATGATCGCGATGGTTTTGATCTTGGCCGGGTTCAGCGGAAGCAGGTTCTTATTCTTCAGCAGCACAAAGGATTCCTCCGCCACCTGGCGCGATGTTTCCTGGTGCGCCTTGGTGCTCAACGGACCCTTTGGCTCAACGTTGGTGACCGCCGGCACGGACGGATCGTGGATCAGGTTCAGTTTGAACATCACGTAAAGGTTGCGCCGGACCTTGTCGTCCACGGTGGACACGGGAAACTGGCCGGACTTCAACCCTTCCAGAAATGGTTTGGCCAGATAATTATTTTCGTAAGGCGGGTGCGTGCCCATTTCGATGTCCATGCCGTTGAGCGCGGCCAGATCGGTGTGATGCACGCCGCCCCAGTCGGACATGACGAAGCCTTTGAATCCCCATTCATCCTTGAGAATTTTATTGAGCAGATAGTCGTTTTCACAACAGTGCTGGCCGCGGAACAGGTTGTAGGCGCCCATGAAGGTCAACACGCCCGCCTCCTGCACCACCGCGCGAAACGCCGGCAGGTAAATCTCGCGCAGGGCGCGCTCATCCATTTCCACATTGATCGAATTCCGCTGATATTCCTGGCTGTTCGCGGCAAAATGTTTGGCGCAGGAGGAGACGCCCTGCGCCTGCTCGCCCTTGATGTAATGGACGGCCATGCGCGAGGTCAGGAACGGGTCCTCGCCCAGGTATTCGAAATTCCGGCCGCACAGCGGGGTGCGCTGGATGTTGAGCGCCGGTCCGAGCATGATGTTCTTGTCGCACTGTCTGGCCTCCTGGCCGATTATCGCGCCGTAAGCCGTGGCCAGATTAGGATTCCACGTGGCCGCCAGGCCCAGCGTCGCCGGCATGGCGGTCGAAAAATCAACAACGTTTGTATCCGACCACCGTTCTTCTTGACGCACGCCTATAGGGCCGTCGCTCATCTGCAGCCCGGGAATGCCGAGGCGGGGAACGCCGGCAACTGTGAAACGCGTATCGGCATGGACCAGCGAAACCTTTTCTTCGAGCGTGAGGCGGGAAAGCAAATCTTCGACACGGGCCTCGACTGGTTTGGCGTCGTCAAGATAAGGCGGGCGCTCCTGCGCGCCAGCGTTCCCGGAACCTGCCGCCAGAACCGAGAGGGCAAACAATGGTATGATGCGATGCTTGATTTTGGATATAAGTCTCATAATTTTTCCGCTGGTTCAATTTGGGTTAAATCAATCCGGTCACTGACCGCCGCGTCCCGCCGGGCGCATGCCAAACGCGATTCATCCGGCGCTTTCACCGGTTCTGTGACGGCGGTGAAACCACTGTAAAAAATTCCCGATTGCGTTGCCAGTGAAAACACCATGGTACGTTGGCTGGAATTTCCACCCGATGAAACACGGTTGAAGCGGTCGCGCTCAAAGCCGTGCGCGCATCCGCTTGACGCGCTGTTTTGGTTGGTCGGGATTCCGCCGGTCAGGACCGGATCATCGTCAGCATCATCTTGAACCGCGTGAACGCCTTGAGCGCGTGCGGTTGGTGGGCGGGCATGAGGATCAGTTCGCCACCGGCCACGTGATGCGGCTTGCCGGAAATCATGATCTCCACTTCGCCTTCGACCACTTGCACCAGCGCATCGAACGGCGCGGTGTGTTCGCTCAAGCCCTGGCCTTCGTCAAAGGCAAATACCGTCACCGTGCCGGTGGGTTTCTTGACCAGTTCGCGGCTCACGATGGCGCCGTCCTGGTAATTGACCAGTTCGGCGGCCCTGGCCACCTGCGCGCCGGTGAACCCATTGGATTTTGGTTCCGTGTCCTGTTTCATGATTGCTCCGTTTGCTTTGGGCGCTCCCGCATGGGCGGGGATGATTCTCCGTTGATATGCCGGTCTGTTGCTGGCAACCTACGCCAGATGACGCATCTCGTCCATGCTCGTAAAGTCTTCGACATCGAGCTTGCCGCGCTCAAAGCCGTGCGGGCGCAGCTCGACAACTCGTTCGCACGCGCGGTCGAGATGATTGTTGAGGCGGTGAAGCGACGAAGCAAGATCATCATTGTCGGCATCGGCAAATCCGGCAACGTCGGACAAAAAATTTCCGCCACACTCACCAGCACCGGTTCGCCGAGCATCGTGCTCAACAGCGTGGACGCATTGCACGGCGACGTGGGCATCGTCAACGACGGCGATGTGATTCTGGCGTTGAGTTATTCCGGCGAGTCGGAGGAATTATTGAACCTGCTGCCCGCGCTGAAGCGGTTTTCGGTCAAAATCATTTCCGTCACCGGTGGTGTGAAGTCGTCACTCGCGCGGCACAGCGACATTGTGTTGAACGTTCGTGTGCCCCGGGAAGCCTGTCCGTTCAATCTTGCGCCCACGGCCAGCACGACGGCGATGCTCGTCATGGGCGACGCGCTGGCGATGGCCGTGTTGCAGGCGCGCGGGTTCAAGCAAAGTGATTTCGCCAAATATCATCCGTCCGGCGCGATTGGCCGCGCCATGCTGCTGCGGGTCGGCGACATCATGCGCACCGGCGATCGCAACGCCATCGCGCGCGAAGACCTGGTCGTAAAGGAAGCGCTGCTCATGATGACGCGCGCCAAATCCGGCAGCCTCAGCATCGTCAACGCGCGCGGCAAGCTCGTGGGCGTGTTCACCGACGGCGACTTCCGCCGGCACATGGCCACGGACGAAAATCTGCTGAACCAGCCGCTGAAAAAAGTGATGACGCCCAAGCCGATTTGCATTTGCGAAAATGCCCTGGCCGCCGAGGCGTTGAAAATCTTCAACGAACGGAACATTGACGATTTGATCGTGGTCAACGCGAAGAAGGAGCCGGTGGGCCTGGTGGATTCGCAGGATTTGCCGAAACTGAAAATTGTTTAGCTTTTCAAAAGAGCGGCCAGGACGCTCATGGTTTTGAGTGGCCGGCCTTTGTAGAACTCGATCCCTTTCCGACTTGAATGGCAGCGTGCGCTCGCTCCACAACGCTCATCGGGTCAATCTTCACCCATCGCAACCAAGCAAGAGCTCCCAGCCACGAGAGCGGATCCCGAAACATCCCCACCTTCTTCCCTTCTTTGTATGAGCGCGAACGATAGTTCACCGGCAATTCAATCGGGCGATAGCCCTTGCGGATGAGCTTGATGAGCAACTCGTAGTCGAAGTCAAAACGGTCACACTCAAATTCCAGCCCGAAAAGGCAGTCCCGGCGAAAGACCTTGAACATCGTAAACGGATCCCGAAGCCGCTGTAAAAACAGCACGTTGATGAGCGTGGTAAAAAACCAGTGACCGAGATTGAAAAACAAGCTCAAGCCATGTTGTCCCGTGAACTGCCGCATCTTCAAGACATTGCGCCCGCCATGCCGGGAGCCGAGAACGAATGCACACCGCCCGGCAACCAGTTGCTCCAGTAACGCATCGTAATCTTCAAGGTCGTATTCAAGGTCGGCATCCTGGATCAGCACATAATCTCCGGAAGCCGCTTTCAAGCCGGTTCGCACCGCATGGCCTTTTCCGCGCGGCTGATCTTCGAGAATCAATTTCACCTTCGGATGATTTTTGTATTTCAGCGCGGCTTCACGGGTGCCATCGATCGAGTTGCTTTCCACCACGATGATTTCCATCTGGAGGCCGGGCAGGTTCTTGCGCAGGAGGGCTTCCATCATCACACCGAATGTCTTTCCCTCGTTATACGCCGGAACAATCACGGACAGCACCGGCCGTGACCGTGATTCCGCTTTCCGCGAGAAAACCATTATTCCACTGGCGACAATCCGATTGTGCCGGAACTGCACCCTTTTGGGCAGGATGCGGGCAGCCAGGTTCAAAACCGGCGTTATCAAGGGAACGGGGAATTGTTTGAAATGCTTTTTTACATAGTCAAAATTGAGAATTTTCCAGCCAGGTTGAACAATGACATCACGGAAACCGGATTTGAAGAGCGTGGTCTGGAGCGTTTGGCGGCCGAAATACGTCAGGTGCTCAGCCTTGAATTCCATCCATTTTTGCCGCAGGAATCGGGCTGACCATGAATCAATCGAAGGAGTCACAATAAACAGCGTGCCATCTGGTTTGAGCACGCGATGGACTTCCCGGAGAAAGTCGAGGGGCGAACGGACATGTTCGAGGACATCGGAAATCACACAGAGGTCAAACTGCTCCGCCGCCAGTCCCGCCGACTGCAATTCCCCGCACTGCACCAAGCCGTTTTTCAGGCGCTGCCGCGCTTTTTCGCAAGCGGTTGGCGAATACTCGACTCCGGTGACATGCCAGCCCTCGGCTTCAGCCAAGACTAGAAAATCACCGTCGCCACACCCAATTTCGAGCAATCGGCCGCTTTCCGGACCTCGATAGCGGCGGATTTCCGAGAGATAAAACCTTGCCGTGGCCAGTTTGATTTCGCCGGCAGCCAGACGTCCCTTTTCGCTGTCGCTGCCCAGAAAATAGTCTGCGCCGTAAATCCGGGCCAACTCATCATCACTTGGTTGTGGATTGAGAAATACCAACCCGCAATCTTCACATCGCACCACCCGGTGGTCGGAGGTCGAAAAGAGGTAGTAAACCCTCACTCCTTCACAAACGTGACAGGCTTTGACAGGTGGTCTTTCATTTGAGCGACAGTCCATGCGGCTTGTCATTTTCTGGTCAGACATTCGGCCCGTTATTTCGTTGAACCCTGGTGCGGATGAAACTCACGGATGCCAACGCGATGACACTCCACATCGCAATCCAAAACAAGGTACAAGCCAGCCGCCAATGGCGCGGATGGTAGGTGAACTCCAGATGGTAGTCTCCCGGCTTATCGAGATACATACCTTTGAACGCGCGGTTGATCGTCAGGACTTCTTTGGGTTTGTTGTTGGCTTTGGCGATAAAATCTCTGGCTTGACCTTCTGTAAGACAGACAATCCCGGCAGAGGCGGCGTGGACATCGAACGCGGTTGAATTGGGAAGGAGCCGATAGTTTGTCGCAGCCGACACGGTTGCTTTCTTTGTGGTTTCCAACTGTCGTATGCCGGGCTGTTTTTCGATTTCTTCGGGAGTCAGGGCAATGAACGGCTTTTTTCCATTTTCCAAAAGTTGTTGGATGAATTCTTCGGCAGATGAACTGGAAACCACTTTGTCAGAAAAGAAAGCTCTCGGCCACACCTCCAAGTTTTCCACAATCCCGAAATCGCTGCGGTCCTTGAGCCGGAAATTGAGCCCCTCCTGCAGGACAACGCGCGGAGGCGTCAGCAGATACTTGACGTTAAGCAGGTTCAACAGGGGCTGCGCGGCAAACAGATCCACCACTTCGATAATCCAACCCTTGCGGAGCTTCACACCGGGAGATTTCCGGATGAGGTTGATGAATTCGCCGTTGCTTAAAGGCGCGCACGAGCGGATATCTTCGAGGCCATAAACCGCCGAATAATTGCCGAAAAGATTCCATTGCACCCCGACCACACGAAACGGATCGGACTTGTCCGCCTTGATCTCGTCAATGGCTTTGCTCGGGGCATTCAGAACAACCCTCGGGCCGGGAAGCATCAGCAAATCCTTGTTGCCAAAGGTATAAAGGCCGAAACGGTAGTTAGCGACAAATCCCAAAATAATAATACCCGCCCATCCGAGTGCAGGGATTTGGCCATGGCGGCTTCTTAAAAACGCAAAGAGCAACAACGCCCCCGCCGCTCCCGCCCCGACGAATAAGAAATAGCCCCGTGGAATGGGGCGGTGCGTGATTCCAAAGCAATATACCAGAATTATCCCTGCGGAGATCAGCCCCACCCAAAGAAAATCAACTGCTGCGCGCCGGAAATTTTCCTCCCGCGCCAGGCACTTGAAGCCATAGGCGCTCTGAATTGTAAGGTGGATAACCAACAGATAGGAAAAGTCGGTATAAACATGACCAACACGGTTCAACAATGGGATTGCCGCAAGAACAGGGGCCGGAACCCACCCAAAAACACAACCACCCCACAGCATGATTGCACTGCTATTAACCCAAAAGAAAGGTTCTCCTTTCAGTTGTCGCCATCTCAATGCAGAAAGAATGCAACCAGCCATCACCAACAGGCTGGTTCCTGGTGCGACTGAGGCAAAGGAATCGTCCTTCAAGGGAAGGAGAAAAAAAAGGTCATCAAATACGCCAGGCAGACTCACGAACGGAAGTTGAGTCACCCGGACTTCCGAGTGCAAGGAATAGGAATTTTCAAGCGCCACCAAAAACGACATCCACATGGGCGCGGTCAGTCCCAAAAAAAGGAGCGTGCCAATCACCATGCGCGCCACCACCCTGGCCGGATCGGTAATATTGCGACAGCCGGTCAACGCGCAGGCAACGGCGGCCAAATTTAACCCGACAATCAACACCACCGCCAATTCCACATGGCCGGCATTAAAACAGGCGAAAGTCACCAATAACCATGCCAGCCCCCAACGGACGCGGCTCTTCGATCGCAAGTCGAGCAACGCGAGGGCGGTGAGCAGAATCCACGGGGCATAGGAGAACGCAAAAAAAGCCGGATGATTATTGATGTAAAAAAAGGCGCCGCAATACGCGGCAAGCGCGGCGTAAATCAGGGACAACGACCGGTTTTCCAACAGCCGGAGAATGAGCAGTCCAAAGCCAACGCAAAAGAGGAATTTCGCCGTGAGAAATTTGATGTCCCAGGCACCCGCCGATCCATGCCCAAAGATGACGATCAAATGCAGGGGATCGCCCAGCATGGAAATGGCCTGCCCCAGGAGCGATTCGCCCGCGTGACCGTATCGGTTCCACAACGGAAGTTCTCCGTGTTCCAACAGACTGCGCGATTCGATAAAACCGACCGGAACCCCCCATATCAGCTCCGCCGCAGTGTCGCTTCCATGCCCTGAAACTTGAGGTGTGAGTCCCATGCTAGGCAGTGGCGGCCACCAGTCATAGACCATAGCCATCCCATGCGTGGGGGAGACAAAGCTTCTGCCGCAGAAGACGACCGGATAACAGTTGACCACAACTGCCAACAACGAAACAAATATGATCGCCAGAACAGGATGTTGTGCGCTCCATACTGAAACCCGGCCCGCGAATGCCGTCCTTGGGGCTTGGAGTTCCGGGATGGACGCCGGTTTGAATGCTTGGGATTGGTATAATTTCATCAAGCATCAATTCTTTCGTGGCAAAACTTTAATTCTCTGCTTCGGCGGGGTCAAAACAAACCTCGCCAACATTTTCTACAGCCACAAACCAAAGCGCGGACTCGGAAACAATGAAAACCTTCACCGATTGGAACATTGACGATCTCATCGTCGTGAACGCGAAACGCGAGACGGTGGGGTTGGTGGATTCGCAGGACCTGCCGAAACTCAAGATTATGTAGCAGCGGACGTGAGTCCGCTCATTCTTTAGTCAGAGTCGGCTCACGCCGGCTGCTACGTCGCAAACTTCAGATAAATCACCTTCAGATATTCTGCTTCCTTGAAGCCGGCCGGATGATCCGGCGGATGCCGCAGGGTTTTTAGTTCCGCGAATTTTCTTCCCGACTTCGCCGCCGCACGCCGAACCGTCTCAAAGAATTCCTCCGCCGGGACGTGCGCGGAACACGAACCGGCCACCAAAATTCCTTCGCGCGCCAACCGCTCCAGTCCCAGCGTTGCCAGCCGCTCGTAAGCGCGCAGAGCGCCCTCGCGCTCCACCGCGCGTTTGGCCAGCGACGGCGGATCGAGCACCACCAAATCAAACTTCGCCGCGTTTGCTGCCAGCCATTCAAACGCATCACCCTGCGCGGTGTCGTGATGACACGCGGCCACGCCTGGATAATTTTTGTTCAGCGCGAAGTTGCGTTGGACGGCGGCCAGCGCGTGCGCGCTGATGTCGAGGTCCGTCACCGCCGCGGCCCCGCCGCGCGCCGCGTAAACCGAGAACCCGCCGGAAAAACTGAACGCATTCAGCACGCGGCGACCCCGCGCCAGTGTTTCCACCTCGCGGCGGTTCTCGCGCTGGTCGAGAAAGAAGCCGGTCTTCTGCCCGCGCAAAACGTCGGCCTCGAAGCGCAGGCCGCTTTCCTGAAAAATAATCGGAGCGCCGAACTCTGGTTCGGCTCGTTGCGAGAAAATGACTTTCCCATCGCATTGCTGGAATTGTTTTTCCGCGACCGACTGGATGTTGCGGCTCAAACGGAGAACGACGCGTTCGCCCGGCGCATTTTCCTTGAGCAGCGCGAGCATGTCGTCCAGTCGCGGCAGCCACGCCGCCGTGTAAAGTTTCAGCACGAGCGTCGTGTCGTAGCGATCCAGCACGAGGCCGGGCCAGCCGTCGCTTTCGTCGTGGATGAGGCGGTAGCCGGTGGTCTGCGCATCGAAAAGGTCGCGGCGGCGGGCGAGGGATTGCTCCAGCCGTGCCTGCCACCATGCGCGATCAATTGTCTGCGGTTTGCCGGCGTGCAAAATCCGCACCCGAATCGGCGAGCCGGGATCGAACAAACCCACGGCGAGGAAACGGTCCTTGCGGTCGTAAATCACCGCCAGTTCACCGGTTTGCCCGGCGCGATTCGAATCCAGGATGCTGTCGGAAAAAACCCATGGATGGCCGGAGCGCACGGCCGTTTCAGCCGCCGCGGTGATTCGTAACCGCAAGCGTGTCGACGCAGATTGGGTTGCGGCGGCGTCATGGGCGCGAGGCGAATTTTTCATCCAAAATTTATGACAAGTAGCCGCGGACGTCAGTCCGCGCACTTCTTGATGCGAAGATCAGCGCCAACTGATGTCGGCGGCTACGTTTTTATTCCAGCCCGCTCGCCTTGCGGGCGCGTTTCAATACTTCCCGTGCCTTTGTGCGCGCCTTCAGCGCTCCATCGCACAAAACCTTGTTCACGTAATCCGGGTTTGCGACGAGTTCCGCGCGTTTCTTCCGCGCGTCGGCAAAATAATTCCAATAGTTTTCAAACAACGCCTTCTTCAAATCGCCGTAACCGAGACCACCGGCACGCAGGCGGTTTTCAAAATCCTTGGCCACCTCCGCCGGTGCGACGAGCTTGAGCAGTTGGATGGCAAGGTTTTTGTCAGCGTCGGGCTTGGGTTCGGCCGGGGTGCGGCTGTCCATGACGATGCCCATGATTTTTTTGCGCGTCGCCTTTTCGTCGCCGAAAATTTCAATCGTGTTGCCGTAACTTTTGCTCATCTTCTGGCCGTCCGTGCCGGGCACCACGGCGACCTCGTCGCGGATTTGCGGTTCGGGAATCACGAACGTCTGGCCGTATTGCTCGTTGAACTTGATGGCGATGTCGCGCGTCATTTCGAGGTGCTGTTTCTGATCGCGGCCCACCGGCACGACGTTCGAGTCGTAAATCAAAATGTCCGCCGCCATCAACACCGGATAGGCGAACAGACCGTGCATGGGCGCGATGCCTCTGGCAATTTTGTCTTTATAGCTCGTAGCCCGTTCGAGCATACCCATCGGCGTCACCGTGGAAAGCAACCAGCTCAGTTCGGTCACCTCCGGCACGTCGGACTGGCGGAAGAAGACGGTCTTTTTCGGGTCGAGGCCGCACGCCAGAAAGTCCAGTGCCACGTCGAGCGTGTTCTTGCACCGTTCCACCGGGTCGAACAGTGACGTCATGGAATGATAGTTGGCGATGAAATAAAACGCCTCGCCCTTTTCCTGCAGTTCGAGGGCGGGTTTCATCATCCCGAAATAATTTCCGAGATGCAGCGTGCCGCTGGGTTGGATGCCCGATAAAATTCGCATGGCAAAAGTTTAATGGGAAAACATCGAACATCCAACATNNCCGAATGAGGCGTACGGCTGCAATTAATTCGATGTTCAATGTTGGATGTTCGATGTTATTTCTTCAGCAGCTCCCAGCCTTCGCTTTCCGCCGTTCACCTTGTCCTACAAAGACGACAGCAGATTTGTGCCTTGGTATGATTTTACATGGCCATCGAAGTACAAGGCGTTGCGAACCGCTCCGTGACTCGAGGACGTTGCTTCGAGAGGCCAGTAGCCGTTGTAGAGGGCGGTATCAACGTCGGAAACGGCAAAAATATCGGAAACCGGGCCATATCCGTTGATGGCACTTAACTTGACCGGATTTACGCCACGCAATTGAGCGCTGCCTTCACCTGCATAGCCAAATGGATTGACAGTCAGGTTCACCACACCGTTGCTGTAGGGAAGCGAGTTGATGTAAGTGACACGTGTCATGGCCACATCAGGGTCTTCCGCCGAAAATTGGCCGTAGCCCGGGCAAAACAAGGCCCGAACGTAATTGGTCTCGGTGTCCGACATCTGATTGGGCTCTTTTCCACCCATGTTACTGGCAAGATGGAAGGCGAGTTCGGTGTTAAATCTGCCCCAGACAGCTGTAGTATTACAATAGCTGCATCTTTGTCCATATTCGCAAGGTCCTGGCAGCACATCCGAATTATTGTCGGCATACACTAAAATCGCCACGCCGGTTTGCTTTAAATTGGAGACGCATTGTATCGTGCGCGCCCTGTTCTTGGCTTTGGCCAATGCCGGCAAGAGCAGCGCCGCCAGAATTGCGATGATCGCAATAACCACCAGCAGCTCGATCAACGTGAACGCCCGCCGTGGATTCATGCCTGATAAGACACCGCCATTGGAGATTCGTTTCAAGTTATTCTCGGCCTCACCAATATCATGTCCACCGAACAGCAAAACCGGACAGTTATTTTTCAATCCTTCGCCTTTTCCACCACCAACATCTCAATGGGTTCACGATTTAAAAAAGCCGTCAATCGCTGCGCCTCAAAGCTCCCGCCTGCACCTGCCATCGCTGCAAATCCTTTCCCAGTTCGCTCGGCCAGTTTTCCTCGGTGGCGGTCATGAAGACTTGGCCGCTGGTTTTGCGCGCCTGCTCCAGCAACGGCAGAAAACCGCTGCGACGTTTCACGTCCAGTTCGCCCATCACGTCGTCAATCAGCAGCACCGGCGCGGAGCCGTGAATGCCGGTGAGATATTCCGCCTGCGCCATTTTCAGCGCGATGGCCAGCGTGCGTTTCTGGCCTTCGCTGCCGAACTGCGCGGCGGATTTTTCGTTGAGCAACAGTTGCAAATCATCGCGGTGCGGCCCGACGAGCGTGGAGCGATACGTTCGTTCCCGCCCGCGGGATTGCGCGAGTTCCACGGCAAAATCCTTTTTGACGCTCGGCTGATATTCGATGCGCAATTCCTCCGCGTCGTTGGAGATGCGGCGATACGCGAGACGCGCGAGCGGGGAAAATTTCGGCGCCAGTTCGGTCCGCATGCGGATGAGTTGATTGCCCAGCTCGACAAGCTCGTGCGAAAAGCTGTCCAAGGTGGCTTCGTCGGTCCCGCCCTGGCGGGAGTGCTTGAGCAGCGCATTGCGGGCGCGGACGGCGCGCATGTAACGCTGGAGCAGCGGCAAATAGCCGGGCTGCGTCTGTGCGAGCAGCAGGTCGAGGAAGCGGCGTCGGGCGCGCGCGGTGCTCTTGACCAGATGCAAATCCTCCGTGCAAAACACCACCGCGCGCAGCGTGCCGAGATAATCGCCAAGACGTTTGACGGGCTGTCCGTCCAGCGCCAGTTTGCGTTCGCGCGCCGACCAGTAGATTTTGACTTCGTGTTCGCCCTGGCCGGTGACGTTGCCGCCCACGAAATAACCTTTCTGGCCGTGCCGGATCATTTGCGCTCCCCCGACGCCGCGGAACGAGCGCAGCGTGGCCATGAGATAAACCGCTTCGAGGACGTTTGTCTTGCCCTGCGCATTGTCGCCGAGCAGGAGATGAAAGCCCGGCGCAAAGTCGGCGTCCAACCGCGTGTAATTGCGGAAGTCCCGGAGTCGCAAATGGGCCAGATGCACGCGGAGAAAATAGGAGCGCGGACAGCCTGTCCGCGAGTTTTTTCAGCAGCAATGCAATATGGTGGGGCGAGGCACCGGGCAAGCCGCTTGCGTTGTAGTGTCGAGTCTGTGGCTCGATGGAAGGAAGAAGTGGAAAGGATTCTAACCGCTGATGGACGCTGATTAACGCAGATGTTTCAAACTGCGAACCACGCCAAACACACGAAAGGTAGGGCGCGTCACTCCGTGCGCGCCGCCGCATTTTGACCGCAGACGTGTGCAAAATCAAAGATGGCACAGGTTCCTATTTTGCCGGTTCTGATTTGAGTGCGTTCATGGCGCGGAGCCGTTCGAGCAGGTCCTTTATCGCTGGATGGTCCGGGTAGAGTTCACAACCGATCGTCGCGACATTCAAAGCGTCGGATATTCGCCCGGCAGGAATCAGTAGATTAGCATATCGTATCACGACTCCAGAATGGGATGGGCAGATAACGAACGCCTGGCGAAAGGCGAAGTCCGCTTCAGTTAACATTCGTTGCCGCTCTGCGGGATCCTTTGAATGGCTGGCTCGCCACGCGTAGAGGCCGGCGATGGCACAACGTAAATTGGCGAACGCGTATCTGGCTTCGGCATCCTTTATGAACCGGGGGTCGCCTTTGAATTCTTTCACCTCGTTCCGGACATATGTTCGGTTTACGAAATTAGTGATTTCGGCAATCGTGGTGTTTGTTTTCAGCGAGGAGCCAAGCCAGGAATCTGTTTTGTGAGTCCAAAACTCGCGGTCAGCGCGTAAGGCCTCCGATGAAATTGTCCCGACCGGTTGACGGTTTATTTTAAAAATGAACTCGTGGGGTATTAACAAGGGTTCAATTGCCTCGAGATCGTAACTTTCTTCATAAAAAAATGCCCGGTCGGGATTTCGATCCATAATGAGTTTCACGACTAGGGCGTGAACGGCCATCACACAGACCGGACCGTTAATCTGGATTTTTCCGTCTATGATCCGCACATCTTCAGCTTGCCTGATCTGGCGGGGTTCAGATGGAAAAGCCTGGTCATGCTCCAACCGGGCCTGCGCGTTTTTTTTGTATTCCTCGGTGCACTTTGCAATGTCGTTGTCATCCGGCAACTTGATCTTGTCGCCATACATGTCTCGGATATAGGTGAGATACGAGGGATCAGATAACGCATTCTGTGTCAGCGTGAAAAAAGGGCGTCCCTGACTGTGCGATTGACTGAACAGGGAAACAGCAAACCTCCCCGCTTCCGATCCACCGAAGTAGATGCTGCCAGCGGGAATACTTTTCACTATTCCATTGCCAAACTGTTCCAAGAATTCGGGGCTCCAAGCATGGACCAATTCATAAGTTCCATATGTTTCCGCAACCGGTCCCCAAGACAGGGGCGGAGACCAGGCACCGGAGGGTGAACGGCATGCGTTTGCAATCGCGAAAAACAGATTACTCGAGGTCACCCAGTCGTTCTTCTGTGCCGCAGCGAAGAGATTCGTTGCATCCGGGGATAATTGCTGGTCGTGCTTCTTGCAGATGCTCTCCGCCAGTAAACGTTTTTCGCTGGCGAAATGCGCAAAAGTTGGGAAAACATCCGTGATGCGATTCGTCATGGCGTCGGCAGCAATAGCATGTCTGGCCAACAGCAAGAGAACGAGCGTACTTGCCGTGACGAGAATAGTTTTGGGAAGTCGGATCAGAGGCATGACAATTCAATGCTTGCAGTCTGTCGGCAAATTCTCAAGCACGATTTCAGGAGATCGGAGGACACTGGGGTATCAGGTGTGCTGTCGCCTCCAGCAGCTCAACACCAGTTGAATGCGAAGTTTTTATCTTTTGATTGTACCGTCAGGATTCAAACATTTCGCAGAAGTGAACTTCAGTATCTGCAGGCCCTTGTGGTGTTCAGTGACAAACGCGACAAGATGCACCAATAAATTTTTCTGCACCAAAAAGCACGGGCTTCCGCTCACGCCTCCATATGGATTTTCATGTTGTTCGGATAGTAGTTTTCGTTCCACATTCATTACTCGGGACGTCTCCGCAATCAGGGCATAATCTGAAACATCTTGGGCAACGACGACATGGGGAGTTGTTCCAAAATAAATGCCGTCATCTGTTTCACTTCGGTGCATTGCCGGGTAGCCCACAAACGCCAGCCGGTTCCCTTTTTTGACAAGATGGATATGTTCGCAATTGAGCGGGAAAAACACTCGCCCTTCGCACACTGACAGCATCGGTTCCATGTCGAACGTGGCCAGGTCAAAACGCCTGTCTTCATCAATCAGATTTTTCAGGTCGAGTACCACAGGGTTTTTGCTCTGGGCGAGGCAGGCACAGATCTTCAAATCTGATTCGTCACACAACTGGTTCCGAAATTCTTCCAAAACATGCCAACACGTAACTAAGAGCTTTTTCTCTCCCGTGTCCACCAAGCCAAAGCTGCCGTTGGCGGTTACATTACCAACCGCTTTTTCCAAGGATCTCGTAAAAAACAATGGGCCGCAGGATGGCTTAATTTTGGGGACAACCAAAAATAGCGTATCGACTTCCACGTTCGACAGTGGAATGGATTTGTCCATTTGTGGTTCAATTGTAACTCCATGGCTATGCAATGCCCACCGGGAAATCCACGCTTTCATTTGGGCGTCGGAAAATGGTTTCATCTGCGCATGGCGCCGTGCGTGATTTTTGAGGATGAGCATCTGCTGGTGGTTAACAAGCCCGCCGGGTGGAACACGCACGCGCCCGGACCGCACGCGGGCGAGGGCATTTATGACTGGCTGCGGCATCGCAAGCCGCGCTGGGCCACGCTCGCCATCCTGCACCGGCTCGACAAGGAAACCAGTGGCGTGATGGTCTTTGGCAAAACGCCGGCCGCCAACCGCTCGCTCACGGAGCAATTCACGGAACGCCGCGTCCGTAAAAAATATCTTCTGCTCACCGACCGGCCCGTGCCACAACGCGAGTTCGCCGTCAAAACCGCGCTGGTTCGCGTCGGCGAAAAATACGCGAGCCGTCCGCCGCACGCGAGCGCAGAAATCGCGGAAACAAAATTTCGTAGCAGCCGAGGTAACGAGGCTCAAATTAAAATCGGCAATGAATTAGAGACTCCTCACGTCGTCTCCTACAACTGTGTCGAAGCCTCGCCGCTTACCGGTCGGACGCACCAGATTCGCGTTCACGCGGCGGAGAGCGGATTTCCGATTCTCGGCGACACGCTTTACGGCGGCACACCGGCGGCGCGGGTGTTTTTGCACGCGGCGGAAATTTCGTTCACCCATCCGGCGACGGGCGAGCCGGTGACGTTTCACGCGCCCGCGAATTTTGACGCCGACCCGCGCGTTGCCCTGCGCGCTGCGTTGTTCAGTTTTGAAAACCAGAATTTCCAAGCGCCGTCAAACGTAGGGCAGGCTTTCCAGTCCCGCATGGCGGGATTGGGCGACTTTTCCGCCTTCGCGGCGCGCCAAAGCGCCGCTCCGGCGCGACGGCGGCCAGTCGCCAAACTCGGAACTGGAAAGTTCCGAGAACCAGCAGACAAGAATGTCTGCTCTACAAACGCTTTCCGCGTGATTCACGGCGCGAGCGATGGCTGGCCGGGCTGGTATGTCGAGCGGCTGGGGAAATTCCTGCTTTCGCAATCCGAACAACCGCTGCGCGCCGAACAGCGTGAAGAACTGGCGCGGCTCGCAAAAACATTTTCCTCGGGCGGGGCGTATCACAAAATCCTTTCGCGGCAGGTGCGGCGCACGACCGCGGCCGAGGCGTCGCCGCAGCCGGTATTGGGCGAAGCCGCGCCGGAGCGGTTTGAGATCTGCGAGAACGGCGTCCGTTTCGAGCTGGGTTTCAACGAAGGCTATTCCACAGGATTGTTTTTGGACCAACGCGACAACCGCCGCCGCTTTTTGACCGGCCACATCGCAGCAGATTTCCCGTTGCTCAATCCCCAGACCCCGGACCCCAGACCAGAAATCCTCAACGTCTTTGCTTACACCTGCGGCTTCTCGGTTTGCGCGGCGCGGGCGGGTGCGAAAACGACGAGCCTCGACCTCTCGAAAAAATATCTCGAATGGGGCCGGCGTAATTTCGCGTTGAACGGCCTCGACCCGGCGGCGCACGATTTCATTTACGGCGACGCGTTCGACTGGCTGCGGCGGCTGGCGAAGAAAGGGCGCGCGTTCGACGCGGTGGCGCTCGACCCGCCGACGTTTTCGCAATCGAAGGAACACGGCGTTTTTCGCGCGGAAAAGGATTTTGGAAAACTGGTGGCGGCCGCGCTGCCGCTGGTCAAGCCGGGCGGAGTCTTGTTCGCCTCGACGAACGCGACGAACTGGCCGCCGGAGAAATTTCTCGCGGACGTGGAAAAGGCAATTCACTCATCGCGGCGGAAAATATTGCAACGGCATTATATCCCGCAACCGCCGGATTTCCCCATCAGCCGCGCCGAGCCGGCGTATTTGAAAACGGTGTGGTTGAGGATCGGGTACCCGAAGCCGGCACGCTTTTTAAGAATGGTTTAAAGGCTTGTCAGCCAACATCATAAAAAGCTTGCATTAATTCCATTAGTTATCTAAAATCATTTCATTAGTTCACTTGAAGAAAAGTACTCGAAGAAAAGTGCCTATGAAAAAAACAAATTGTACGATTCGGTTTTCGTTCTTTTCCCCAATTGTTCCATCCTTGATCAGAATTGTTGCGGTGTGCGCGGCTCTGCTTTCCGATCCCATGCACGCCGCGATATTGACCTGGACGGGCTTCGGCGGCCCAAACGCCAACTGGAACAACCTCACCAACTGGGATTTCCCCTACATCACGCCGGGAAACGGCGACACACTCATTTTCCCGGCGGGCGCATTTACTCTGCTCTGCACGAACAACATTGCCAACCTTACCTTGAAACAGATCCGTTTCGTCGGCGCGGGCGGCGGCTATGACATTCGCGGCAACGCCTTCACCCTGACCAACAGCATCGTGGCCACGAACACCGCCGGGGCGAACACCATTGAAAATAACATCACCCTGACAACCAGCGCTGTCCTGATAGTCGTCAGCAACGGCGTCAGTTTAACTTTGGACGGCACCCTCAGTGGTTCCGTGGGTGTGAACAAGGCTGGTTTGGGCACGCTCACCTTGTCCGGTTCCAGCGCCAATACCTACGGTGGCCTCACCACTGTCAACGAAGGGGAACTCGACCTCAACAAGACAACCGGCTCCGCCATACCGGCTTATGGGCCGGGGTTGGTGATTGGGGACGGAATCGGCACGGACACGGTCCGCTGCCTGAACAACTACCAGATTTGGTCCATCGTCACGCCCACGACAATCAACAGCTCAGGCGTGCTGGATCTGAACGGCCATGTGGACGAAGCTGCGCCCCTTAGTTTGAATGGCGGGTCCATCACCACCGGCAGTGCCGGCCAATTCAGGCTCTACGGCACCGTAACGATATTGTCAGCCGCCACCGCAACCATCAGCGGCAATGTCTTGCTGGATTCCGGAGTGGTGATCAACAATTATTCGGGCGCAAACCTGGACATTCCGGCCAGCATCAGCGGTTCCTACGGAATTACCCTGGCCGGGGCGGCCGGGAGCGTCTATCTTCAATCCTCGAATTCCTACACCGGCTTGACCGTAGTCCAGCAGGGCTATCTTTGGGCTGAAAACTCCTGGGCTTTGGGTAGCACCAACAGCGGAACCGTCGTCAGCAATGGAGCTTCATTGGTCCTGCCGGGCAACGTCGGAATCACCAACGAATCTTTGACGCTCAATGGCCCCGGTGTGAATCCGTATTGGGGCGCCTTGGATGTCGAAAACACCTACGGAACGACCGGCGTCTGGACAGGCCCAATCACCGTCAACGCCGACAGCACAATCATGCCTTATGAATCCGGAGTCGTGTTGAGCCTCTTGGGGCCAATCAGCGGCCCGGGAGGAGTTATCGTGGGCAACAACCTCGGAAGCATCGGCACTTTGACTTTCGAAGGCAGCACGGCCAACACTTACGCCGGCCTCACCACCGTCAGCAGCGGCACGCTGGTGCTGAACAAATCGATCTCCAATCAGACCATCCCGGGCAATCTCGTGATCAACGGGACGTTGCGTTTGGGAGCGGCCGAACAGATTGCTAATTCTGCCGACATGCTGATCAATCCCAGCGGCGTGTTCGATACCGGCGTCAACTGGGAGACGATTGATACGCTACACGGCAGCGGCGGCGTGACGTTCGGGGTCAACGGCTGGATCGAGGTTGGTGGGAACAACGGTAGCAGCACCTATGATGGAGTGATGTCCGGTACGGGCTACACTTTTGGTGGTTATACCGTTGCCAAATTAGGTTCCGGCACTTTTACCATGAACGGCAACAATACTTTTACAGCCGGTGCGACCCACGTTTTCAATGGCAAGCTTGTGATCAACGGTTCCCAACCGCAAAGCCCTGTGATAGTGGATCCCGGCGCCACGCTCGGCGGCTCCGGCACCGTCGGCACCATCACGGCCAATGGCAATGGCATTATTTCCCCAGGCAACAGTCCCGGCATCCTCACCAGCAGCAATGTGACCTTCACCGCCACCGGCAACTTCACTGTGGAACTCACCGGCCCGAATCCCGGCGTTGGCGGCTACGATCAATTGAACGTAAGGGGCACAGTGTCCCTCGCCACCGCCACGCTCACGGTCATTCCCGCATTTACCACTCCCGTGTCCATCGGCCAGCAGTTCATCATCATCAACAATGACTTGTCGGATGCCATCACCGGCACGTTCAACGGCATGGCCAACGGCTCGCTGTTCAGCGCCGGCGGTTACAAGTTCCGGATCAACTACGCAGGCGGCACGGGCAATGACGTCGTCCTCACGTTGTGGGGCGTGCCGGGCAACACCGTGACCCTCAACGCGGTGGGTCAGGGTTGGTATAACAGCGCGGGAACCGGTGAGACGAGAAACTATTCGGCCGGAGAGGACAGTGGAATCTCGAATACCAACATCTATCGAAACTGGTTCGTATTCAATGTGCCGGTGTCCAGCAATTCGATCATTCACGCCGAACTGCTCATCAACGATTACTACAACTCCAGCCCGAACGGCCAGGAAACCTATTTGCTGCGCAAGGTAACGACGCCCATTGCCACGCTCGAAGCCGTCGGCTCCGGGCACGTCGGCATTTACAATGATCTCGGCACCGGCGCGGTCTATTCCGTCCGCAGCATTGCCACCAACGAGGCGTTACAGACAGCAATCATTCCGCTCAACGTTCAGTTCTTCAATGATGCCACCGCGGCGAGTGGTGGACAGATTGCGCTGGGCGGCTCCATCGCCACCCTCGACGCGGTCAACAACCACAACCAATACCTGTTTGGCTACAGCCTCGGTGCTCCAGGCGACGTTCAATTGCGCCTGACCTTTGGCACTAATGTGGTAATCAATTCCGCCAATCTTGGTTGGTATAATAATTTAGGCAATCACACCGGCAACAACCAGAACTACTTCGTGGGAGACAACGGCGTAAACTTTTATCGCAACTTCTTTGTCTTCAATCTGCCGGTGCTCTCAAGTCAGTTTGTGGCCGCCGAACTCCTGGTCAATTCCTACACCAACGTGAGTCCGGCCGGTTTTGAAACCTACCAGCTTTATGACGTCACCAACTCCATCACCATGCTCACCAACAACGCGTCCGGTGCCACCAACGTTTATGCGGACCTCGGCAGCGGCGCGGTCTATGGCGGGCGCAACGTGTACGTTTCCGAAAGCGGATTCATCGCGAGCATTCCGCTCAACGGAAGTTTCCTCGGCGCAGCGCTGGCTAACAGCAGCGGCAGGATCGCCTTCGGCGGCGCGCTGACTTCACTGAATCCCGCGCCGACCGTGGAAAACCTCTTCAGTTTCAGTCTCGGCCTTCCTACCGATGCGCAACTCTGGCTTGGGTTCCTCACTGCGCCAGCTTCGCATCCGTCCTTCGTGGGCGGCACGCCGACTTATCTCGGAAACAACCAGTTCCAATTAACAGTCTCCGGGACCATCGGCACCACCAACGAAATCCAGGGATCATTTGATTTCCAAAATTGGGACTTCATCCGCGACCTTGTGATGACCAATTCAACCACCTCATTCCACTACACCAACAACACCGTGGTTCCGTATCGCTTTTTCCGCGCGGAACAACTCCAATAACGTCGCGCGCAGGCGATGCCCGCACTCGCTGAGAGTTTCGACGACTCTGCAGCCGCCCATTTTCGGCGAGCCTGTGGAGCGCCGATTACCAAATCGGCTCGACCCATCAACGCGCCGATCAGGCGATCGGTGTTCCGTCGTGCTGGCCAGCATTTCGGCTATGATGCGCGCGCCGCGCCAAAGGATTTTGGTTTTGCGATTTGCTGCCAGCTCCGTGAAATGAAACCATTCAACATAAAAAATCCGTCGCGCCTGCTGCCAATCAACGCGGTGGCGGAGCAGCCACGCGCTCGATTTTCAAGGTTTCATTGGGGAACACCTTTTTGTCATCGCCATACACGTTGACGACTATCCATTCGGGGCCTTTATACAAAAGGCTCACATATTCCTTGGTAACAGTCACCTGCAGGGAATGATCCTTTAGAAGGATGCGAAACGAATATTTCTGCCATTTCTCGTGAATAAGCGGATTGAGAAAGAGCTTGCCATTGCGAACCCGCTTTCCACCAAACCCTTCGACTATCGCCATCCACGCTCCGGCCATGCTGGTGATGTGAAGGCCCTCGTCCACTTCATGATTATAATCGTCGAGGTCCAGACGCGATGTGCGCAGGTAGAGCTCGTAGGCTTTATCTATCTTTCCGATTCTTGCCGCCAGTATGGAATGTATGCACGGCGACAATGATGATTCATGCACCGTGCGAGCTTCATAAAATTCGAAATGCCGTTTTATGAACTCCGTATCATATTTTTCCTCGAACAGGTAAATCCCCTGAAGTGTGTCCGCCTGTTTGATGAAGGGAGAACGCAGAATGCGATCCCAACTCCAATGCTGGTTGATCGGGCGCTGTGAAACGTCCAAATCTTGGGCGAGCGTCTGTTCTTTGTCCATGTAGCCCTCTTGTTGCAGGAAGAGCTTCAGTTTTTCGTCGTAAGGGAAATGCATGTTTACGCATATTTCCAGCCATCGGCTGGTTTCAGCTTCGCAAGCAAAATTTGTTTTCGCCACAATCTCGGCATACCTCTTTGGCCAGGCGCTCTTGACCTTTGCCAGCGCTTCTCTGGCGTAGTCCATGCACCAACAAGCGATCGTATTGGTGTACCAGTTGTTGTTGACATTGTTTTCGTATTCGTTGGGTCCGGTCACGCCCAACACCACATATTTCCCTTTGTCATGGGAGAAAGTGGCTCGTTGACTCCAGAAACGGGCAATTCCTATCAAGACTTCGAGTCCATAGTCCGCCAGATATTTCTCATCTTCCGTGTGCCGAATGTAGTTAAAGATCGCAAACGCAATGGCGCCGTTCCGGTGAATCTCCTCGAAGGTTATCTCCCATTCATTGTGACATTCCTCGCCATTCATGGTCACCATGGGATATAACGCGGCGCCGTTGGTGAAACCCAATTTGCCGGCATTTTCTATCGCTTTCTGAAGATGTTTGTACCGATAGATCAACAGATTGCGCGTCACCCGGCTTGGCGCCGTGGAAATAAAAAAAGGTATGCAATAGGCTTCCGTATCCCAGTACGTGCTCCCGCCATATTTTTCGCCGGTGAATCCTTTCGGGCCAATATTGAACCGTTCGTCCTGGCCCGTGTAGGTCTGGTTCAGGTGGAATATATTAAACCGGATTCCCTGCTGGGCTTCAACGTCACCCTGAATCACGATATCACTGTGGCTCCAGATATCCGCCCATTTCGCTTTATGAGCCTCCAGCAATGCGTCGAAGCCAACTTGATAAGCAGCCGATACTCTTTCGCAGGCTTTGGCTTTCAATTCATTTTTGTCATAATCCAACGAGGTTGCCACCGCCACGTACTTGTAAACAGTGGCCACCTCACCCTCCTTGAGCTCCGTCTCGATCACATTACCGGTATATTTCGGGGTTTTTACACAGGTGGGTTCCGTCGCGATCATCCTGCCGTTCCTTTCACATCGATACTTCATCGCAAATCCAACGCGGAAATCGAGCTTCCGGGTTTGTGCCAGCAGGAATCCGTCATGTTTGCCTGATTCTGTCTCCAGGATGTTCCAAAACTGTTCGTTGTAGTTGGAATCCTTGTTCTTCACATCGCCGTCAATGTAAGGAGAAAGAGTCAACCTGAGGTTTTTTAACGCCGTGACAGAATATTTGATGACGCCAATTTCACGATTGGCCATGCTGACAAACCGCAGCGCTTCAACCCGGATTTGTTCCCCTGCGGGCATCGTTGCGACGAAGCTTCGCGAAAGGACGCCCTCCTGCATGTTCAAAACACGTCTGAAGCTTTCCGTCTTGCATCCCGCCAAATCCAGATGGTTTCCGTTCACCTGTATATCGATGCCGATCCAGTTTGGCGAATTCAGCACTTTTGCGAAATATTCGGGATACCCGTTTTTCCACCATCCAACGCGTGTTTTATCTGGAAAATAAATTCCGGCCCCATAGCTGCCTGGGAGAGTTTCGCCGGAATATTTTTCCTCAAAATTTGCGCGTTGCCCCATGTGTCCATTTCCAATGCTGAAAATGCTCTCGGAGGCTTCCTGCCTGCCTGGATCAAATCTCTCTTCAATCACGGACCATTCGTCGCTAGTCAGATATTTATTCATGGCAAGGCAATTCAGAATTGGCGTTTAAGCAGGTGCATTTCGGTTGGATTGACGCTCCAGCTTTGCGATCAATGTTTTTACGGAAAGATTCTTCAAGCCCGAAGTAACGAAATTCGCTTTTCCCAAAATAACCGGGTCCCCAATGCCGACGCTGAACATGTTGGCAGCTATGGCGGCTTCAATTCCGGCTTTAGCATCTTCAAAGACAACGCAATTCTGCGGAAGGACGCCAAGTTCCCGGGCGCCGGTTAGAAACACTTCCGGGTCGGGTTTGGCTTTTGTCACTTTATTGCCGTCGATGATCGCATCGAATAAATGCGTTATTTGCAAAAGGTTCAAGATGGTTGTTGCATTCTTGCTTGCGGACCCTAATCCAATTCCCAAATTGTTATTCCTGCAATCGGTCAGAAATTCCCTTGCTCCCGGCAGCACTTCGTCGGGACGCATTTTCAAAACGTACTGCAGATAAAGCGAATTCTTTTTCTGAGCCAAAAGCGTTTTTGATTCGTCATCCAGAGAAATCCCTCCGATTTCGAGCAGTATTTCCAGGGATCGTATTCTGGAAACACCTTTGAGTTTCTCGTTGTCTTCTTCCGTGAAAACAAATCCCAGTTCTTCGGCAATTTCCCGCCACGCGACAAAGTGATACCTGGCGGTATCCACTATCACGCCATCCAGATCAAACAGGCAGGCTTTGAGCATCATCGAATTGGTATTCTCCACAGTCATCAATGCGTGCTGGCCATGCCGCGCGCAGCAGCTTCCCCGCCGGTTTGCTTGAAGGTCACCACCAACAGCGTCAGCAGGGCGGCCAGTCCCATGCTCACGCCGCCCAGGACGAGCGCATTCATGGGTTCGCTGTGGAGATAATTTTTCAGGATGTATCCCAGCAGGCTGGAAGCGGCAATCTGTGGCACCACGATGAACAGATTGAACATCCCCATCATGACGCCGACTTTTTCCTTCGGCAGTGAGGGTGCGAGCATGGCGTAGGGCATGGAGAGGATGCTCGCCCACGCGATGCCGACCGCGGTCATGGCGATCAACAGGTGATGTTTGTCTGAAGCTAGAGGAACGGATGCCAGTCCCAGTGCCCCCACCGCCAGACAGAGAATGTGCATCAGCTTGGGGCCGGTGTATTTTGTACCCCACAGCAGCACGAATGAAAAAATGAAGCACACGGCATTATACGCGGCAAAACAGAAGCCCGACCAGGAACCGGAGGCTTCCATTTCCACCGAGCCAGGCGCGGCATGGAAAATATTCCTGGCCACCGCCGGGGGAAAATAGACCCACATCGCGAACATCCCGATCCAGGTGAAGAATTGAACAAGGCCAAGTTCCCACATCCGCCGGGGCAGATGAAATACCAGCGCGAAGATGTCGCCCAGGCCGAGCGTCCAATCAAACTTCCGCGCACGGATGGCGGCCAGTTCGGAATCAGATGGCGGGTATTCCTTGGTGCTAAAAACCGTCCAGAGCACTGCGCCCATGAACGCCGCTGCGCCGATGTAAAACGAGAGCCGGACGGAATTGGGTATATGTCCCTGCCCGGCGCCTTCGGAGGTGACGCCGAACCAGTTGGTCATCATCCAAGGCAAAGCCGAAGCGACGGTTCCGCCCAGACCAATGAACAGGGATTGAATGGCGAAACCCTGGGCGTTCTGTTCTTCGGGAAGATTGTCCGCCACCAAGGCCCGGAAAGGCTGCATGCTGGCATTGATGGTTCCGTCCAGCACCCAGAGCAATCCCGCCGCCATCCAAACCGACGGGCAATTAGGCATCAAGACCAGAGCAAACGACGCGAGAATCGCGCCGCCCAGAATAAACGGACGCCGCCGGCCCAGCCGCGTCCAAATGCGGTCGCTGGATTGCCCAATCAATGGTTGGACGAGCACGCCGGTGACGGGCGCGGCCAGCCACAAGATGGCCAGGGAATCGGCGTTCGCCCCGAGGTAGCCGTAAATGGCGCTCATGTTCGCCATCTGCAAACCCCAGCCAAACTGGATGCCGAGAAAGCCAAAGCTCATGTTCCAGATTTGCCAGAAAGAAAGACGTGGTTTATTCATAAAAAAGTTCGATTCAAAAGAAATGTACGCCGGGGCGAACCGGCATTGGATTCACAACGCCACCGGTGAGAGCAACGACAACGTTCGATTTTTCGCACAAAATGATTGCGGTTCTATTTCGGCACCACGCGATGGTAAATCCGCCATTCAAACCCACCCAGATGAAAGAGCGGGAAATCGTCACCGGGTAATTTTGGCATCCCCGAAATTTGAACGGGCTTGAACTCCCCGCTGTTTTCGACTTCGACACGGCCGGTGACCGGCCGGTTGGAAAAATTGATCACGGTCACAAACTCGTCATTTTCGTCGAGGCGCTTGAGGGTCACGAGGTTGGCTTCGTCTGAATTATGCAACCAGATAACGCGATTGTTGCGAAAGGCGGCATATTGTTTGCGAAGCTGGATGAGTCCGTGATAGATCTCGCGCAGGGGCGGACGTTCCTTTGGGCTCCAAAAAATCGGCAGCTTGTCGAACAACGCCGGATCGCCGGATTCGGTCGCGTCGCCGACTTCCATGCCGTTGTAAATCAGCGGCACGCCGTCGAGTAAAAACATAAATGCCGACGCCGCCAGCGCTCCTTGAACACCATAACGGGAGACGGCACGGGCTTCGTCATGGTCATCAGAAATGCGCATGTGCAAAGAGTTTTGCGGGAATTGCCGCATGCTTTCCTCCCACGATATCCGAAGATTTGAGGCCGGGGCGCCATGCTGCAGCACATTATTCAGCGCACTCAACAGCGGCCATGAATAATCAATGTCAAATGCGTTGGTGAGCAATTCCGGTTTGCTCGCCTCGGCCAGCATCATGATGTCCGGCTTGGTTTTTTCCAGCTCGGTTCGCGCCTGCACCCAAAAATCCGTCGGCACCATGGAGGCCACGTCGCAACGGAAGCCGTCCACATCACAGGTTTGAACCCAGTATTTGAACATCGCGATCATGTATTCGCGCAACTGCGGGCTGGTATAATTCAAAGCGGCCACGTCGGTCCATTCTGGCAACGGCGGGATGATTTTTCCCTTCGCATCCTGCTTGTAAAATTCCGGGTGCTTCATCAACACGCTGTCCCACGCGGTGTGGTTGGGAACCACGTCCATGATGACTTTCAGGCCGCGTTTGTGCGCCTCAGACACCAGCCGTTTGTAATCGTCCACCGTGCCATAATTGGGATCAACGGCGTAATAATCCTTGATTGAATACGGGCTGCCAAAACAGCCCTTGCGGCCTTTTTCGCCGATGGGTTGAATCGGCATCGTCCAAAGGATCGTCACGCCCAAATCCTTCAACCGGTCGAGTTGCGCGGTGACACCGTTGAGGTCGCCGGCGGAGGAAAAATCACGCGGAAAAATTTCGTAAATCACCCCGTCGCGCAGCCAGGCTGGCGGGGTCCGCGCCGGCTGCTTTGAGACGTCGGCGGCCTGGACCAGCATCGCGGCGAGCAATAGTCCAATTGCTGGCAAGGTAAAAATCCGGCGGGCTTTGAATGTGCTTTTCATGTTTTTTTAGTTATGCTTAAGCCAGTGTGCGGCCCTCGACATCTATAGTTTTTGTTGGCAGGAATGTCAGGGTAAAAGTTCAATGCGATAAAAGCGTTGTGTCGCTGTCATTGATGGCGACTCAGTGTAATTCAACTGCATTTGCAACGACCCGGCATAATTCGAGCCGGCGGGCAGATGGCTCCACGTTCCGCCAGGGCGGCTGGCGAATTGAACCAGATACGCGCGGCCCGGCATCGCCGCCCAATTCAACATGGAGCCATTGGTCGATGAATTGGCCGACAAAATCTTGAACCCGCGCGCCGGATCGCACAAATCGAATGTGCCGTTGCCCAGCGAATCGCGCAACGCGACAACCGGGATCACCAAAAATTCATTCGTGTCAATGTTCGGGCCGGAGTCGGGGGGACATTGCGCGACGAGCGCGCCGCCGTCGGCGGTCTGATACGCCGCGGCGCAAAGGTAAAGGTTCGCAGGCACCGAACCGAACGCGGCGGCGAGGTCGAGCGTGCCTTCGAGCGCGCCGGAATAATTCACCTGCGCGCCGGCGTTCGGATAACCGAGCAGCCCGCTGATGGTGGAACTTGGCTGGCCCTGATAGGCGTTCACGCGGTCGGCCTCGGCGAAAATGGTGGACAACACTTCCGGCGAGGGATGCGGCCGTCCGGCGTTCTGCTGTTGAATCGTGTCCCACGCATTTTCGTAATGGTCGGTGCCGTAGTTACGGCGATCCGGCCAGTAAATCGGCTGATGCAGATGCCAGAGCCACGTCGTATGGACGCTGGTGTTGGTGCCGGCTTGAACGCCTGCCGGCAGGAATATTGCAACAACGCACCATGGGATAATACGACGAAATAACTTCATTTGGCTTGGGTCATAATTAACTCCCTGACGCCACCTAAACCACCGCATAATCATGCGGTAGCAATTCTGGCAAGAGCATGGTATGGACATCTAATGTCAGTCATTTTGCAAAGCAAACCAGGCTTCAACAAAGGCGCAAAAGGCTTGTTGTTACCGCGTATTTTTTGGAGACGTAATTTAATCCACAACTGAATCGCGCCATTAAAAGATTTATTGAACTCCCATTATCCCCGTGAACTCCGTTTATTGCCGTTCTTCGATTACGTGTCTTTCGCGAAAAACCCGTGTCCCGATTTTTTTTGGCAGGCTGTCGTTGGCGGCACTGCTTTGGGTCGGACGGTTTGATCTCGGTGATAAAAACCAGCCATGAACAAAATTCGCCTTGTCCGCACAGCGTCCAAAAATCAATTTCCCGTTGGTTCCAATCGGGCTGCTTTGGCCCTCGTGTGTGCTGCGCTGTCAATGGCAACAGCGGTGCCCGCTCAATCCAATCGGCCTGGTTGGGGATCAACCCCATATCACGACACGCTTGGAACCGGCGTCACCTTCCGCGTCTGGGCGCCGAACGCGACGACTGTTTATCTTCCCGGACAGTTTAACAACTGGTCAACCAGCACGACTCATCTGATCCAGGAGACAAACAACGGGGTTGGGGACGGCATCTGGTCGCTGGATCTGCCCGGAATAACGAATGGCACACAATACAAATACTACTTCAATGGAAATCTTTGGAAGCAAGATCCACGAGCGCGTCTGGTCACCTGGTCTGGTGGGAGTGGCAACAGCATTGTCTATGATCCGAACGCCTTTAACTGGGCTGGCGACAGCTTGACCCCGCCGGCGCTGAATGACTTGTTTGTTTATGAACTTCACATCGGCACATTTTACACCAACGCGTCGCCCAACAAGTTTGTGTCGGCCACCAACAAGCTCGATTACTTGAAAAGCCTTGGCGTCAATGCGGTCGAGGTTATGCCGATTGCGGAATTCCCGACTGATGCTAGCTGGGGCTATAACCCGGCCCAACCGTTCGCCGTGGAGAACATCGGCTACGGCGGGACGGATGGATTCAAAACTTTTGTCCAGGCATGTCATGCCCGCGGCCTTGCCGTCTTGCTGGACGTCGTTCACAACCATTACGGGCCATCGGATCTGGATATGTGGAATTTCGATGGCTGGGCAGGCGTCAACTCGCTCGGGGGTGGCGGCGTTTACTTTTACGAGAGCAATACCAACCTTCAAATCACGCCTTACGGGGATACGCGACCGAACTTCAGTAGTCAACAGGTGTGCAATTTTGTTCAGGACAACTTTACCATGTGGCTCAGTGAATGTCATGTGGATGGGTTCCGCTGGGACACGCCCAACCTCATGATGCACGACAACAACAATAATTATATCCCTGCTGCGGGCAATCTCATCGCCGCCATCAATGCCATGATTCACACCAATTACACCGGCAAGATCAGCATCTCCGAGGATGTGTATAATTACATTGGATTCGACAGCGCGTGGGACACCAGCTTTCCCTACTCGGTGACGCCGGTACTGACGACGACTTCAGATTCCAGTCGCGACATGAATGTCATTGCGAACGCGGTGCAGTATAACGTCCGGTACGGCGGTCCGGCGGGTCCGGGTCGTGTGGCCTTTCTTGAATCGCATGATGTGGTCGGCGATTTGAATGGCGGCATCCGGTTGGTGACGGCGATTGACCCGGTCACGCCCAACAGTTACCGGGCGAGAAAACTTTCCACCCTCGGCGCCGCCGTGACGCTCACGGCACCCGGCGTACCGATGATTTTCCAGGGCCAGGAGATGCTCGAAAACCAGTCGTTTGACTCCAGCCGCATCGTGGATTGGACCAAGACGAATACCTATTCCGGCATCGTCCAACTTTACCGCGATCTCATCACCGCGCGGCGCGATTTGAAGGGCTACACGCCGGGTCTGAAGGGCGATCAATGCAGCGTGCTCTGGTCGGACAACAACAGCAAGCTGGTTGCTTTTCATCGCTGGAAATCCGGCACCACGAACCAGGACGCGGTGGTCATCGCCAATTTCGCCAACGTCAACTACCCGGTTTACAATCTAAATTTCCCCTACGCCGGCACTTGGTATGTCCACTTCAACACCGACTCCACCAACTACAGTTCCGACTTCGGCAATAACGGCAGCACCGTCGTAACCGCCGGCGGCAATCCGGTTCAGGCCAGCGTCGCCATCGGGCCTTACAGCGCGCTAATCCTGTCGCCCACGCCCGACGCCCCGCCGCAGTTGACGATTACGCCAACGAACGGCACCGTGAACGTCTCCTGGTCAAACACCTATTCCGAGTGGCTGCTGGATTCAAGCACGACGCTTGCGGGAAATCCGCCGCCCTGGACTCAGGTTTCGACGTCGCAATACCAGACCAACTCGACGACGGTTTACATCAACGACACGCCATCCGGCGACGCGACCTTTTATCGGCTGCGCAAACCCTGATTACCGGCGCAAGCTTCACGAAATCAAGACTCTGCCTTTACTGACGAATCGCCAAAAGCCTCACTTTTAGCACCACGCTAATGGAGCATTACCGTAGTTGCGTACCGCACAAACATGCGGTAGCGAAAATTGATCGCGGATGATACTCTGGACGTTAATCAGTAGGCAAAAGTAGGAAAAACTAGAAAAACTATTATTATCAAATCATGAACTCGACCCTTAAAACCTCGGCCATCGCGGTTGCGATGGGATTATCCGCTTCCGGCGCATTTGCCGCCGCGACGGCTTCGGACACCTCCGCGAACTACACCGGCGGTTGGAGCGCCTCGACTACGCCAAATCTCGGCTCCGGTTTTGGCGCGTGGAGCGTCGCTGACAACGACGGTGGCGGTAGTGCACCGTACGCCGACACTTATCTTGACCTGGCTTCGTACAGCAACCCCGATACGGTTTTGACCGGCGGCTCCGCTTGGGGCACCTACGCCAATAGCGCCCCTAACGCGTTCATTGACCTGAGCCGTGCGTTCAACACAGGCGGAGGTTCGGCTTCCCTTGTTAATCAGACGTTCTCGGTTGCTTTCAACTCTTCCGGTATCGGTGGCACGGGTCAATCTATTGCTTTGAGCGTCGGCTCGGCCTTCACCTTAACCTACGCCGGAGGTGGCGCCGACAACATGACGCTGAGTGTGGACGGCGCAGCCGCGTCCGCGATTTCGGTCGATTATGCTCAAATTGCGGCCGGCATCAACGTTGCCTTGACGGTGACCGGCCCCGTGAATAGCAGCAGCGAAGCCTACCAGCTTGCGATCAGCCCGTTTGCTGGCGGCCCGGCGCTTTACACCGGAACCGGCACATTTGACAGCTCAACCTATAACACTTCCAGCTTCACTCTTGCTGACAACAATACTGCTAACAACCAGTATTTCAACAATCTGAGCATCACAGCGGTTCCGGAGCCGTCCACCGTGACGATGAGCCTTTCAGGTTTGGCCGCGCTTTTGGCTTTCCGCCGCCGCGCCAAGTAGCAGGTTAAACAGAATTCACAAACCAAGCCCGCTTTCGGGCTTGGTTAATTTTTTTAGCCAGGGAGGTGTATCGCGAGCCGGTCCACCATGAAGGGAAGCGGCCAGAAGACGCGTTAACGGTCGATGACAAAGCGCATCGGCTTGAAGTTGTCATCATCCTTCACGGTAAGCAAGCCATCGGCGAATGACCACCCGTGCGGCGAATGTGCCAGCGCCTCCGCGTCCAAATGTGGCAATAAAACCCTGTCAGCGGCCACGTCACTGATTTGGCTGAAGATGTTTTTAGGCTGATGGTCTGTCCACGTCTCCAAAACCAAATCGCGCGCAGCGGGACGATATGTCCCTTCCGGCTCGGACACGTCAACGATCATTTTCTGATCGTTGCGGGTCTGATGAAATCGGCGCTTCATAAAGGCGCCTTTGCGATAATCAAGTGTTTCTCCATTGTCTTCGTAGAGTGAGGATTCAGACTCGTTCGCCGGAGCGATGAGGACGCGAAGCGGTTTTTCCGGCATTTCACCCGTGTTCTGAACAACTGGCTGGCGGAAGATAAAACCGTCGCCGCGCACGAACAGGGGAATGGAATTAAGTGTTACCGGCAGATGTATGCTCTGCCCTCCTGCGAACTGACGGCCGGTCCAGTAATCGAACCATTCCCCTTGAGGCAGGTAAACTTCGCGTTCATTCGCGCCTTCGTACAGAACCGGTGCCACGAGCAGGTCGGCCCCAAAAAGAAATTCGTCATCCAGCCCGGCGACCTTTTCATCATCGGGATATTCGAGGAACAAAGGGCGTAGAGCCGGCACGCCGGTCTGGCTGGCCTGTTGCATCGCATTGTAAATGTAGGGCAGCAATTCATAGCGCAATTCGATGGCGTGTTTGTTGATGATTTCATGCTGATAATCAAACGACCACGGTTCCTTGTCGGGCGAACCCCACGTGGAATGCGACCGCATAAACGGGTAAAACACTCCGGCTTGCAACCAGCGGGTATAAAGTTCGCCGGACGGCGAACCATCAAAGCCGCCAATGTCGCAACCCACAAAGGAAAACCCCGACAGTCCCATGCCCAGCAGGGTGGAAATTGATTGCCGCAGCGAAGACCACTCGGATGTGTTGTCACCTGGCCAGACGGCGGCGTAGCGTTGGCCGCCCGCGAAACTGGCACGCGTGAGAACGAATGGCCGCTCGTTCGGCCGCAAGCGTGACAATCCTTCAAACGTCGCACAGGTCAGCAACTGGCCATACACATTGTGGATTTCGCGATGCGTGGTCGGCTGCCCCTCGTTGTTAAAAACAACATCCAAAGGCATGGTCCCGCTCGTGGTATTGAAAACCGCCGGTTCGTCCATGTCGTTCCAAATGCCGGCCACGCCGATATCCAGGAAACTCTTGTAAAGCGATCCCCACCATTTGCGCGCCGCCGGATTGCTGAAATCCGGGAACACGCTTGGGCCGGGATCCTTATCCGCATGCGACGGCCAAACCGGCGCTTCATACACCGTGCCGTCGGGATTTTTCACAAAATAATTTCCCGCCATGCCCTCGTCGTAAGGCGCATAACCCTTTTCAACCTTCGGATGTGCATCCACGATGCAGACGACGTGGAAACCTTGAGCGCGCAAATCCGCCATCAATTTCTTCGGATCAGGAAAACGCTCATGGTCCCAGGTGAACGGCTTGTAGTTGTCCTGATAATGAATGTCCAGCCAGATGACATCGGCGGGGATTTCCTTTTGGCGGAACGTGTCGGCCAGCAGGCGCACCCGTGATTCGGGATAGTAACTGTAACGACATTGGTTGAAGCCGAGCGACCACAGTGGCGGCAACGGCACTCGTCCGGTCAAGGCGGTGTAACGTTCGATGACTTTTTTCGGATCGGGTCCGTTGATGAAGTAATAATCCAGATCGCCGCCTTCCGCGCCGAACGTCAGCAAGTCCTGCCGTTCGCGGCCCACGTCGAACGTGCTGCGCCAGGTATCATCCAGGAAAATCCCGTGCGCCTGCCCGTGACGGACGACCAGGTAGAACGGCACGGAAACATAAATCGGATCCGTGCCCGAATCGTGGGCGAAGGTGTCTGAATTCCACATGACATAATTGTAGCCGCCCAGTTTCCAACCGCGCTTGTCGAGCTTGCCATTTTTTTCGCCGAAGCCATAAATGTGCTCGTCATCGCGCAATTCTTTGGCGACACGAAACGCCGGGCCGGCAAAAGCGATTCCGCGTCCCGGATCATCGGCGTCCAGAATTTCACCGGCGGAATTGGCAAAGGAAATCCGCAACGGAGACTGTTGCACGGTCACTTTAACCGAAGCCGTTGCCAGCGTGGTGGAATTGGAACCGGTTTCAACTTTTGCCGACACCGGGCCCAAGTCGTGATTAACGACGGCGTAAGAATGATCGCGGCCAAAGGATTTTGCGGTTGTGAAACGGACGCGGATGACATCGTCTGACAAAGGTGTAATGGTGAGTGTGCCTTGGCCGCTCTGAAACAACAGCGCCCTGCCATCCCAGGTCGGAGCGGGCATTACGCCGATCGACGACCAACCACCACTTCCAATATCACTCTGAATAGAAACTGGCGGCAGCGCGTCCGCAGCCTGCACCACCAACCCTGTCAGGTGCAGGAAAAGGCTAAATACGATTGCCAAAACGATTTTGTTTCTCACCCGGATTTTCATAGTCAATTTTATATCAAGGCACGACTTCAATTTCGTAAAATTTTTGTGGCGCCGGCGGGGAATTGGGAATGTCCAAATAAGAGGTGGACAGGCCGTTGGCCGGAATGGCTTCACTGATGGGCGTGAAGGGCTGGCTCAAATTGGTGGTCGCCAGAACCGTATAGTTGACCCCAGGCGTGCTGCTCCAAACCACTGACTGGTTGTTGCTGGCCAAACCCGAGATCGCCAGCGGCGGCGGCACAATCACCGTCCGCGCACCGGTTAAAACCACCCCATTGTTGCTGTAAATAACTTGAATGGTGTTGGAGCCGGGTAAAGCGCCGCTCCAGTTGTAGAGCAACGAGCGCATCCCACTGCAACCGGCTACAGCCCCCGGAGGGCGAAAGATGTAGGATGACTGCGGCCGCAACACGCCGTTGATGGTCAGGTTAAAAAGGCTGGGATTATTCGTATCCAGAGCCGGAGTGAAACAGACCTGGATCAGATAAGTAGTATTGCTTCCCATTGGAATCACCAATCCATCGGTCGCCGGACTGGAAATATAAACGGAAGGCGGGGCGGCGGCGGTCTGGAACAACAAGTGGTAAGGCGCAAACATGGTTTTACCCGATACCGCGCCGAATGCCGAGTTGGTCAGATTCACTGTGATGTTTGTCAAACCCGGCAGACCTGCGCCGTCCGCCGTAAAGGTCATCGTATCATGCGCTGCCGACCAGGTAAATGAACCGCTTACGGATGGCTTAGTGGAAAACGCAGCCTGAACACCATTAACATCCATCGGCTTGCTGAATTGAAGCACGATTGGCGAAAAGGTTGGCACATTGGTAGCCCAGTGACTCGGTGAGTTGCTCACCACCACCGGATCGAGCGGCTGCCACTGCGATTGCGCGATGAAAATTTTGGCTGTGGTGCTTGGCACAGTTATGGCAGGAGTTTGCGAACCGGAAGCGAGAGTGATGGTTTCATTGGTGTTCAGTAAATTCACCAGCACGGTGCCTGCGGTATAAGTCAGAGTGCGCGCGGGCAACGTTTGGCTGGAACTGGCCGTGTTGAAAACGACAAACACTTCCTGCGTGTTCAGCACGCGGGAATAGGCAAACAATCCCGGGCCGGTGGAGTTGTTGGCCTGATTGACGTATGAGCCGAGCGTGAGCGCAGGATACAACCGGCGAAAATTGTTCAATTGGGCCACCCACAGGAACAGCGGGTGGGTCATGTTGAAATTATCAACGCCCGGCGAACTGAGCTGTAAAACAGTACCCGCCGGGCCATCCTTGAATTCCCCGGCAAACATATCCTCTCGGTCATTCGGGTCGGTCGTGCCATCAAAACCCTGTTCCGTGCCGTAATATAGACACGGGATGCCGCGCGAGGTGTAAAGAAAAGCCAGCGCCAACTCAAGGCGGTTGGTGTTGTTGTTCGCTTTGCTGGTGCTGAGAAAACGGGGATTATCATGATTATCAAGGAAGGTGACCAACTGCATCTGCGCGGCCGGATCGTAATTGGCCGCAACCGCGTTGTAATGATTTTGAATCAGTGACGTGGCGCCGCTGGCCGTGGCAAATACGCGGTTGACCGTGAAATAAAGCGGATAATCCAAAACGGAATCAAACTTAAATGGACCGCCGCCTTCGGTCCCGGTATAAGAACCAACCGTGGTTTCAGAACCGTTAAAAGCCTCGCCAAACATGAAGAAGTTGGTATTGCCATTGGTCGCCGCATACGAATGGATCGCCGGACAGAAACTCTGCCAGCACCCCATGTCAACTTCCAGTGCCGTATCAACCCGGAACCCATCAAAGCCAATCTGATTAATCCAATGTTCGTAAATCGCAGTCATGTTTGAGCGAACGTAGGGCGTTTCCGTTCTGAAATCATTCAGCCCGGACAACCAACCCAAAAGAGCCTGCGTGCTATTATTGTAATCCGCAATGTTACCGTAGTTATGAAATAAATTGGTGAGGGACGGATTGGTGGCTGTGAGATTGAAGGGTGCCGGATACGTTTTTGAATTGTTCCTATAACTAAGAGCATAGCCGGCCGGGTAGTTGAAAGTGGCCCCGCTGCTTCGGACGAGGTCGCCCGCGTGGTTCACGACGATGTCGTCAATGACCAGCAAGCCTCGTGCGTGCGCCGCCTGAACCAGGTTTTGCAAATCGGAGATGGAACCCCAATGCGGAGCCACCTGGTAAAAATTCCAGGCAGAGTAACCATGAAATTGACCTTCCGTGTTCAACACGATCGGTGAAATCCAAATTGCCGTTGCCCCCAATGCCTTGATATAGTCCAATTTCTGTTCTATCCCGTCGAAATCTCCACCATGCACCCCGGTCGGATTGCTGGGAGCGTAAGTTCCTTCCGCATTGTTATTCGATGGATTTCCATCGTAAAAGCGGTCGGTGATGATCTGGTAGATGCTTTGCGTCCGCCAGAAATTATTGGATTGCGCAAACAAGTTTGTTTCCACAAGGCCAAAAATAGCCAGAACACAAAGCACCTGAACACAGAGACGCCATGTCATCACCACAGAGACAAATGGGGAGTGCCACCTCACCGGCAGACGCATTCTTTTCATCAAATTCCATTTTTTTAGGAGCTGGGATCAAACACTGGGGACGAGCTGCCTTCAAAAACCGTTGCCCTGCGGTGACAAACATTCCAAAAAGAGCCGACCAAAAGTTTGTCCGGCTAGCCTATCACTGCGCGGGCGTGTGCTGGGCAAACCAAACCAGATCCTGCAAGGCCAGGGAGTCGCCAGTGAGCGGGACACCCTGACCGGCATAAGCCACATATTTGACTGGCGGCGTATCAAGGCTGCCCTTCCAAACATGCACTTCCGCATGGCCGTCGGCAAAAAACATTCCGGCGGCTTTGGCATGCAAACTGCCCGGCAGCTCCGTGAAACTGGTTCCAGTTCCATTCACATCCGCCGGGTCAACGAAGAGCGCGCAATCATCGTTGGCGTCGGGATGTTCATCCGTCACCACCCAGCAATCCGAAGGTCCGGGGCTGTGCATGCCCGTCGTTTTTGTAACATTGTAATATAGCGGCATTGTGGAATGTCCCGGGTTGCCTACCCCAAACCACTTATAACCATCGCCCATCGCCGCGTTCATGGCGCAGGTGCGGACGCGGCTTGACAATGAGAATTGCGCCAGATACGACGACCCGCTTTGTGCGGTTGAAAGATAATGGTCCGCCGGACAGACGAAAATTTTAACCGATTGGGCGACATAGGGTCCCATCAGGGCGGTGGACTGAGTTCCCATAATGAGCTGGTCAACGGTTAGAAGCGAGGTGTCGAAGTCTTGCTTGCTGTTGTTCCAATCCAACACGGGCATCGAGCCGCCTTCCGCCGGGCAAATCCAGTTCAACCCCCCCCCAGTGCCGGTGTGCTTGTCTTGATTGGTCACCAGTCTATCTTCGTTGTCGGTGGCATACATGAACCACGCCAGCCCCAGTTGCTTGTAATTGCTCATGCACGAAATGCCCAAGGCCCGGATTTTTGCCCGGCTCAAGGCGGGCAGGAGCATGGCGGCCAGGATGGCAATGATGGCGATTACCACCAGCAACTCAATCAAAGTAAAGGCACCCTTTTGTGGCTTTTTGCAGGTCATTTTTTTCATGTGAATTGAAACTACTTTAGGCTGCCGTCTTTTTTCTATCAACCCCAAATACTTGTGGTTTTTGCAGGTCATCTTTTTCCTGCCAACCAAATCCTTTGGTCTGGCATCTGCCTAAATTTTTCCCCGGCTGGGGCCGGGGTCGTTGCCCAACACGCCCAGCCGGGGATTCCCGACACTTGTTTCTTTTCAACTTGCTAGTTCTTTATCAAACGGAAGAACTGATTGCCGCCGGCGTTGGGCCAGTTGGTGGACTGCGTGCCGTCAGTTGCGCTATTGGTATTCCAGCTTCCCGTCAAATTGGAACTGTTCTGCAACAACACTCCCGGACGGCCCAGCCAGGTGATGGGAATATGGCCGCCTGAAGGAGCACCGGCCGCAAGGTATCCAAAGTCCGGTTCCACGATGTTCGTGACGGCGAGTCCAGGATTGGGGTAAGGCGCACTGCCGAGGTTCGTGTTAATTACGGTCCAGGACCACACATCCTGCGGGAATGAGTAGGTCGGCCCGTAGGAGCGGATTTCACGGATATGGTTCGTATTTACACCATTCTCATCGTCAACTCCATTATAGCCATATTTGTAAGTCACATAGATTGAAGAGCCTCGCGGGAAGACGAAGGAATTGGTGTAAACGTCAGACGTGCCCACTTCCACCATCTCCTGGCTTAAGGGCATGGTAAGGTAGCCCCAACCCCAACCTGAAGAACTCGCCGACGGCGCCCAAGGGCCAGCGATGTAAGGAAAGTCAGTGTTTTTTATAAATTGATAGCCATTAATGTCCGGTGTCCCATTCGTAATAAGGACGGAGAAAGTCACCGTGATGGGGGAAACAACCAAGTCGCCGGGGCGGAGGTCATCATAACTAAACGAAAGGACTTGGTTTGCATTGCTGATGACTAAGTAACGATCGCTTCCATGAGTGGACACCGGCTGTTCGTAACCGCCGTCCAGATTGTTCACCCGGAACTTGCATTCGAGAGTATAGGGCAGGAATTTTTGGATCGGGATCGTTGCGATATAAAGGTTCGTCCGGGTATCCGCCGGGTTAAGTATGGGAGCATTGGTCAATTGAGTTTGCGTGCCCCAGCCCATATACGAGCCGGCGATCGCGACGGAATTTACAGGCTGACCGAAGTTGGGATCACTGGGGTTAAGATCAGTGTTGGTGAAATTGCCACCCGCAACTTCTTCGCTCATATCAAGCTGAAACGTGATGTAGTTGGTCGGGGGAAGCGCCGGGGCGCCAACGTAATAACGGCCACCCGGCAAATCCAAAACGACCGGCAGGGTTTGCGGGTTACTGGTGGTGGTAAATACTCCGTTGGCATTGTTGTTGCCAAAATCCGCACCGAAATAGATGTCGCTCCAGCTTCCCGCCGGCGACTGGAACTTGAACTCGTTATCTGTGTTTGCGGGGCCGGTAACGACAATACTGTTGGAATAAACACCATTGCCAAGGGACAGCAGATTCGTGTCCGTGCCATCCCAGCTATTGAATGGCCCCGCGAATCCCCAACCCAGACTATTGTTGGGGTTGTCGTAACCCACGCGGTTGCCTAACGGTGTCCACCCGTCGGTCGAATTTCCGGGCCAAAAATGGATGGTGGCCGAACCGGTGGAGTCATACAAAAAATACAAATTGTTACCCGGCCAGGTATTGTTCCAAGTGCCATCAGTCACTTTACAATTGCCATAGGCACCCGGCGTGCCGCCGGTAATCGTATAACTGAATTCGCCGGCGTTTGGTCCGGCGACCATCGGGGTTGAATTGTTGACCCATCCCTGGAAATCGCCAGCCAGATACCACTGCGCTTGCGAGACGGACACAAAGGCAACTGTCAGTCCGACAATTGCGAATATTTTTTTTAGTTGATGTTTCATATGAGTCTGGAGTCTAATTTTTGGTTTGATCTATTGCTGCTGCTAAATTGCTTTCGCTCTACAACTTTAATTAGGTTCTTGAACAACATAGCATAACATTAAGCTTTCGTAACCGCATATTTGTGCGGTATGATCGGAGCCGCCAGAAAGCGGTGAAACCCCCCGTGTTTTCAGGGGGTTTGAGCTTTATGGGCGCGAACCGAGGCAAGGTATTCCTGGGCAATCTGGTTGTCCGGCTCAATTTTGAGCGCATTTTGGAAGCAGGCGATGGCCTCGTCCAGCCGGTTGAAATGCACGAGCACCGCCCCCAACTTGATTTGGCTGGGGACATGGCGGGGATTGATTTTGAGCACCTCACCGTATTCATGAGCGGCCTCGTCAAGCCGATTGACGTCGGCCAGTTCGTCCGCGAGTTCAAAATGTGCCGGCCAATAATCCGGACTCATCTGGATGGCCCGCTGGTAACGTTCAATCGCCTCGGAATGCCGGGCGAGGCTGGCCAGCATCTGGGCGACGCAACAAATGCAAGAAGGATCCTGCGGACGAAGGCGCACGGTGTGTTCCATGCAGTCCAGCGCCGGCGCAAACTTCTGTTGAGCGGCTAGGTTTTGTCCCAGTTGAAACCAGCCTTCCGGCACGCTGGGACGCAATCGCACGGCCTGTTTGAGAAACGGTTCGCCCTGCGTCGGCTGGCCCTGCTCCCCGAGCAGACGGCCCAGTTCGAGGGAGTCATAAAAATCACCCGGCATTAATTCAACCGCCTTTCGATAAGCCGCAATGGCCCCCTGCGGGTCCTTGATTGTTTCGAGGAAATTGGCCAGACCTTCGTAGAGATAATAATCTGCCGGTGCGCACTCCAACGCGGCGGCCAATTCCTCGCGAACGCGCTGGGCGGCGCCGGGTAGTGCCTCCAGTTGGCGGAGGTTCAACTCTTCAGCGCGCATCTTCCGGCGCCGGTCGTCGTTGTTGGACTGGGCGCTGAACGGGGGCGACTCCAACCGCTGGATCATGGCGTGCAATACAAACTGCCGGTTCCAAATCGTCAAGCCCAGCGCGCGGTCGCAGGTGTCCTGCGACATCCAGTTCGTGGTGGCAGGCGGACTTCCCGCCGCCGCCAACATTCGCCCGACCTGTTCCGCCCAGAGCTTTCCCAACCGGTAATTGCCATCAAAGTTGAAATGGACATGCTCGTAAAAAGTTTCGTCCCCGGTGACGCCCGCGGGGCTGGCGGCGGCCAATTCGCGCTCGGCATCGCAGAATGTCAGCCGGTCGCCGGTATCCTGCCGGGCCACTTTCCGGATGGCGGCGTTGATCCGCGTGTCGGCGCGAAACGGCAGCGCGTCGTCATCGCACGCGACTTGAAACTGCTCCCGGGCGGCGGGATTGGTGAGCGCCAGTTCACATTGCGCCAGCCGGAAATGCGCCTCGGCAAACGGCGGATTTAAATTTATCGCCTGCGTGAACCGCTCGGCGGCGGCGAGGTAATTGCTCTGGGATTGCAGCGATTGGCCCGCGGCAAGGTTCTGGTCGAATTGCGCGCGGTCCGCCGCCGGCAAATTGCTGTTGATGAGTGAGGCAAACGGCGGAGAGTCTTTGAGATTCACCGAGACCGTGCTCAAAATGACTTTCGCGCCCGAATCCATTCCGGCGTGGACGATGTCGCGCAAGTTGGCCTCGAAATTCCGATAGACCGTTTCCTTGCGCCGATCATCGGGCGCGACGCGGTTGCCGAGGAACATCTCCATGCCGCCCCAGGACGTGTTTTTCGATTTGCCACCCAGTTGGCGCAAGGCGGCAACCAGCAATTGTCCGATGCGCGTCCGCTGGAGCTCGATATTAAACTGTGCCACCTGGCGCGGCAGTGCCTGCGCGCCAAACACGGTCACCGCGCCGAACGGCCCGACCATTTCGTTGTTGCCCATATAAACAATCCAGAAATCGTCGTCATGCCGGGCGCACTCGCGCGCGATGGGGAGGATGACGTGCGAATTGATGGCGGTGATGCCGAGGTTGACTACCTCGAATTTTTTTCCGGGGAACCGCTCGCGCAACTGTGCTTCCATGAACCGGCTGGCACCGTAAGCCGGCTGCGGGTCGCCCATCGCGGCGGATTCACCAAAAATAAAAATGCGGATGGTGTCCGGCGATTTAACCGCCGGAATCAAAAACGGGTCCGGCCAGCGCGCCAGTTGGGGCGGAAAAAAGCGCAGGGTAAAATTTTCGTCGTTGATGAAATAATCCTTCCCGTCGCGGTGAATCTTTTTGAAGAAGCCGGTGGGATAGCCGTAACCTGCCAGTCGTAAAGCCGCTTCCAGTCCGCCCAGCAATATCAGTGGCACGACGACGAGCGCGAACAGCCGGAACAGCCATTTTCGGGCCGGCGACAGCGGTATCGTTGGCTCGACGCGCGAATTCTGGCCGGGCGTATTTTTGCTTTCCAGTTTGCGTCCGGCTTTTGATTTTTTCGCGCTTTGTTTCATGATCGGGCAGGTTCTATCAAAGACAGAGGTCAGAGGACGGCGGCCTGTTCACAACATATTGGGAACCTATATCAATACCTTCCAAGGGGATACCACTTCTCATAATAATCATCCACGCGACGTTTTGCTTCCTGTAACTCCGTCTCACCCGCCGGCAGCCCCATGATTACCCGCCGCTGCACATCCAGATAATTCCAGAAAACGCGGTATTTTTCCGCGGACTCCGGGTCATAGCGTTTCAATCCGGGGTCGTCCGGACCGGTCAAATGATAGCCGGTCTGTTCTTGCAGGAAAGCCTCCGTTTTGAGGATGACCGTCTCATATTGGTGGGCTTCCGTGGCCGTCGTGAGTCCCGACTTTTGCACGTTCAGATCGGTTTCCTCCCGGTAAGGCTTCCCATTTGGCTCGGCGGGGACGTCGTGATAGGTGAATTGATCCACCGCCGGTTTGTCCTTCAGAACGCCGTCCCGTGTGATCAGATTAAACGCATTTTGCGCCACCAGCAGATTGGCCGGCTTGGTCGGATGCACATAGTCCAGAAACAAGTCGAAGCCGGGTGCGGCATACCGGGAAGCGCCGGCAAAGATGTGATCCAAGTCCAGCAAATATACGCCGTGATGCTGGTTCTCCCCGGCCAGAACCCGAATGGATTCATTGAAGCTGCTGATGGCCCGGAACGGATTGTAATCCAAGTCGCGCGCTTTGCTGAAGGCTTTCCAAGCCGCCGCCTTTTGCCCGTCAGCTTCCAGGAGCCTGCCAAGCCAGAAGTAAGACTCGGCATGTTCGTTCTCCATGGCAATGGCCTGGTTCATCACCTGAATGCCATCATTGTATTTGCCTTCGATCAGGCAACGACGGGCCTGGTTGTAGAGTTTCTGCCATTGCTGGAGTGGCTTCCCGCTGAGTCGGTTATACGACACTGTTGGGAGCCAGTCGCGCAAGTTCACTGGCACAGTGCATAACACAATCGGAACTTGGTAGCGCTGCGACTGGCTGACCATGTGCTCGATGCTTATGCGGAAGTGCTCCTGGACTTGGGCAAACTGCACCGGGTCTTCCCGCAACCGCAAGGATTGCTGGCGTGTCCGCTTCCAGAAGAATTGCGCCACATCCTTAAGATCCTTCCCGCTCATTTTGTTCTGCCTGGAAAAAACGGACCGCAGCCACTGGAAAGTTCGCAGATGCCGCGCCAGGGAAACAATGCCGGCGCTCGGCGGATCGTAATTGCGATCCTCAAGAAACTCGTTGTTGCCTTCCCAAACGATGACTGCATCGGGTTCCATCTGGAGCACTTCGTCCAGGACACGCCGCGTCCGATAGGCTGCAAAGCCATGCGCCGCCGCATTGATAACCTCGACCTTCTTTCCCGGATAGGCTGTCTCCAGTGCCTGCTGGAGGTAGGCACTAAAAGTTTCTGTCGGCGGATGCGGCCATCCGGCGCAAGCCGAAGATCCCAGGCAAAAAATGCGAATCGTATTCGCGGGCTTTTTGACGAGGATGTGAACACCTCCACCGCCTATGACCTGTGGATGAGTAATGTTGTAGTATTCCTGACCCCCTGTCATCGTGCGCGAGAAAATGGAAACCGGCGAGATATTGACGTAGGGATCGCGGTCTTCGTTCAGACCCGGGGTAATCCGGAAGGCGATCTCTACCAGCAAAAGAACAATGAATGGGAGGCTGGCGGCTACGAATCGGAACAGCCATTTGCGACCGGCTGACAGCGGAGCCGCCGGCTCGCCCGCAACCGTTTTGCCGGGCGGGGCTTTTCTTTCCGGTTTGCGTCCGGCTTTTGATTTGTTCGGGCGTTGTTTCAAGATTTGAGTTTCAAAAGAGCCGGTCCAGCGGACTGCAATCTTTGGTTTGATGCCAGTAAGTAGCCGCGCTGTCCGGACGCTTGAGCTGCAATGGATTTTTGCCTGCCAACCGCAGCATAAATCCGAGCGGCGTCAGGATGAAAATAAAAAATACCGCCAGCACGCAGCGTCCAATGAACTGGCTGGAATAAAATCCCAGCCGCAACGAGAGCCGATACCAGCCCCGGAACCAGCGCGGTTGCAGCGCCGCGCAAATTGCCACGAGGCCGAGCAACGCGAGCACGGCGCACCAGACGTTCACCGGCAGATGCCGCCGCCAGCGCAGGAGTGAACTTAAAATTGCCAGACCCAGCGCGGCCAGCAGCGCGGACTTGCGCCATTCCTTCGGATCTTCTTTGAAGTTTAGTTTCATCTCAATCGGCCTGCGGTAAAATGCGGCGCGAAATTTTTTGCTGCGGTTGCGCCGTGCGTTCGATCACAAAACTGCCCATGATCAGATAATCCATCTCCGTGTTCATGAAGCAGCGATACGCATCGTCGGGCGTGCAGACAATCGGTTCGCCGCGCACGTTGAACGACGTGTTCACCAGCACGCCGCAGCCGGTCGCCTGCTCGAAACGCAGCAGCAAATCGTAAAGCAACGGATTGTCTGCGCGTTCCACCGTTTGAATGCGCGCCGAGTAATCCACATGCGTGATGGCGGGCAACGTGGAGCGTTCGGCTTTCAGCAAATCAAGGCCGGTCACGTTCGCCGGCAAAGGTTTTCGCAGCTCTTTTTTGACCGGCGCCACGAGCAACATGTAGGGCGACTCGACGTCCAGTTCGAAATAATCCGCCACGCGCTCGCGCCGAACGATGGGCGCGAAAGGCCGGAACGATTCGCGAAACTTGACCTTCAAATTCATCACCGACTGCATTTTCGGCGAGCGGGCGTCGCCAAGAATTGACCGGCTGCCGAGAGCGCGCGGGCCAAATTCCATCCGCCCTTGAAACCAACCGATGACTTTTTCTGTTTTCAATAATTCGACGGTAAAATCAAGCAGCGCGGCATTTTCCAGTTTTTTAAAAACCGCGTTGTGCGAGCGAAGCACCGTTTCAATTTCGTCGTCGGAAAATCCCGGTCCGAGCAACGACGATTGCATGGAATCGGCCGGGGAGATTTCCCGCGGCGGCGCTTCTTTGTGAAAATGCCACACGGCCAGGGCTGCGCCGAGCGCGCCGCCCGCGTCACCGGCGGCAGGCTGGATCCAAATCTGCTCAAAAATCTTTTCATGGAGAATGAGCCCGTTCGCGACGCAGTTGAGCGCCACGCCGCCCGCCAGGCAAAGATTTTTCAAGCCGGTCACTTCGCGGGCGTGGCGCGCGAGGAGCAGCATGATTTCTTGCGTGACCAATTGGATCGAGTGCGCCACGTCCATGTGCCGTTGCTCGATTTTTTCCTCCGGCCCGCGCGGTGGTCCGCCGAACAGTTTATGAAACCGCTCATTGGTCATCGTGGTGCCGCGCAGAAAATTAAAGTAATCAAGATTCAACCAGAATGAACCGTCGGGTTTGATGTCGAGCAATTCCGTGCGGATGGCATCGGCATATTTCGGTTCGCCATATGGCGCGAGACCCATGAGTTTGTATTCGCCGGAGTTGATTCGAAAACCACAATAATCGGTGAACGCGGAGTAAAGCAGGCCGAGTGAGTGCGGAAAACGCAACTCCTTCAGTATTTTGATTTCGCGTCCGCGTCCCCAACCAATGGTCGTGGTGGCCCATTCGCCCACGCCGTCAATCGTGAGAATCGCCGCCTCGTCAAAAGGCGACGGATAAAATGCGCTGGCCGCATGCGATTGGTGATGTTCGGTGAAAAGAATCTGGCAATCCGGTCGCAGTTCCGGCAGTTCCGCACGAATGGCTTTGCGCAAATCGAGCTTTTCGCCGAGCCAGTTGGACAGCACGGTGGGGAATGTGCGCCAGCCGCCGGGCGCGACGGCAAGATAAGTTTCCAGCAGACGCGTGAATTTCAGGACCGGTTTGTCATAAAAAACCACCGCGTCGAGTTGCGCGGGCGTCAACGCAGCGTGCCGAAGGCAGAACTGAATGGCCAGGCGGGGAAAATCCGGGTCGTTTTTCTTCCGGGTGAAACGCTCCTCCTGCGCCGCACAAATAATTTCACCCTCACGCAACAAAGCGGCAGCGGCATCGTGGTAGTAGGCCGAAATGCCGAGAATATGTCGCGGCGGAGGCATGGTTTACAAAAACGGGTAAAGCGCCCAGGCGATTCCGGAGCTGGCCGTGAAGATCAGAATGGCTCCCAGCAACAGCAGCACCACGATCAGCGGAATGAGCCACCATTTTTTCTCCTGTTTGGCAAATTTTAGAAATTCTTTTAGCAATGACCACATGGAATGTTGTGAATTAAGGATTTGTCTCGATGCTGGCAAGGGAAATCACGGCGCGCTTATTTTCATGGACTTCAACTGGGCAAGATAGGCCTTCGCCATTTTGTAGTCCAGCTCAAGCCGAATTGTTTCTTCAAACTCGCACTGGGCCTCATCCAGTTGCCCCTGTTTCGCCAGGAGCACGCCATAATTAAAATGGGCGCGCGAATTGCCGGGCTGCAACCGGACAGCTTCCGCAAATTCGGTCCTGGCCTCCTCATGCTGGTTGGCCGAGTCCAGCTCGCCGCCCAGTTCGTAATGCGCTTCCCAGAACCCCGGGTCAAGCTTGATGACCTCGCGGTACAGTTGGATCGCCTCGGTGTGCCGGTCCAATTTTGCCAGCACTTTAGCCATCCGAAATGCCGTTTGTGGATCCTGGGGCCGTTGCTGGCGCGCGCGGTTGTAGTCGGCCAGAGCCTGTTCAAATTTTTCTTCGGAAGCGTGGACGTTGCCCAGTTCATACCAACCCTCGGTCAGACTGGGATGCAAACCATCTCATGCTTTATGTAGATTAACCGCCACTCACACCGGCAGAACTTGAAAAGACCGGCCTGCGCCGCAACCAATGGAGCGAAGCCCAAACGAGCCGCACAATAAGTGGTATTGGCGCTTGCGCGCGTGGCCTGCCTTGACTTTTCTTTTTCCACCGGGCGAAAAATAATTCCGCCGCTTGTCATTCCGTCCAACTCGTCGCATATTCCCGCCATGCCTCGGCCAATCGCCGCCATCTTCCGACTCCTTGCGTTGCTATTGGTTATCGCACACCTGTTGGTCGTACCGGCGCGCGCCACCATTCTTTGGAAAGATGAAGGCGCACGGGTCGTACACAACACGGGCGAAGGGGTGGATAGTCTGGGCGGCAAGGTGAAGCGGGATAACAAGGCCAGCGACGAGCTTTATTTCAGGGTTCACGTTGACCCGATTTCGGACGT